>CAIYPA010000123.1 GCA_903927965.1 uncultured Bacteroidia bacterium | reverse complement strand
TGATAAACTCCAGGATGATTTGTGGGAAATTATTCAGGATGATAAAAATCGGGATGATGTCCTATATATCTATTCCCTCACCAAAGAAAAAAAACTAAAAAAAATAACGGGTAGGATCAAAGAAAAAAGCCATTCTATTCATCCAAATTTCGAAAAATGGATTGAGAATGAAAATGATACAAGTGTATTGACATCACTCTTCTTCCTTCTGATGTTGAAATTATTTGACCGAAGCCTCGCATTTGCACGTCAATGTCTTTTAATGGACAAAAAATATTGGGGCAAATGGAGGGAAGGTCAAAAATATGCGGTCAAAATATGACAGCAACAATCACGAATGTCCCCCAACGATAATCCGCATCATTTTAATGTTCAGGGCCACAAAACGCCAGGCTTGCCACAACAGGTTCCTGCGCCAGAATAGGGTCCATTTGGTTGGTAATGGAGGGTATGACTCATCGTAATAACCACGAACGATATTTTTTGCCATTGTTAACAAGATTAAATTGATTTATTAATGATTACGAATGAAGAAAGCAGAAGAGTTTATCGAGAACTCTGTTTACCTCTGTGTATCTCTGTGAATCCTCTGTGGCCCTCTGTGTAACTAATCCAACTATATGCTATTGCACTTCATATATAGAGTTTAAAAAAGCAAACAAGGAGTCTTCAACCATTCTCGAAATACCGTGAAACTTTATCATTCCGGTATCAACCACCAGAATGGATAGCCTTTCGCTTTGTGGATAAACATATAATGTAGGAACAGTTTTAACCAGTGACCGGCCAACCCCGCCTCTCCAACCGTATAATTGATGTCGCGGCCCCATTGCGGGTATTTTTCCCAATTGGGGACTATCGGATAGACCGTCATGGTTGCCGCATTGCCCTTTAACATCCCGAATCCGGCAGAAACAATACAAGCAGCACCCATCTTTCCCATAGAGGCTTTATGCTTAAATTCCGGCTTCCCAGTCTTGATTCTTTCAATAATATTCAATGCAACAATTTTACCGATTACTCCCGATGGCATACCTGTCCGTGGAGGTGCGGGGGTGATCAATGTCCCGTTCGGACTTTTCATCGGTTTAGAAATCTGGTGGGGCGGAGCAAAAGCAATACCTGTTGCAAAAATATTCCCATAAACCGGACTTTGATAAACCGATGGCCAATCTTCTACTGACCAATCTTCAAAGGCTTTGCCAGAATAATCGGCATCCACTTTCATAAAACCACTTGGCGCAAACAATTGGGATGTAATATCCTCACCTGCTTTATTATAACCTTTTAAGCCTACTCCTGCAAATGCAGGGATCAGCATGGCAAAATCAAAAGATGCAGTTTTCATCGCACCATCAAGGGTCTCATAATGGGCAACCCCCTCTTCAACCTTCATCACCCCTGCCCTCTTGATCCAACGGATCCCATATTCGGCAAAGATAGATTCGCTGAAAACTTTTGTTGGCGTGACATAACCACCGCGGCTGATAAAAGCACCGCCCATTCCAAAGTCGCCCAATTCATATTCGTTTGAAATCCAGGTAATTTCGGCCATATCCTGAAGTTTGCGTTCCTTGATCTGATGGGCAACATTGAGGGCGTATTCAAAGGCAGCACCCTGACAGGTTGCCCCCGGGTGACCTGTCCCAATCAGGAACTTCAGTTTTTCGCCCTTTTCCATCCTGGTGAAACAGACTTTCAAAGCTTCCCATGTTGCGACTGCATGGTCGCAGGAACAGACCGAATGGGTGAATTGACCCGGCCCAAGACCCTGGGTTGCTGCAAAATTCAGCTTTGGACCTGTTGCATTGACCAGGTAATCGTAATCGACATTTTCAGTTTCCCCACGGCGTGACTCATCGGTATATTCTATTGAAACATAAGGTTTTACAGAATTGACATCACCTTCCGGGAAAATGGCTGTAGCCCTTGCCTGTTTGAAATCAATCTTCCAACGGTCGTACACAGGTTTGAGCTTAAACCGAACCTGATCGATGGTCATTTTTCCGACTCCGACCCAGATATTGGAAGGAATCCATTGATAATAAGCTGTAGGACTGACGACTACCACCTCATGGTTGCGCCCAAGTTTCTTTTTCAGGAATGCGGCAGCAGTATGTCCCGAAATCCCTGCTCCCAATACGAGAACTTTTGCCATAAACGAATTATTATTAAGAGTTCTGGTTAATTTTATAGTGTTTTCTGAACTGTAAATATAGTAAAAGAATCAGATCGATTCAGAAAATTGCAATTTTTCACAAACGATTGAAACAAAATAATTAATCACACGTTAAATTTGTCATTATTCTATTTATCAATTCTTTAATTACCAAAAAATGAAAAACTTGAGATTCATCTGTCTTTTTTTTATTGGTGTTTTACTGTTCGCATGTCAAACCGAAAAACCTAAGGTGCTGCAACCCCCATTGATCGACCGTCAGTTACTGTTTGACAGTCCTGAAATAGCGGGTGGGCAGCTCTCCCCTGATGGGAAGTTTATCTCTTTTGTGAAGCCTTTCAAAGGAACCTTAAACATTTGGGTGAAAAAGCTCAATGAAGATTTTGCAGCAGCCAAACCACTCACATGCGATACTTTACGGCCGATCCGCGAATATTTTTGGTCACGTGATGGCAAATATATCCTTTACTCACAGGACAAAGGAGGCGATGAGAATTTCAATATCTATGCCGTTGACCCACTTGAAACACCAGTCCAGGGAAAGGATGTTCCGGTTAACAGGGACCTCACCAAACTTAAAGGCGTTAGGGTTTTGATCTATGCGGTTCCTAAAGCTGATCCTGATGCCATTTACATTGGATTAAACGACCGCGATGCGGCATGGCACGACCTTTACAAATTAAAATTATCAACTGGTGAAAGGACTTTAATCCGTCAGAATTCTGCCACCGACCGGATAACCGGATGGGTTTTCGACTGGGACGATCAACTTCGTCTTGCAACCAGGTCCAATGCCGATGGCAGCAACGACATATTAAGGGTTGATAACAAGGAACTTGTCAAAATATATTCAACAACGGTATTTGAAGATGCATTTCCGATTGCTTTTAACAAGGACAACAAACGGTTCTATCTGAACACCAACAAAGGTGACAGTATTAACCTGACAAGGCTTGTACTTCTGGATCCTGTAACAATGAAGGAAGAACTGGTAGAATCCGATCCATTGAAAAAGGTGGATATTGGCAATGTATTTTTTTCCGAGTTGACCAAGGAGATCGTCTTTACGGCTTATGAAGATGACCGGAATGTGATCTACTGGAAGAACAAATCCTTTGAAGATGATTACAATTTGATTAAGAAGGAGTTGCCAAATGAAGACATCTATTTTACTTCCAACACAACAGATGAAAATTATTGGCTGCTCAGCGCTTCAGCGGATAATGATCCTGGATCGGTTTATTTATTTGACCGCCAGAACAAAAAACTCAGTTTTCAATATCGCCCACGTCCAAATATCCCAGTCAAAGATCTGGCAGAAATGAAGGCAATCCGTTATAAATCATCGGATGGTCTCGAAATAGCGGCCTATCTGACAATGCCCAAAGGACTTGAGCCAAAAAATCTTCCACTGATCGTCTTCCCACACGGTGGCCCCTGGGCCCGTGACAGTTGGGGCTATAATTCTTATGCACAATTCCTTGCGAATCGGGGTTATGCAGTTTTGGCTCCGAACTTCAGGTCTTCTACTGGTTATGGGAAAAAGTTTCTGAACGCGGGCAATAACCAATGGGGTGAAAAAATGCAGGATGACCTGACTTGGGGCGTCAAATACCTGATCGGTGAAGGGATCGCGAATGCTTCCAAAATTGGGATTATGGGTGGATCCTATGGTGGTTATGCAACTTTGGCAGGAGTTGCCTTTACACCCGATGTGTATGCCTGTGGAGTCTCCATTGTTGGGCCGTCAAACCTGATCACATTGCTTAACTCTATCCCTCCATATTGGGAATCGGGTAGAAAAATTTTCCATGTAAGAATGGGTGACCCGACAAATCCTGAAGGGAAAGCCCAGCTTGAACGGCAGTCACCGCTCAATTCTGCCAATAAAATTAAGGCTCCATTGCTCGTTGTACAGGGAGCCAATGACCCACGTGTCAACAAAGCTGAGTCTGATCAAATTGTGATTGCCTTACGCGACAGGGGTTTCCCGGTCGAATACATCGTTGCACCCGATGAAGGCCATGGCTTTGCACGTCCGGTAAACAATATGGCCATGTTGGCCTCTGCCGAGAAATTTCTCGCCAAATACCTTGGAGGACGTTTTCAGGAAACAATGAAACCTGATGTTGCAAAAAGATTGGGTGAGATTACTGTTGATGTGAAGAGTGTCAAGTTGGTTCCGGCTGTGAAGAAACCTTGAAAAATTGCGGCTGGCTTCTGGCGGCTGGCTTCTGGCAGATTACGGAATTTGCGACTGGCTCCTGGCTACTTGCGGCTAGCAGAATTGACTACGGAGTTAATTTTGAATTCCGAATTAAGTTTTGTAAGTAGCTAGTTGCCAGTTGCAAGTCGCCAGTTGCAAGCCGCCAGAAGCCAGTAGCCAGTTGCCAATTGCCAACCGCCAGTTCTATCTCTGCCAATTCTCTTTATCAAACCTGCTGGTAAGAATCGTAAGGATTTCGTTAGCAGACGATTCGATAGGTTTGTTTGTAATCTGGATTTCGGTAAACCCTCCCCTGGTAAAAATTCGGTGGGCATATTCAAGTTCCTCAGCAACTTTCCGTTTGTTGATGTAGTCCGTATCTTCGTCCATATGAAGGCTTTTGACGCGGTTTGCCCTTTGGGCGATCAGATAAACCGGGGAGATATTCAAACCAAAAACCCTTCGTGGATCAGCTTTAAACAGCGTGTCAGGGGGATCAATTCCGGGAACAATTGGTAAATTGGCGACTTTCCAACCAAACATTGCCAGGTAAACACTTAACGGAGTTTTCCCCGTCCTCGAAACACCTGTTAGCACAATATCTGCCTGACCTATCTTTTCAGGATTCTGGCCATCATCCACTTTCAAAGTAAAATCAATCGCTTCGACACGCCTGAAATAGGCAATGTTGCTTAACCTGTATAAACCGGGCTGACTTATCGGTTGGGTATTCAGGAGATTGGACAAGTAATCCGATAAATCACCGGCAAGGTCGATATGCCGTACTCCACGCTGAACACATGAAGCGATCAACATTTTCCTGGCTTCAGGATCGACCATTGTATGGACAATGACCCCTTTGGTCTGGAGTACTTTTAAAATCACATCGTCCATTTTTGCCTGGGTCAGAACATCTGGAACGATGATAACCGGCACCCTGTTGTTTGGGAACTGGATCAAAACGGACTGAACAACAGAATCTCCGGCCAATCCTTTTCCACCGGAAACGACATAAATCGGCGGTGTTTTTTCACCTGTAGAATCACCGTTCATCTATATCAAATTTTATTTAATTCAAAATGTTTTCCAATGCTGATCCTATATCGGGATATTTAAACTGAAAACCATCCTTGAGTAAATGGGCCGGTTTGACAGTCACCCCATCGATTATCAGGTCAGAGGCTTTACCAAATATCAGTTTGAGCACAAATGAAGGAACCATGAAAATAGCGGGACGGTGCAGTTGTTTTGATAACTCCCTTGTAAACAATTTATTGGTAATTGGATTTGGTGCGACAAAGTTATAAATCCCAGTACACTTTTCGTTTAGGATCAAAAATTCAATCGCCCGGCAAACATCATCGATGTGGATAAATGAGAAAGGCTGTTTCCCGGAACCAATTTTTCCGCCTAATCCTAGTCTAAACATTGGCAACATCGTCTTTAATGAACCACCAGCTAAACCCAAAACCATTCCAATCCGGATCGTACACAATCTCACTTTCAGATCATTCAGTGGTTCAGTCTCTTTTTCCCATGCTTTACAAACGGATGCCAGAAAATCTGTCCCCCAATTTGTTGATTGTTCATCATGTATTTCCCAACTTTTATATATACTTATTGCAGAAGCACTTAAAAAAACAGATGGTTTATGTTCCGGCAGATTAAGACGGACGGCTTCAATCAATTTTCTTGTCGTATCGACCCGACTCGATAAAATAACCTGTTTGTTTTTTTCAGTCCATCGTTGTAAAACTGGCGCCCCTGCGAGATTGATGATAACATCGGCGGATTTGATTACTTTTGCAAGGTGATCCATCCCGGCAGAAAGGTCGGTACGTGTGATCACAATTGGTTCATGTCCTGATCGTAATAAAATGTCCGACAACTGTTTGCCAATAAAACCTGTGCCGCCGGAGATTGCAATTTTCATGATATGGGCGATTTAGTGAACTGTATTTAAGGAGCTTTGAATAATAAATATGTCTGTCAAAAAGAAGAAAGAACCATCCAAAAAGAAAACCATTAAAGGTTTCTTTTCACGATTATCTTCAACATCTAAACAATCGTTGGGCAAAAGAGTTCTCATCTGGGGATTAAAACTCGGACTGTTCGGACTGTTTTTGCTGGTTATCCTTTTTGCCTTGGTTTACATAGGAACTTTTGGTGAACTTCCTGATTCAAATACACTTGTAAAGATAAAGGAACCCGATGCGACAGAAGTGTACTCCAAAGACAACAAGCTTCTTGGACGTTATTACATCGAAAACAGGAGCAACATCACTTATAAGGAAATCTCCCCAAATATGATCAATGCCTTGATCGCAACGGAAGACAGTCGTTTTTATACGCACCGGGGAGTTGATGAATGGGCACTTTTACGGGTTGTGTTTAAATCAATTTTGCTTTTGGACAAAAGTTCAGGTGGCGGTTCGACACTTTCACAGCAGGTCGTGAAAAATATTTACGGACGAAAGAATTACGGCCCGCTCACAATGCCAATTGTCAAAATCAGGGAATCGATTATTGCGTACCGTCTAGAAAAGCTATATTCCAAAGAAGAAATCCTGACATTGTATTTGAATACGGTCCCATTTGGTGAAAATACTTTTGGGTTGGAAACCGCTGCCGAACGGTTTTTTACCGTCAAACCATCCAAATTAACTGTTCCACAGGCAGCTACATTGGTTGGTATGTTAAAGGCCAATAATTATTACAATCCCCGTACCAATCCAGAAAAATCGCTTCAAAGAAGGAATGTCGTGATCGCACAAATGGTCAGGCAAAATTACATCACCCAGGAACAAGCCAAAAAGTACAGCAGCGAACCACTTGGTTTAAAGTACAGTTACCTGGTTTACAATACAGGACCTGGTGCTTATTTCAGGGAGCTGATCCGGCCACAGCTCGAGGATTGGTGTGCCGAAAACACTAAACCAGACGGCACTCCTTACAACCTTTACACCGATGGATTGAAAATCGTAACGACCATTGATTCAAGGATGCAGAAGTACGCAGAAATGGCCATGCAGGAAAAAATGAAAGAGTTGCAGGCAACCTTCCTGAAACATTGGGACGGAAAAGACCCATGGGGAAAGAACAATTCGGTTGTGCTAAGGGCGATGAAGCGTTCGGAACACTATAAAAAGCTCAAAGAAGCCGGAAAATCTGCCGATGAGATCACTGCCGCCTTTAAGGTACCCCGCAACATGAAAATGTTCTCATGGGAAGGAGAGAAACTGATGAAGATGTCGGCCATTGATTCGATAAAATACACTTTAAAATTGCTTCATTGCGGTTTTATTGCGCTTGATCCAAAGTCGGGTGACATTAAGGCCTGGATCGGTGGGAACGATTTCAGGTATTTTCAATATGACCATGTTTTGGCTCCACGACAAGTTGGATCAGTCTTTAAACCAATCATCTATGCTTCTGCCATTGAAAATGGGATGGCTCCTGACAAATATTATCCAAACGAAAAAACAACCTATTCCGAATATCAGGATTGGTCGCCTGGAAATTCAAATGATGAATATGGGGGATTCTATTCTCTGGAAGGGGCACTGACTAAATCGGTCAATACAGTTTCTGTACAGGTGCTGTTGGATTCCGGTATCCCGGAGGCCATCTCTATGGCCCAAAAAATGGGGATCAAAGCCGACCTGCCTGAAGTTCCATCATTGGCCTTAGGTTCTGCCGATGTTCCGTTGATCCAGATGGCAACAGCATATGGCTGTTTGGATAACCTTGGGAAGACAGTAGGCCAGAACTACCTGATCAGGATAGAAGATTCCAAAGGTAAAATACTTAAAAAATATGTTCTTGATAATGAGGAGACTGAAGCGATGTCTCCAGAAACGGCCAAGATAATAACCCATTACCTTGAATCGGTTGTGAACAATGGTACCGGGTCAGAAATCAGGTCGCTGTACAAAATTGAAGGTCCTTTTGCGGGCAAGACCGGCACGACCCAAAATTTCGCCGACGGTTGGTTTATGGGATACACTCCCGATCTGGTGACCGGTTGTTGGGTGGGTGCAGACGAACCGTCCATTCACTTCAGGACCATTGCCTTAGGTAGAGGAGGGTACATGGCATTACCAGTTGTTGGAAAGTTTTTTAACAAACTCTACCGCGACCCGGCTTTCAGGGATTACAAAGAACATACATTCCCATCTCTGGATGAATCGACTCTTGCAATGCTTGACATTCCCCATTTCAGGGAAACCTATAAGGAAAAAGGGAAATTCTGGGATTTTTTAGGTGGTAACCGTCAAAAAAAGGAGGAAAGAAAGGCCGAAAGCCAGGAAAAGAAGAAAGAGGCTGCATCCCAGATTGAGCAGAAGAAAGATGAGCAAAAAGAAGAAGAGCCAAAATCAAATATCTGGCAAAAAATTAAAAATGCCCTGAAGAAAAAGGAATAAACATGTTACCAGCAAATGAAAACTTATTTTGTCTTTTTGTACCCGTTTTTCGTAGTTTGAAAGATTATTGTATTTTTGCACTCCAATTATGACTACTTTTTGATATTTTATTCTAAAAGCAGGAATTTTTGTTTGAAATGAATCAGAAAAGTTATTAATCAATAATGATATGTGTGGAATTGTCGGAGTATTTGATTTAAAAGTAAAAGCTGGAGATTTAAGGACACAAGTCCTCAAAATGTCAAAAAAGATCCGCCACAGGGGTCCGGATTGGTCTGGAATCTATTGTGGCGACAAAGCGATAATTGCCCACGAAAGGTTGGCCATTGTTGATCCATCTTCGGGTGGGCAACCACTTTACAGCAAGGACAGAAAATTAATCCTTGGTGTGAATGGTGAAATTTACAATCATCGTGAATTGCGCAAACCGCTTGAGGATCATTACCAATTCCTTACAGAATCTGATTGTGAAGTGATCCTTGCACTTTACCGCGAAAAAGGGATCGATTTTCTTGAGGACCTAAACGGGATCTTTGCATTTGTCTTGTATGATGAAGAGCAGGATTGTTACCTCGTTGCAAGGGACCACATTGGTGTTATTCCACTTTATATGGGATGGGATATGTATGGAAACTATTATTTCGCTTCGGAACTAAAGGCACTCGAAGGGATCTGCAAAAAGATTGAAGAATTCCTTCCAGGACATTATCTATATAGTAAAGAGGGTGTTATAAAAAAATGGTACAGTCGCACCTGGACCAGTTATGACGCTGTTAAAGATAATGTATCCAGCATTGATGTTTTAAGAAATGCACTTGAAGAATCTGTACATCGTCAACTGATGTCGGACGTACCTTATGGTGTGCTGCTTTCAGGTGGTCTTGACTCATCAGTAATTTCGGCCATCGCGAAAAAATATGCTGCGAAGCGGGTTGAAAGCGACAACCAATTGGAGGCTTGGTGGCCCCAGCTTCACTCTTTTGCTGTTGGCTTGATCGGATCTCCCGACCTCGCTGCTGCACAGAAAGTTGCTGACCATATTGGTACAGTCCACCATGAAGTCCATTTTACTGTGCAGGAAGGGTTGGATGCCTTGCGTGACGTAATCTATCATCTTGAAACATATGATGTTACAACTGTAAGGGCTTCTACCCCAATGTATCTTCTGGCTCGTATGATCAAATCGATGGGGGTGAAAATGGTGCTTTCAGGTGAAGGTGCTGATGAGCTTTTTGGAGGATACCTCTATTTTCATAAAGCACCGAACGCCCAGGCTTTCCATGAGGAGACAGTACGCAAACTCGGAAAACTTCACCTTTACGATTGTTTAAGGGCCAATAAATCGTTGGCTGCCTGGGGTGTAGAGGGTAGGGTACCATTTCTGGACAAAGAATTTATGGACGTGGCTATGACCTTGAATCCAGAGGATAAAATGGCAAAAGATGGGAAAATGGAAAAATGGATCCTTCGCAAAGCATTCGAAGATTATCTGCCTGCAAGTGTTGCATGGCGCCAGAAAGAGCAATTTTCGGATGGTGTAGGTTACAATTGGATCGACAGTTTAAAAGCACTTACGGCTGAAAAGATCACTGACGAGCAAATGGCCAATGCAAAATTCCTTTATCCAATCAATACACCAATGTCGAAAGAGGAATATTTCTACAGGACAATTTTTACAGAGCATTTCCCATCGGATGCAGCAGCAAGTTGTGTTCCATCAGTGCCTTCAATTGCGTGTAGCACCCCGGAAGCGCTCGCCTGGGACGCCTCGTTCCGCAACAATGCCGACCCTTCAGGAAGGTCGATGAAAAATGTCCACGAACAAGCTTATAAATAGGAATATTGGAAATATTTGGAAATATTTGGAAATATTGAATTTCCTTTCATTTTAAAGGGGCTAAACGGGAAAATCTGTTTAGCCCTTTTAAAATGCGTACTACCGTATTCTAAATAAGGTAAATTTAAACCCAAGTGAGAAGGTCAGGAAATTTCCTTTCTCCTTAAACCCAATGTTGCCATAATAGAAATTTTTATTTTTAATTTCGGATATTCCACACTCATATCGGACATCTAAAGTTAAAGGACCAAGATCCACACCACCTCCAAGTTGCCAGTCCCATACATTAAAAGTTTCCTGCATACAAATGTATGGTTGGCTGAATACAGAAGATACATAATTGTCACCCACTGCAATCAACCTGGCAGGGCCAGTAAATGAGTAAACGGAGGAATGTTTATGATTGATTAATTTAAATCCCACCAATATTGGAATTTTAACTGACTTTATACTGACAAAATGCGTATTCGTTCCAGTAATAGTGGTAAAAGTTACCAAACCCTGTTTTTCGACATACAACAATTCCGGTTGTAGAAATATGCTTTTGCCTCCTAACCTGGCCAATGCACCAATATCCCAACCTGATTTCGATTTCACATCAATTACTGAAGGGTTAGTTGAAGTAATTTGACTTGTGTTGATTCCTGCTTTTATGCCGATGTCTATGGTAATCGGCAATTGTGCGAATGTTGACAGGACCATTGTCAATAATACGAATGTCAAAAATGATTTTTTCATGATTTCAATTTTTAAGTTAAAAATGAAAAATTCTCATTTTGGAAGTACAATGCTAAGTTAGTAAATTTTCATTTGTAATGAACGCTATCATCAATAAAATCAAGTCTAAAAGTTCTTTCTTGAATGCGACATTGCCAGCAAATTTTCAATGGGTGTATTTACAGTGATTTCGCAACCGGCTGAAAGGATAAATTTATTCCCCTTTTCAAAATCAAGGACTTCTTTACATATCTTTGTAATCTCCTCAGGCGTAGCATTCTGAATGAAAATAGGATTGATATTTCCGAACCGGACAACATCTTTGCCCAGAGCCGCCAAACAGTTGGATTGATCCACCAGATAATCCGGATCAAACAGATCGGCGTTTAATTCGGCAATAGACGACAGAAGATGGGTTGTGTTTCCACAGATATGCAACTTTACTCTTGCCCCTAACGAATGAATGTACTCTATTAACTCTATATGACGGTCTTTGACCATCAGGTTGTACATTTCACCATCGATTTGTGAACAAATTGCATCCCCGATGCCAATCAAATCGCAACCCGCATCAATCTGCGCTTTAGCGAAATCTTTCCCTGTTTGCAAACATTTATCCATCAACCGATTGCAAAAATCCTCATCGATCATCAGCATCAAAAGCATTTCACTTACACCGGTCAGGTCACAGGCTTCCGCCAATGGGCCTTCTATCCACCCCATAACGGGAACTGTCCCATTCAACAATTGCTGGTAATACCCTGCCCCTTTGATCCGGTCAAAGGTCCTCTCATTTTTGTAAACATCAGGAATCGTCAAGTTGATTACATCCTCAATGGTTTCGACAAGATGCTTCCGGCAAATTGGGACTCCTTCAGGAATGAATTCAATCGGCGCACCAAAAGCCGCAGTCTCACGATAAGGGTCAGAAATTAGACTTACCATATCCATGTCAAAAAACTCAAGACATTTTATATTGCTCTCGACCAACACTTTATAATTTGAGGCAAACTCGCCGTAGTTGTTTCCGTTAAATCGGGCCGCAAAATGCATCAGAATCGGATAAAACAATGCTTCTCCAACTTGGAGTTTACCGTTGCACAACGCATCAAATTTTTGCTTTTTGTTCATAAAAACAAAGTTTGAGAATATTAGTCTCCTTATAGTGCAAAAAAAGGCCGGTCATAAACCGGCCTTTTTTTGTCCAAAATAATATCAGATAAATTTAAACCCAAGCGAGAAAGTAAGGAAATTACCTTTGCTCTTAAAGCCCATATTGGTTGGTGAAAGGCTTTCACCTGTAATTTTAGAAAGTCCCCACTCATAACGGACATCCAAAACCAATGGTCCAAGATCAACACCACCACCAAGTTGCCAATCCCACGTGTTCTTTTTCAACGTCTCCTGGTTGAATGCAGAGATAGCGGCAAATGTAGCTTTACTATCACCTACTGCAAACGACATCGCAGGACCTGTAAATGCACGAATCGAGGCTATTTTGAGATTAATCAATTTAAAACCAACCAGCAACGGAATCTGAACCGATTTTACATTAATAGATTGAGTGGTTGATTGAGTACTATTATAGGAAATGGTTGTCTCACCTTTCTTTTGAACATACAAAAGTTCAGGTTGAAAATAAATCTTTTTTGCTCCTAAACGGGCAAAAGCACCAAAAAGATAACCTCCTTTAGCATCGGAAACAAAATCGTTAAAAGTATAAGATCCAATTGCTCCCGGATTATCTGTGGTAATTTTACTTGAGTTGATACCAGCTTTTAATCCGATGTCGAAAGTAATTGGCAATTGTGCAAATGTAGTCAGAACCATTGTCATTAAGGCGATTGTCAAAAATGATTTTTTCATGATTTCAATTATTAGTTTAAAATGCAAAATTTTCATTTTGGAAGTACAGTACGAAAGTAGTAAATTTTTATTTGTAAATCAAAATTTCATTCAAATGCTCATTAAGTACTTTATTTTAACCATTCTTCTGCAGCAACAAGCTCCTTAAATACTCTGATATGCAAGCCCCTATTCGTTGCAACTGTTTCCCAGAATTGGGCATCCTTGAAATCATCGTCCCTGCAAACAATGGCTACCTGGGCAATCTTAGGTGCTACTTCTGCAATTAGCCTGGCAGATTCATAAGTATCAAAGGTCCCGAGCGAATATTTCAACTCCTTTTCGTTGCACAAAACCTTTGACACTCCATATTCAATACAAGCCTCAATAACGGCCATTCCATATTCCTGTACCTCTTCGAGGTTATCATCCTGGCCTGAAGCGGTTACGCGTAACAAATCATCATCAACTTCAATTAAAAAATTAATTGCCATCCTTAAAATATTCAGATTTTGCCTGTCGCTATAATCAAACAAATATAGTAAAAAATCACTTCAAATATTTTTGTTTTCTACTACCTTTGTCAAACGAACAGATCAAATATGGAAATTTACCTTTCCCGAATATGGGAATACCTTATCAATGTGTCTCTTACAACTTTAAACCAGCTCTTGTTCCTATTCGGATTGCTTAACGTATTGGTCTTGTTATTAAGCCTTTCAGCAAACCTTGTGGCACGTTTGAGTGTCAGATTCTGGGGACGGAACTTGTTTTTGTACGGCTTTTGCTGGTTGGGGACTTCCGTTCACGAATTGAGCCATGCGTTTTTTGCTTTGGTTTTTGGTCATAAAATCACCGAAATCGTCCTGTTTGAACCAAATAAAGATGGAACCTCACTTGGCCATGTGAACCATACTTTTAATAAGAAAAGCATCTATAATAAAACAGGTAATTTTTTTATTGGTATTGGCCCTGTACTATCCTCCGGAATTGTCTTATTTTTGGCTACATTGTTGATACTTAATCATAATATAAGCCAACACCAATCATTCAGGATTTCACCTGAGATTATCACGAATTTTTCTTTATTGAAACAAGACACAATTGCAATTAAAAACACTTTTTATTCCTTCTACAATATTGTCTTTACAAAAAATTCATCAACATGGTGGAAGGTCGTAATTTACATTTATATCCTTTATTCTATTGGAAGCTCAATGACCTTAAGTTCTTCCGATATTGCCAGCTCATTTTCAGGATTTTTATGGGTAATTATTTTTTTCCTGCTATTCAATATGGTAACTCTTTGGCTTGGAAATTTCATGGTTGTATTCTTGTCAAAAATTGCACTCTATGTTGCAGGTTTTCTATTCCTGCTTATGCTTTCGCTTATTGCCAATTCAGGTTTTATTGTTGTCCTGTTCATTCTCAACCTTATAAAGGGCATTTTTGTCTCCCGAAAATAGATTCATTATCAATTGATTGCGAAAAAAGAAAATTTCAAGGATGGGATTTGAAATAACGATTAAAACAATTAGTTTTGTAGGTTATAAGACAAAGATCATGATTATTGGTCGGATGTGCTAATTTATAAGAAAATACAATGTTGGAACACGATTACAATACCCAAAGGAAGAAAATGAAACTGCCGGAATATGGCCGTAGTATTCATAAAATGGTTGACCATATCCTTCAGATCGAGGACCGTGAAGAACGGATTCTTGCGGTCAAGTCGGTGATCGATGTGATGGGGATGATGTACCCCTATCTCAGGGATATCAATGAGTTTAAGCACAAACTTTGGGACCATATTGCGATCATGTCCGATTTCAAACTGGATATCGATTATCCTTACGATCCGCCAAAACCGGAGACTTTTATCGAAAAGCCCAGATTAGTGCCTTATAATCAAAGCAATATCAAATATCGTCATTACGGCAAGATCATGGAGACCTTTATTGCGGCAACTTCGGGTATGGATGATGACAATCTAGCCAAGACTACCAATACTGAACTCTTAGCCAATCAGATGAAAAAATCCTACCTGATGTGGAACAAAGATGCCGTTGAAGATTCTAAAATATTAAATGATATGGTTGAACTTTCACATGGGAAAGTGAGGCCAAATCCAGAATTGCGCCTTCAGGAAGTTAACGATATTTTCAAACAACAGCCAAAAAAAGGTAAAATGGTCACTCCTTCCAACCAGTCGAACCAATCGCGAAAGCACAAATAAGGATCTGGAGGAGATGGGAAGGTTTATTATTGAAGGTGGAAGTTGCCTATTTGGCGAATTAGCACCTCAAGGTGCAAAAAATGAAGCTTTGCAGGTTATCTGCGCCACTCTTCTCACACCGGAAAAGGTCATCATAACCAATATCCCTGAAATATCTGATACACTGATACTTATCGACATTCTCAAAAATCTGGGAACTCAGGTTGAACGCATTGACAAAGGGGTATTCTCTTTTCAATCTATTCAATTAAATATCAGCTACCTGAAATCGCAGGAGTACTTTACCCTTGCCGGTAGTTTGCGTGGTTCCCTTATGATCGTTGGTCCCTTGCTTTCCCGATTTGGAATTGGGATCATTCCACAACCTGGAGGGGACAAGATCGGTCGAAGAAGACTGGATACCCATTTTCATGGATTTGAAGCCCTTGGGGCAACCATAACTTACGATGGTTTGCATTCAGCCTACCTAGTTGAAGCCAAACAGCTAAAAGGGTGTTACATGTTACTCGATGAAGCGTCAGTTACAGGAACTGCCAATCTGATAATGGCTTCCGTGCTTGCAAATGGAACAACGACAATTTATAATGCTGCATGTGAACCTTATCTTCAGCAATTGTGCATAATATTGAATTCGATGGGTGCCAATATTCAGGGAGTGGGATCCAACCTTTTAACGATTATTGGTGTTACTTCTTTAAAAGGGGCAGAACATGCTATTTTACCAGATATGATTGAAGTTGGGAGTTTTATAGGGTTGGCTGCAATGACAGCTTCTGAGATTACAATTAAAAATGTTGGGTTTCACCAACTTGGGATTATTCCTGAGTCGTTCCGCCGTTTTGGGATCAAGATGGAACGAAAAGGTGACGACCTTTTCGTTCCATCTCAGGAACATTATGAAATTGAATCATTTATTGATGGGACAATCCTGACGGTTGCAGATGCACCATGGCCCGGGCTTACACCTGACCTGTTGAGTATTTTTTTGGTTATTGCAACCCAGGCAAAAGGTAGTGTACTGATCCATCAGAAAATGTTCGAAAGCAGGTTGTTTTTTGTTGACCGTTTGATTGAAATGGGTGCAAAAATTATCCTCTGCGACCCTCACCGGGCCACTGTGATCGGCCTCGATAAATCGCAGTACCTTCGTGCAATAAGAATGAGTTCTCCCGATATCCGGGCAGGTGTGGCATTGTTGATTGCAGCACTTTCAGCCAAAGGAACTTCAACAATCGAATACATCGAACAAATCGATCGTGGTTACGAAAACATTGATTTAAGGTTAAATGCAATTGGAGCAAAGATCATTCGTCAATAAAATAATGAAATCGATTCAAATTATTCATATATAATTAGTTATGAGAAACTTAAAATTGAATACGGCTATTTTTCTATTGGCATTTTCGTTCATAACGGCAAATTGTCAGCCTAAAGTTAAGGTTGGTGTCGAAGTTGGAAATAAAGCTCCCGAAATTGTTGAATACTCGGTTAACTTACAACCCATAAAATTATCATCACAGTCTGGAAAAATTGTCCTGATTGATTTCTGGGCTTCCTGGTGCCGTCCTTGCAGGAACGAGAATCCATTTGTGGTAGCCGCTTATGAAAAATACAAAAACGCTGATTTTAAAAGTGGCAATAAATTCACTGTTTTCAGTGTTTCGCTCGACCGGGATGGCACTGCATGGAAAGATGCAATAAAGGCAGACAAGCTTTCATGGGAAAACCATGTTTGTAATCCAAATAACCCTGGTGACTATATAAAAGCCTATGGAATTGAATCAATACCGTCGAATTTTCTTATAGATGGCAAAGGTGTTATTCTAGCAACCAACCTCAGGGGCGAAGAACTGGAGAAAATTCTGGCATCCTTGAAGAAATAATCGGATTAGCCACTGGAACTACTCCAACCAGAACTAATTGTCATCTGATTACAAATCTTCATGTCAATTTGTCCTTTATCGGATGATTGGCAAAATTTTTGATGGTTCGCTGACAGAATTTTGTAAATTCTGAATCAGAATTTTATAAGTACTATATTGATATTAAGGATGAAAAAGAAGGAATATAAATTGAACAGCGAAGTTAAAACAGACAAAACAATGGATTTAAATACTGATAATCACACACTTGGTGAAGAAATTGAAAACATTTCTTCCAACAAAGAGGATCCATCTGTAACAGTAGAGCAACTGGTTGCCTTGGATGAGAAAGCTGTATTAGAGGCTAAAATTTCAGATCTGGAGGCAGTAAATAAGGAAATTAACGACCGCTACCTTCGCCTTTCAGCTGAGTTTGACAATTACCGCAAACGAACCTTACGTGAAAGGATGGAAATGACCAAAACAGCCGCCGAGTCTGTGATGTTGAGCATTTTACCGGTAATTGACGATTTTGAACGTGCGATGCATTCGATTGAAATGGGAATGGACTTCGAGGCTACGAAAAATGGTATATTACTGATATACAATAAGTTCAAGGATTTCAATAAACAGAATGGAATCTCTGAAATTGAAGCAGTCGGAAAAGTTTTTAATACCGATTTACATGAAGCCCTGACAAAAATTCCTGCTCCTTCTGAAGATATGAAAGGTAAAATTGTTGATGTAATCCAAAAAGGATATTACCTGAATGAGAAAGTCATTCGGTTTGCAAAAGTTGTGGTTGGCGAATAATAAAACCCGGTTAATAACCGCTCAATAAATAAGAAATGGCTAAAAGAGATTATTATGAGGTTTTAGGTGTAAACAAAGAGGCTTCAGCTGACGAGATCAAGAAGGCTTACCGCAAAAAAGCGATTCAATACCACCCCGACAAAAATCCGGGTGACAAAGCTTCTGAAGAAAAATTCAAAGAAGCTGCCGAAGCGTATGAAGTGTTAAGCAATGCCGATAAAAAACAAAGATACGACCAGTTTGGACATGCCGGATTAGGTAATCAGGGTGGCTTTGGTGGCGGAGGAGGTCGGTCGATGGATGATATATTCTCTATGTTTGGCGATATCTTTGGAAATGGCGGTTTTGGCGGTTTTAGCGGTTTTGGCGGAGGAGGAAGGGGCCAGCAACGTGTCAATCGTGGATCGAACCTGAGAATTAAGGTGAGCATGAATTTGAGCGAGATTGCCCATGGTGCCGAGAAAAAAATAAAAGTCAAAAAATACATCACCTGCACGACTTGTCATGGAAGTGGTGCCAAAGGGAGCAGTGGTTTCACAACTTGTTCAGCCTGTCGCGGATCGGGACAAGTTACACGATTAAGTAATACCTTTCTAGGGCAAATGCAGACTACCTCGACCTGCCCTACCTGCGGTGGGGACGGAAAAATTATTTCTCAAAAGTGTGACACCTGTTATGGTGAAGGCATTATTCAGGGCGAAGAGGTAATCACCGTCAAGATTCCCGCCGGTGTGGCCGAAGGAATGCAATTGTCGTTGGAGAGCAAGGGCAATGCAGCACGTCGTGGTGGAATTCCTGGTGATTTGTTGATCCTGATTGCTGAAGAAGAACACCCGGATCTTACACGTGATGAAAATGACCTGATTTATAACCTTTTCCTGTCGTTTCCGGATATTGCTTTGGGAATTACTACAGAGATTCCAACCATTGACGGAAAGGTAAAAGTAAAGATTGAATCCGGGACTCAACCCGAAAAGATACTTCGCTTGAGAGGAAAAGGGCTACCTGATGTTAATGGATATGGAAAAGGTGATTTATTGGTGAAGATCCATGCGTGGGTGCCTCAGAAACTAAGCGCTGAAGAACGAAAAACGCTTGAAAAACTACAGGTTTCACCTAATTTCGCTTCACCAGAAGGAAGTCATGACAAAGGTTTTTTTGATAAAGTAAAAGACATGTTCGAATAAAAGGTATTCATTAATCCACACAAAAATACCCTGAAATGCTCTTGTTTTTCAGAGTATTTTTGTATGGTTATGGCAAAAGTTTAAGGAGGGTAATTTACAACGCAATCAACCCTTCGACCAAAGCCGCTTTTTCGTAAATACAGATAATTGATTCTGGATCAGTCATATATTGTTTGCATGAAAGACTTATATACTTCAAATCTTTAGATGTTTTATATGTTATGGAATATTGATCTATGAAAAGGCTCCTGACTTGATCCAGTTTATGCTTATCATTGCTGATAATGAATTTAAAATAATAAAGCATCGGCCAATCTTTTTGCTGTAAAAGAAGTTTTCTAAACTTTTCAATAGGATTATTCATTCTAAATAATTAGATTAATATTTAAGTAATCAATCCGTTGATTACCAGATCAATTGAACAAATCCTTTTTTTCGTCTTCGTACGCCATCACGACCCTGGGCATCGACCACAAAGAAATAGACCCCGGGAGTGGCCAACTTACCACCAACTTTGCCATCCCAAACGGCAAGTTCAGCATCCTCAGGAATATAACCCATCTTCCTGTAGTGGTGAACAATGCGCCCCCATCTATTAAAAACTTGAAAATCAAGAGATTCCAAAGATCTTGTTTTAATAATTAAATCATCATTGACCCCATCACCATTTGGAGTGAAAGCGGGTGCAACTTTCACCAATGACGTATCGATTACAATATAATCTTTCAAATAAAATGTGTCGCGGCAAATATAACCCGGACTTTGTTTAACCGATACCAACTTCACCATGTATTTTCCAGTATATTCATAGGTATAAGTTGGATTATCTGCATTTAGGTGCTCCATTATGGAATCCAATTTCACCACAGTTTTGCCTTCTTCCTCAATCTGTGACTTCTCTTTAAACAGAAACCACTCGTATTTGCCTGAATCCCCGTTTTCTGATTCGTTCACAAATTTTACTTCCAAAGGGGCTTGAGGGTTTGTATATTCAGGATCCGCTTTTTGAGTAGTTGTCCAGGAAAATTTGGCCTTCGTCACAATCGATTCGTAGGTAACATTTACGCTTGCATTACAATGAGCTCGATTGGTAATTGTAAGTTTGTAAACCGTATTTCTTGGAGGTGGATCATTGACAATGGGGTTTTGGACTGCTGCAAAAGGTAAACCTTCGCTATACCAGGTATATTTATAAGCTGCGTCAAGGGATACAGACTGATTGGATGAAAGGTCATAATAAATAAAACCAGATCCTGTTGCACTTCCATGTAGTTGAAAGTAATCACAATTTGAGTCTGTTACAGATGCTGTTGATACGACCCAACTGTTCATTACCCAAGCCCTCAGAATATAATTAACCCCATTTTCCCTGAAACTGACACGGTAACACCCGTCTGAAAGATTGTTCAAAACGGAAGAAATGGAGGTCTCATTACTTAAAAAGCTGAAATTCCCTGAAACAGGATTGAATTTTTCCCAAACAAAAGTTACAGTCTGACCTGATGATGCAGCTTTTAAAGTGCCACTTTGATGATCCTTAATACCGCAAAAATAATAAATAGAGTCTTTCCCTGAAAATACAGGGTAAGCGGTAGGTTCTGAGAATGAAGATGATGGCGATTTCAACGATTGTCCAGCTACAAAATTCACTGAAAATACTATTGGTATCAGTAAAAATAATCCCAATCTTAAAATTCGGGTATGTTCCATTTAACGAATCTTTCAATTATTGATTCGCAATATTACAATATTATTTCAATTTTAAAAAGTATATTCCAAAATCAGTATATTACACTGAATATTAACTATATATATATCATTTGTATTTTGATTTCCGATCAATAATAAATAGAGGTCAATTAAAAAATGATTTCTTCCAAAATGGCACACTTTCCAACCACTTTCAGGTGAAATTTTACAAGCGTATTTATTCTAAAAAAAAAAATAAAATTTGGATTAAAATAATTATTGAAAAAATGCAATTGAATTGGCATCAAAATGTTCATATTTATGCAGGTCGGTTTATCTTTGCAAAAATCAAGGGGGCAAATCCTTTGAAGTTATTACGAAGTAATTAAATAACAACGTTTTGTCAAATTATCTTGAAAGTCTGAACACTGCGCAGCGCGAGGCAGTAATCAATACAGAAGGGGCTTCACTCGTTATTGCTGGGGCTGGATCCGGAAAAACAAGAGTACTAACCTATCGGGTCGCTCATCTTTTGAAAAATGGTGTTTCGCCATCTTCAATTCTTGCATTAACATTTACAAATAAGGCAGCCCGCGAAATGAAGGAAAGAATTGCAACCGAAGTTGGAAGCAATGTTTCACGATATCTTTGGATGGGAACATTCCACTCTGTCTTTTCCAGAATTTTGCGTGCCGAATCAGAAACAATCGGTTATCCTTCCACTTTTACGATTTACGATACCCAGGATTCGAAAAGTCTGCTAAAGTCGATCATTAAAAGCCTGAACCTTGAAGACAATACCTACAAACCGGGCATAATCCTGAATCGGATTTCAACTGCAAAAAACAACCTGGTTACCTCGGTGGCTTATCATCAAAATTCCCAGCAAAGGGAATCGGACCAAGCTGCCCGCATTCCACGAACTGCTGAAATTTACCTCGAATATGCAAGAAGGTGCAAAAGTGCAGGGGCAATGGATTTTGATGATTTGTTGTTGATTACCAATATTTTATTCAAAAACCATCCAGAGATATTGGAAAAGTACCAACGTATCTTTCGATACATTCTGGTTGATGAGTATCAGGACACCAATTTCTCACAGTACCTGATTGTCAAAAGACTGGCTGAATTGCACCATAATATTTGCGTTGTAGGTGACGATGCACAAAGCATCTATTCATTCAGGGGGGCCAGGATAGAGAATATCCTCAATTTCAAGGTAGACTATGCCGATTACAAAACCTATAAACTGGAACAGAACTACCGTTCTACACAAGTTATTGTGGATGCAGCCAATAGCCTGATTGCCAAGAATAAAAATCAATTGCACAAAACAGTTTTCAGCGAAAATGCAAAAGGTGAACGGATCAAAGTGTTGACCGCTATGAACGAACATGAAGAAGGGTACCTTGTCTCCAATGAAATATTTGATCATAGGATGCGGCAACATGATGATTACTCCGATTATGCAATCCTATACCGCACAAATGCACAATCGCGAGTATTTGAGGAGATCCTTAGAAAACGCAACATCCCTTATAAAATATATGGCGGGTTATCTTTTTACCAGCGCAAAGAGATCAAAGACATCCTTTCGTATTTCAGACTGATTATCAATCCGAGAGACGATGAATCGTTTAAACGGATCATCAACTATCCGGTAAGGGGTATTGGGACAACTTCAGTTAACAAACTCGAAAATGCGGCTGTTGTTGCCGGATGTAGTATTTGGGAAATTGCAGTCCATCACGAAAAAATGATGTTGTCTGGTTTAAATGCCGGAACAATAAGGAAGATCAATGAATTTTCCAATCTGATCAATAAATTCACAACAGAATTTATCAATACTGAGGCTTATGAAATGGCGAATAAAATTGCCTCCGAATCAGGAATCCTCACCGAATTGTATCAGGACAAATCACCTGAAAACCTGAGCCGATATGAAAACACTCAGGAATTGCTG
>CAIYPA010000122.1 GCA_903927965.1 uncultured Bacteroidia bacterium | reverse complement strand
TTTTGCCCTCCTATAATCCTCCTCTTTAAATCTGCTAAAAAGCAAAAACCTTCGATAAGTGCATAGTGCGATACATGCCGGGATGTCGTTCAACCGGGACTTCAAGTTGGGTCTTGCAGACCACATGAAGTCCTATTTATTCAAGTTGGGTCTTGCAGACCACATGAAGTCCTATTTATTAGATACGGGATTTTCTAACTAATTTGGGATCTTTTTAGTTCCTTTTCACCAAACAATTCACGGAGCACGATCAACTTTCGGGGTTTGCCAGCCGCCAGCAACCAGCCGCCAGCCACATTCTTGTAAAACACTGATTTGGTTGCGAATGCAAACCATGACAAAAGTTAGGATTTTCACAAACTTTATTGCTAAATTTGCGCAACTTAAATAAGAAATGCCCGATTGATTGAAGCGTATTAAAAACAACTAAAAGAAATTTAAAATGAACCGATTATTGTCACTTGGAGCCCTTATCCTATTCGCAGCCTGCAATACACAACCAAAAACCGAACAGGCAAAGATTCAAACTGTAAAATTAGAAACAACAACAGTTGCTGCCGATTGCACCGGAATACCAACTACTGCATGTGCCGGTTGCCCTGAAGCCAAAGGTGGAAAGACTTTGGTTGTAAGCGTTGACTCTGTACAGAAGAACCCTGAAAAATACTTTGATAAAAGCATTGCTTTGAAAGGCCGTGTTGTGCATACCTGCAAGGAAGGTGGCAAGAAAATGTTCGTGACCGGATCGGATGAAAATCAACTGATCAGGGTGAATGCAGGTGGGAACATCAGCCATTTCGACGACAGCCTGGAGGGTGAAATCGTGATTGCGATGGGTATCCTGACACCGGTTGTCGATGAAACCGTTGCTAAAGATTCGACCGGAAAAGTGACCTGTGTTACCGAAGGTAAGGCAAAACAATACGTATTGGCTTGTACCACATTTGAGGTCCAGGCAAAAAAATAGGGTTTTCGATCAATTCATTAAACCATGTCTGCTTTGTTATTCTATAATAAAGCAGACATGGTTTTTAATTTAAAAAACATTTTTGTCCGGTAAGAATGATGTTTATCCGCTACGCGGAAAATGGACTGAATTTATTCGATTGTTCTACAATACTTTATCCGCTACGCGGAAAATTCTCCGTAGGAGATTAACTATTGTAGAAAAAGTTAACCATAGAAACAGTTTACCTCGTAGAAGTTAAACAGTAAAGGATAAATAATTAAACACTTTCAGAAGGTGACTTTTTTTGAAGAACGCCAATGTTTAACTTGACATCATATTTTACCATTTTATTTAGCAAATTTTTTATTTATGAACATATACAAACTTAACAGGATACTGCACCGCGATTTTGGATATTTCTTCGCTGCAATGACCTTGATCTACGCCTTGTCGGGGATCGCCCTTAACCACCGCAAAGACTGGAACCCCAACTATTCGATCGAACGGTCGGAACATCTCATCAAGGTACCCGACGATTTCCGGAAAAATGAAACTGCTACGGTGGTGGATATCCTAAAGCAGATCAACCAGGAAAGGGGATTCCGGCAGTATTATTTCCCTTCTGCCACAGAGCTCAAAATATTTATGAATGGCGGCGGCACAGTTTTCGTCGATTTGGTTACCGGAAAATTGTTTTTCGACAACCTGAAAAAACGCCCCCTGTTTTTTGAGATCAACTTCCTCCATTACAATCCAGGCAATCTATGGGTTTGGTTTTCTGACTTTTATTGTTTGGTGCTGATCCTTTTTGCCATTGGGGGATTGTTTATGGTGAAAGGGAAAAATGGGATCAAAGGCCGAGGCGCATGGTTGACAATCGCTGGTATTATCGTCCCAATCGTTTTATTGCTGATGTATTATTAGATTTCCTGAACAAACAACACTGAACTTCCTCTCAAAGTCATTAGATTTGTGGGAATGTATATTTCCGTAAATGAGTACAGCCACAGTCCAATATGCCGATGTAATCCTTCCATTGCCGGTTCCGGGTTATTTTACGTACCTTATCCCTGAAGACCTTAAAGATCAGGTTCTGCCAGGAATTAGGGTCATCGTACAGTTTGGTGTCAGGAAGTTTTATTCGGCTTTGGTCCACAGCATCCACGACAAGAAGCCCGAAGGTTATGCAACAAAACCCATCGAATATTTGATCGACAGGATACCTGTTGTGCCGGTTTCGTGTTTCCCTTTTTGGGAATGGATTGCTGGATATTACCATTGCCCGATTGGGGAAGTCCTTAAAGCTGCTTTACCGTCGGGATTGAAGCTTGAGAGCGAAACCAGGATCAATTACAACAACGACTATACCGAACAAGTCAGCAACAGGATGTCGCCTGGAGAATTGTTGGTTTTTGATGTGATCCGTGAAAAAAAGAGCCTCTCCATTGCGGAATTGCACCAATCGTTGCAAAAGAAAAATTCGCTTGTCGTTGTGAGGGATCTCCTGGAAAAAGGGGCGGTTTTTGTCGATGAAGAGATCAAGGAAAGCTATCGGCTTAAGACAGAACCAGTAGTGTTAGCTGGTGATCGCTTGTCAACCGAAAAGTTCATCCAGATTGCGATCGACTTGTTGAGGAAAACCCCTTTGCAACAAAAGTTGCTGTTGGGCTTTCTTGACCTTTCGGGGATTCATACTGACGGAGTGGGTCGCACTGTTACAAAAAAGGAGCTACTCCATTCAACAGGAATAGGAAGTGGCACACTTTCAAACCTTGTTGAAAAGAACATCCTAAAAATTGCAGATCAGAGAGTTGACCGTTTAGCTTCATTCAAAGGTGAAATATCTGCCGTTTCCGATCTGAGCCCAGCCCAAAACGAAACTTTTGACAAGATTAAGCAATCATTTGAAAAACAAAATGTTACATTGCTGCATGGAGTAACGTCTAGCGGTAAGACCGAAATCTATATCCAACTGATCAGGGAATATCTCAGTCAGGGGAAACAGGTGTTGTACCTTTTGCCCGAGATTGCACTGAGCACCCAGATTATTACTCGCCTGACCCGTGTTTTTGGGGGCAAGGCTGGGATTTATCATTCCAAATTCAATGATGCCGAACGGGTCGAGATATGGAACAAGGTGTTGAATTTTGGGAAACCCCATGAAACTAATGATCAAACTTATGATTACCAATTGATTGTGGGGACACGGTCTGCTATTTTCCTCCCATTTCAAAACCTTGGCCTAATTGTGGTTGACGAGGAACATGAGAACAGTTACAAACAGGTGAATCCAGCCCCACGCTACCATGCAAGGGACTCCGCCGTTATTTTGGGCCATCTTTTGCAAATCCCTGTATTACTGGGTACTGCAACCCCATCTGTTGAAACCTATTACAATGCCCTTTCAGGGAAATATGGACTGGCGACCCTGATCGAAAGGCATCAAAACATCGAAATGCCCGAAATCCTAACAGCCGACTTTAAGGATGCCTACAAGCGGAAGCAGATGAATTCGCACCTCACGCCACTTTTGTTTGCCGAAATCACAGGTGCATTGGAAAGGAAGGAGCAGGTCATCCTTTTTCAAAACCGCCGCGGATTCTCGCCGTTTATCGAATGTAAACTATGCGGCTGGGTCCCCAAATGCAATTCCTGCGACGTTAGCCTAACTTATCACAAGCACAACAACTCGCTGGTTTGCCACTATTGCGGATATTCGGTCAACCATCCAGGAACCTGCAAATCTTGTGGTTGCAAGGAATTGACAAACAAGGGATTTGGTACCGAAAAGGTCGAGGAGGATCTTCAGGTGATCTTCCCTGAGGCAAAAATAGACCGTATGGACCTGGATACCACCCGGTCGAAAAAGGGATTTGAAAAAATCATCAGCAGTTTTGAAAGGGGAGATATCGACATTCTGATTGGGACCCAGATGGTGACAAAGGGTCTTGATTTTGAAAATGTTAGCATTGTTGGTATCCTGAATGCGGACAACTTGTTGAACCAGCCCGATTTCAGGTCATTTGAGCGTGGCTTTCAAATGATGGTACAGGTCAGCGGTAGGGCCGGAAGGAAAAAGAAGCGTGGGAAAGTGATTATCCAGACCTCACAACCGGCACATCCCATTATTCGGAATGTAATCAACAACGATTATGAGACGATGTACAATAGTCAGATACAGGAACGGAAAGCCTTCAAATACCCACCTTTTTTCAGGATGATCGGTATTACACTGAAACATCGTGATAAGAATGAGTTGGACAGGATTGCGCTGGAGTTGTCGACCGGTTTGAGGGAAAGGTTCGGGAAAAGGATATTGGGCCCTGAATATCCTGTCATAAGCAGAATTAAGACATTGTATATTAAGCAGATATGGATGAAGATAGAACGGGAGGTGTCGGTAGTCCACGCGAAGCGGCAGATGCAGGAGATCATTGATCATGTGAAGTTGCATGAGGGAAATAAATCGGTTCAAATTGTTGTTGATGTCGATCCGGTATGATTTCTTAACTTTACGAAACCCGAAAATCAAATAAAGTTGATAATTTTGCATTTTAAATAGAAAGTAATGGGAAAAATTATAGCGATAGCAAACCAGAAGGGTGGGGTTGGCAAAACGACCACCGCAATTAACCTTGCGGCAAGCCTTGCGGTCCTGGAACATCGGGTCTTACTGATAGATGCTGATCCACAGGCCAATGCCACATCCGGAGTAGGGTTTGATGTCAGAAATGTAAAAACAAGTATATACGAGTGTGTTGTTGACGATGTCGATCCTAAGAGCATCATCCTGAACACAAATACCCCCAATTTCGATTTATTGCCATCACATATTGACCTTGTTGGGGCAGAAATTGAGATGTTGAACCTTCCAAACCGCGAAAGGGTCCTTAAACAGGTGATTGATAAGGTGGTGGATTCGTATGATTTTATTCTGATCGACTGTTCACCATCATTGGGTTTGATCACTGTCAATGCTTTGACGGCAGCAAATTCCGTGATCATTCCTGTCCAGTGCGAATATTTCGCTTTGGAAGGATTGGGAAAACTGCTCAATACGATCAAGATCATCCAAAGCAGGTTGAACCCGAATCTGCAGATCGAAGGTTTTTTGCTCACCATGTACGACGCACGGCTTAATTTGTCGAACCAGGTATATGAAGAGGTCAAGCGCCATTTTCAGGAGATGGTCTTTGAAACGGTGATCACACGAAATATTCGTCTTTCGGAGGCACCAAGCTATGGTGTGCCGGCACTCGAATATGATGTTAGTTCAAAAGGGGCCCAATTGTATCTCACCCTTGCCCGTGAGTTGTTGCAAAACAACAGCATGACCAAAATGGACCGCAAAGAGATTGTAAAACAGTAATTTGAAATAAATATTTCCGAATCATGATTAAACGAAACGCACTTGGCAGAGGCCTGGGAGCATTGATAGAAGGCAGTGACATTACTCCGGGAACACCGGCCTCCAATGAAGTCTCCATTCACGAAATAGAGGCAAACCCCTTTCAGCCACGTATTCATTTCGATGAGGAATCCCTTCAGGATCTGGCCACATCTATTAAGGAACTGGGTATCATACAGCCTATTACGCTTAGAAAACTTCATGAAGGCAGGTATCAGATCATTGCAGGTGAACGTAGGTTCAGGGCAGCGAAAATTGCCGGACTGACGACCATCCCTTCATTTGTCCGTGAAGCGGGGGATGAATCGATGCTTGAAATGGCATTGGTCGAGAACATCCAGCGCGAAGATCTTGATGCGATCGAGATTGCATTGAGTTACCAGCGTCTAATCGATGAATGTAAACTCACGCAGGAGACCCTCAGTGATAAAGTTGGGAAAAAGCGTTCGACGATTTCAAATTACCTCCGTTTGCTCCGGCTTCCGGCGGTTATTCAGAAAGCGATCCGTGAACAGGCAATTTCGATGGGCCATGCAAGGGCATTGATCAATATTCAGGATGCGGAAACGCAGATCATGATTTACCGGCAGGTTGTCAAATACGATTTTTCGGTCAGGAAGACCGAGGAGATCGTACGGAAGATCAGTTCGGATGATGGAGAGGGTAATCCAGTCAAGAAATCGACCCCTTTTCCAGAGGAATATCACGAGCTGAAAAACCATCTGAGCAAATATTTCAATACCGGTGTCGTTTTTAAAATAAACGAAGTAGGAAAGGGGAAAATCGAGATTCCTTTTGCCGATCAGAAGGATTTGGAGCGGATAATTGGGATATTTGACAAATTAAATTCCTAAATCCAGTTAAATTTGGCATTTTGAAAACCTTTATTGCAGGATTTACGATTTTTTTTATTATTCTTACCGGAAATCTGGCAGTAAATGCCCAGCAGATCAAAATTTCGAACGATAGTTTGCGGTTGTCACCCTCGGTTAAGGTCGTGACCCGCTCTCCCAAAAAAGCTTCGATCTATGCTGCGCTTTTTCCTGGCTTGGGTCAGGTTTACAACCATAAATATTGGAAACTTCCTATTGTTTATGGGGGTTATGCCGGTTTGATTTATGTTTTGGGATGGAACAACAACAATTACAAGGACTACTTTCAAGGCTACCGGATCATTGCCCAATACAGCAGTGCCGCAAGCCTAAAAACTGAGGAGAGGAAATTTTTGGATAATCTGATAAAAAATCCATCCGTGAGCCTCGATAATGATGCAACATTTAAGTATATTGCGACTCAATTAAAAAGTGGAAAGGATTATTACCGGAGGAATAGGGATTTGACGATTATTGGCATCGCTGCCCTCCATGTTTTGAGCATCATTGATGCCAGTGTTGATGCAAACCTCTTTGATTTTGATATCAGCGACGATTTGAGCATGAGGATTGAACCAATGCCGATCAATCTGGGAAGCCAGAATTACGTAATGGGTTTTAATGTAGCAATTAATTTTTAAACAATCGGTTATGAAGAAAAGTCTTTATGGAATCCTGGTTTTGATGCTGTTGATGAATATTCATGGCTTGAATGCGCAAGTTATTGCCAATAAGGTCGATACAACAATCACTAAAAATGACGCCATTATATCCGATTCCATAAAATCCACTCTTCCCGGTATCTTCGACGATAATCTTGATGTTGTCATTTCAAGCCAATTGGATTCCCTGGTAAATACCTGGTATGTCCGCAAAGCTTTTGATGTTGACAGCCTTGCAAAAGTTATTTCTGCAAATGTGGATACACAGGAGTTGGCCGACTCGGTTTACATTAGCCGACTTCAAAGTTTAGATTCTTATATCCCACTCCCTTACAATGATGCGGTAAAAAAATTCATCAATTTTTACCTCAAAAAACGGGGTGGACAGGTTGCTATTATGATGGGCCTTACAAATTACTATTTCCCGCTATTTGAAGAGGCATTGGCAAAATATGATCTTCCGGCTGAGTTAAAGTATCTCCCGATTATTGAATCAGCATTAAATCCAAAAATTGTTTCAAGGGCAGGGGCCTCAGGACTTTGGCAGTTTATGCACGGAACAGGGAAAATGTACGGACTGGAAATTAACTCCTACATTGATGAACGCAACGACCCGATCAAATCGACAGATGCTGCAGCCCGGTATTTACGCGACTTGTATGCAATATATGGTGACTGGCACATTGTGATCGCAGCCTATAATTGTGGACCGGGCAATATAAACAAAGCTGTCCGCCGGTCTGGAGGAAAAAACAACTATTGGGAAATCTATTCACGATTGCCTAGGGAAACAAGGGGTTACATCCCAATTTTTATTGCCGCAAATTACATCATGAACCATGCCAAAGAGCACAATATTTACCCTATCCAACCTTCCTTCAGGATCAATACCGATACAATTGTCATCCACTCTTATCTCAATTTTGCTCAAATTGCCGCCAATATGGACATTCCGATTGAAGAAATCAGGCAATTGAATCCCCAGTTTAAACGGGACATCATTCCGGCAAAAGCCGATAAACCTTATGCTTTAAAACTTCCGGTCGATAAAATAACCTCATTCATTGATGGGGAAACCAAGATTTTCGCCTATGACCGAGATAAGTATTTCCCAAACAATCAAATCGTTCTGAAGAAAGAGGTGGTTAACGGAAAGGGTGGTACCTATACATCTTCTTTTGATATTGATGGCAAGAAGAAGATTACATACAGTGTAGTTGCTGGTGATAACCCTGGATCTATTGCTGCACGGTTCAAGGTCAATGTCAATAATCTGAGGGAATGGAATGGTATCCACAACATGATCCATATCGGTCAGAAACTGGCCATCTATGTAAACGACAAATCTTCTTTAGCAAAGGCCTCATCCAAATCCGTTTCAGGGAAAACTGTAAAATCAGTGATCGGTAAAACATCTGGTGTCGGTTTCTCACAGCAATTGACAAATTCAGCTTCAGAAACAGCAATGAAATCAAATTTCACGTATTATACTGTCAGACAGGGAGATAGTTTATATACAATTGCCAAACAATTTTCCGGGGTATCGGACGCTGAAATCAAGACATTGAATAACATTTCTGATTCAAAAGAACTTACTGTGGGGCAAAAACTGAAAATCCCTGTAAAAGTTTAATCCCTATTCACGGATTGCAAGAGACAGGTTACCTGAGAATACGATATTTGCTTTCACCGATTCATGGCTCAGGAACAAATCGGAAACATACAACCTTGCAAGTCGTCCATTCAATTCAAAACCATATCCTATTGGGTAGTGCTTGAAAAACTGTGAAATTTGGGATTCGATCTCGGTGATATTCGGACCAAATGGTATGGCAATTGATTTTTCGATCATCCGCTCAATTTTTCCCCCGAACAGCCAACTAGCAGAACCAATTAAAAGATTGCGTGTCTTAAAATCAAATTTGAGCTCTTTAATCCTTAATGTCGTGTCGGAAGCGTTGAAATAGGGGGTTCCGGTGAGGTATAATGTTCCCTTCAGACTTCCTGTAACAGTGGTTTCAACCGCCATTTTACCGTTTGTACCATAAACACGGAAGGTCTCGAACCTGATCCTGCGGCTTCCAAATACAAATGTCGAATCGCCGAGATCCTCTTTGATAATGCGGTTAATCGTTGAATAAGGGATATCCGTAAGTAAATTAACTTTAAAAGTGTCGCTGGGAGATTTGAGTGGTTGAATATTTGGCAGTGCCGCAACTTTACCAGAAGATGGCACATTTTCCAGCAGACACTCCACATCTGAAGTGATCGCAGCACCCAAACGGATATGCCCGGCAGTACCCTGTATCGGAACAAGCGATATCGAATAGGGGGTGATTGACAGCCAGGCATCATAACTGCCGGGAAGCTTGAAAGGGTTGAACAACATCTTCCACCCGTTTTCGGCGAAACCCCTGAAATCGAAACTATTTGTGATAATTTCGTCAATTTTCATAGATAACGATTGGAGGTTGGCTGGCAACAGCAGATTTGCGATGATCGTAACAGGAATGTCGATTCCCCCGATTTTCACGGCGGGTTTTTTTGTCCAGACGTATCCATCTGAGGTCGTATTGGTTTTGATTGTCCAGTCGCGGTTGATGGCAAGTTTGGTCTTGAACCGGAGCCTCAGTTGCCCGGAATACTCCCACCTGTCAACCAGCGGAACATTGTAACCAAACAATTTTAACCCTTTTTGAATGGTTACAGCAACAGGCAACTCCCAGCTTAATTCGTTTTGTTCAATGTTTATTTTTACATTTCCATCTTTTTTGGCCTTGAATTTTAGGTTGTCGCCATTGTTGTCCTCAAAACTATTGTCGTCATACAATACACTATCCAATTGTGTATTGATCAATTGTTCCAATTTTGAAGTTTCAAGGTCGGCATGTAGGTTGATGATCGAAGTGATGGGTTTCCGTGGGACAGAAAGGTAGCTTTCTGTTGGCATCGGAGGTTTAGCAGTTTTACAACTATATAATAAACAGATGCTAAAAATAGAAATTAAACCAATTATTGCAGTTTTCATTGAAATCATCCTGCTATGCTTTTAACTGTCCACTTTTAAAGTGATGCTATCAATTGTTTGAAAATCAGGCTCATCTTGGGTTCGGCTTTCATGGCAACAGCCTGGACCTCTTCATGCGAAATTTCCTTGATTTCACCAGGAACACCACTATCGGTAATGATCGACATTCCAAAAACTTTGATCCCCATATGACGGGCAACAATCACTTCTGGCACCGTTGACATCCCAATGGCGTCGCCACCCAGAATACGGTACATTTTATATTCAGCGGGTGTTTCAAAAGTAGGGCCTGAAACACCTACATAAACACCTTCCCTTAAATCGATGTTATTTTCAGAAGCAATTTTCCTTGCCCGTTCCGAAAGATTGTGGTCGTAAGCCTGGCTCATATCGGGAAACCTGGTTCCCAATTCTTTCAGATTTGGTCCCAGCAACGGATTAGTGCCAAACATATTGATGTGGTCGGTGATCATCATCAAATCGCCAATTTTAAAGGCAGGGTTGAGACCTCCACTTGCATTGGACACGAATAAAGTTGTTATACCCAGATCTCTTAGAACCCTTATCGGGAAGGTAACTTCCTTCATCGAGTAACCTTCGTAAAAATGAAACCTGCCCTGCATAGCTATGATTTCTTTGCCAGCAAGCCTGCCATGGATCAATTGTCCTTTATGGCCATCGACCGTAGAAACGGGGAAATTGGGGATATCGCTGTAGTGAAGGATGTGTTCAATTTCAATTTCGTTTACCAGCCCTCCGAGGCCTGTGCCCAGGATGATGCCGGCACCGGATTTAAAACCTGTTGCTTTTTGTATAAAAATCGAAGTTGCTTTTATTTTTTCTAACATAATTTAAAATTTTTCGGTCAAAATCCTTTCCGGCATTATTTAAAAAGCTGATTGTTAAAGGGATATAATACAAATTCTTACGGATAGCATCCGGAAGGGCATCCATGTCCCTAAGCCTTATCATGTCTTTTTCAGTGGTTATGATGATCTTGTTAGATGTTGTAATCGACTCAAATCTGGTTTTGACTTTTTCGATGTCTTTGGCGGTATATTGATGATGGTCGGGAAAGTTGATCTCCTGGATATCGTGTGTGTCATGTGTCAGATAAGATTTTAAAGGTGCAGAATTGGCGATCCCTGTTACCAACAATACCGCCAAACCTTCGATCAACTCGATCGTGGCAGATTTGACATCTTTATCGAAAACAGGCAAAAGTGGTCCATATTCAATCTTGGAGAAGAAAAGATCCTGATAAGGCCTGATTTCAAGTTCCTTGGTAATAATCCTTTCATCAATTGGCTTCAGTTCGGCAGGGCATTTCGTGACGATAATAATTGTTGCCCTGCTTTTGTTCGAAGCCGATTCGCGCAATCTCCCATATGGAAGGAGCGAGTCTGTTGTAATCAAACGGTTATAATCAGTCAAAAGAATATTGATCCCAGCAGTAACATAACGGTGTTGAAAAGCATCGTCAAGCAAAATCACATCTGGTTTGTTGGGCAATTCGAGCAGTTGCTTGATCCCCCTGACCCTGTTGGCATCCACCGCTACAGTCAGTTCGTTGAATTTATTTTTGATCTGTAAAGGCTCATCGCCAACCTGGCTCACCTTTGATGTTGGTTCGACGAGATTGAACCCCCTGGTTTTGCGTTTATAACCACGGCTCAATGTGGCCACTTTAAAACTTTTCTTTAGCAAATTCGCAATGTATTCGGTATGCGGTGTTTTACCTGTGCCACCTACAGTAATATTCCCTATGGATATCACAGGAATATCAAATTCGTGCGAAGGCAGAATCTTCAGATTAAATAATTCGTTCCTGAAGCTGACAATAGCCCCATAGAAAAAAGACAATATTTTGAGAAAAAGGAATTTCAAGATATGATATTTATTTCCGTATCTAATTAATTATCAGATTGTAAGGCATTCTGGCATAAATTCCGTTTTTACGGGATTCACGTTCCAGGTTTTCCCATAAATAATAGGAATCGCCAATTTTCGTTTTCAAAATACTGGCCTGCATCCTGGTGGAGAAACTTTTCATCAGTTCTTCAAAGGTATCTTTTTGTTTTGGCAATTCCTTGATCCTATAATGTTCTATTTTGGCTTTTGAGGCAGCCAGTTTTATTGCATCTTTTAAACCGCCCAATTGATCAACCAAACCATTGGTGATTCCACTCTCGCCTGTCCATACCCGGCCTTGACCAATGGAATCAACCGAAGTTGTGGTCTTTTTGCGCCCGATGGCAACATGTGAAAGAAAAGTATCGTATGTGAATTCAACATAGCTTTGCATGAGATTTGTCTCGAAAGGTGTCATTTTTCGGGTCATAGATGGCATATCGGCATGGGAATTGGTCGATACATTATCGAAAGTAATACCGATTTTATCCGAAAGCAAACCACTTAGGTTTGGAATTGTCCCAAATACCCCAATTGAACCAGTAATTGTTGTTGGGTTGGCCAAAATGGCATCTGCACCACAGGCGATATAATAACCGCCAGAGGCTGCATAGTCGCCCATTGAAACAACAACAGGTTTGATTTTTTGTGCCAGGATAACTTCGCGCCAGATCACCTCCGAACCAAAGGCTGAACCCCCAGGTGAATTGATCCTCAAAACAATTGCCTTTATTGTAGTATCGGTACGGGCTTCGCGGATCCCTTTTGAAACTTCTTTAGAATCGATGGAATATGCACCATCGGTACCACTATCGATTTCCCCTTCGGCATAAACGATCGCGATCCGATTTTTGGCTAGTCCATTGGAATCAAATGGTTTTTGGACCTTTTCATATTCTGCAACCGTAACAACCGGGATTTCATCATTTTCACCAAGTCCGGTCAGCTTTCTAAAATCGGCTAAGACCTGATCTTTGTATTTCAGGTTATCGAAGAACTTGTCCTTCATTGCGACCTCAGCCTTTTGGAAAGTCATTACGCCATCCGCATAACTTTGAAGGCTATCAACCGGTATTTTCCTTTTTTCAGATATACCATTAAGGATATGTTTCCAAATACTGTTGATGTAAACACTTGTTTGCTGACGGCTTGCATCCGACATTTTATCGAGCAAAAAGGGCTCAACTGCTGATTTGAACTTGTTGTTTTTTCCGCGTACGACCTGCATTTCGATCCCGAATTTATCCAAAGCTTTCTTGAAAAATGTTGCCTCTGCATTTATTCCTTTGAAATCGAACATCCCCATTGGGTTCAGGATCAAACTATCTGAAACTGTGGCAAGATAATAGGCCTTTTGGGAGATCATATCGGAGTAGCTATAGATAAATTTTCCTGAACTTTTAAAGTCGATCAATGCATTTCGGATCTCTTCAACGGTTGCATATCCTGAACTAATGTCCGATAGCTCCAAAAAGATGCCCTTGATCCGATCATCGGTCTTTGCTTTTTCAAGGCATGAAAAAATCTGGTTTAGTCCAACAGTTGCAGGAGCCTTAAAACCAGGCAATTCAATATCTTCGAATGGATTATTGGATTTGCGCTCAACAATTTTACTGTCAAGCTTTAACAACAGCAGCGATTGATTTTTGATTGTCACCGTCTGATCGTTGAAAGAGGTAATTGCCGAAATCATCCCGGCAAGGACAATGAACATAAGTATTGTCGCAACGAAAATGGCAAGAAGTGATGCCAAAAAAGCCTTCCAGAAAATTTTCATAGATGATTCCTGTTTGATATTTTGATTTAATAAAATTCCTTTTTAAAAATATGTTATATTGTCGCAATATTTTTGACAAATCTAAGAATAATGGCCGAAGTATTTATCCTTTTAGGTGGTAATGTGGGTGATAAGCATGAAATATTCACTGAAACAAGAAAAATGATCGGTGATTGCATTGGAAAATCGACAAAATTATCCTCAATTTATGATACAGAACCCTGGGGATTTGAATCGGAACCTTTCTGGAACCAGGTACTGGTCATTGAGACAATGCTTTTACCTTTCGAAATCCTGAATCTGACGCAGGCCATCGAAACTAAAATGGGCCGTGTCAGATCATCCGGGTATTACGAATCAAGACCAATGGACATTGACCTGCTTTTTTACGACGACCTGATTTTGAATACTCCTCGTTTGACTTTGCCCCATCCTAAAATCGCTGAACGCAGATTTGTGTTGGAGCCTTTAAACGAAATCGCTCCTTTAAAACACCATTCTGTAACAGGCTATACAATCAGCGAAATGTTACGGATGTGTAATGATCACCTTAGGGTAGAAAAAAATGATCAAAAATGAGGGTGCGACACGCTTTCCTTAGAGTCGATCTTTGCACCAAAAGCCAGGTCCCCGGCATCACCAAGACCGGGAACAATGTATGATTTTGGGGTCATTACCGGGTCAATTGCCCCTACCCAAAGTGTGATTTTCTCCATGGGCAATTTTGACATCACATAGTCGATCCCTTGCCTGCTAGCAATTACGGACACCAAATGGACATGGCGTGGCGACCCTTTTTCAAGAAGGGCATGATAAGCTATTTCCATCGATGAACCGGTCGCCAGCATTGGGTCAACCATGATCACTACTTTATTGTCAAGGAGGGGTGACGCGATGTACTCGAATTCGATATGGAACTCGCCATTGGGATCATAACTTCGATAGGCAGATATAAAGCAGTTCTCTGCCTTATCGAAAAAGTTCAATAACCCCTGGTGAAGTGGAAGCCCGGCGCGAAGGATTGTGGCCAGGACAGGTTGTTGCTCAAGCACCGGTATTTTAGCTACTCCAAGCGGGGTTGTCACCTCCCTGGTCTTATAGGTTAGTTTCTTACTGATCTCATAAGCAAAGATTTCGCCTACACGTTCAAGGTTCCTCCTGAACCTTAAAGGGTCTTTCTGTATGACCTCGTCCCTGATTTCGGCAATAAATTGGTTGAGTAATGAATTGCTTTCGCCTAACTGGTGTATCATGAAATATTTTTGGGCAAAAATAAAAAATAAATCCCTTTAAAAATAGTTTAGGATGACATGTTTTGGCATACCTGCCGATTTCCTTTGCATCAAATTAAATGTTTAAATACTAATCAAAAATGGAAACGAAACATCAGGTACACAACTTAATTATTCTCGACGAGAGTGGTTCTATGGATTCGATCAAGAAAACCATTATCCAGGGGTTCAATGAAATTGTCCAAACTGTCAAGGGTATTGAACTCAACTTTCCGGAACAGGAACATCTCATTTCGCTGGTTACGTTTAATGGTCTCGGGCAAAAAGTGTTGCATTTTACCGACCCTGTAAAAAAGTTGGAACAGATCGATCAAGAAAAGTATCAGCCAGCTGCCTCAACGCCTTTGTTTGATGCGATGGGTTTTAGCTTTACCATGTTGCGAAAAGTGCTTGAATTTAAACCAGATCACAATGTCTTGGTTACAATCCTTACCGATGGGGAGGAGAACGCATCAAAAGAATATTCGGGACGGGATATTAAAAAGATGATCGAAGAGTTGAAACTGAACAGATGGACATTCACTTATATTGGGACGGACCACGATGTCGAAAAATTTGCCGCATCAATATCAATAACGAATACCCTCGTTTTCCATAAAAATGAAGCGGATATGAAGGCAATGTTCGTAAAGGAGCAGTCATCGCGACATGCTTACAGTGAAAATATCAGGCACAAAAGGGACACAAACGATGATTTTTATAAAGGTGACAACACGAAAAATGTAAAAGCATAAGGATGGAAGTAAGCCATTTTTAAATGGGGAGATAAAAATATTAAAAATATAGGTGCCGGTTTTTGATTTACCGAACATTCCGGTCCTCCTATGCCTTACCTGATGTTTAGTTGAACAGGGACGTTTATTCAAGCGTCCCTTTCAATTTTCTTCCTTTCCATGTAACAGAAGGTTTACTGCATCATCGAGCGAGCCTGCCGGGATCACGTTCCCCGAGTTGACAAAGAAAATCTCGTCTGCATTTTCGATCGTATTCAGGCGGTGCGCTATGATCACCCTTGTTGTTGATGGGGGAAGTTTCTCCAGGATGACTTCAAGCAACTGCTCAGTGACCGTATCAATGTTAGAGGTGGCTTCATCTAGGATAAGCAATTCCGGCTTACGCAATACCGCACGCATAAAAGCTATCAACTGTTTCTGTCCAAGACTGATACCATCTCCGGTGGTATGCACTTTTGTGTCAAGGCCATTTTCAAACCTGATCAAAAGACTTTCCAATCCGGCACTTACGATTTCCTCGGTCAATTGTTGATTTGTAATGTTCAGGTAATCATCATTTCCATACACAATATTTTCCCTAACTGTACCAGTGAACAAAAAAGGTTCCTGTAAAATAAAACCGATTTTACGTGTCCGTTCTTCCCGACTATAAGAACGGATATCTTTGTTTTCCAATAATATAGTGCCTTTTGAGGGATCATATAGCCGGGCGATCAATGAGGCAGTGGTTGTTTTTCCACCGCCAGTGGGGCCGACAAAGGCGTATGTTTTTCCCCTTTTCAGATTAAAACTGACATGGTGCAAAACCTCTTTGCCACTTGGATAATTAAAGGAAACATCACTGAATGAAAGATAGCAACAGGAGTCTTCAGTATTTGCATTTTCAATTACGGGCAAGTTTGATTTAAGGGATAAAATCCGGGAAATCCTGTCCCAACCTGCCATGGCTACCTGAAAATTGGCCCACAAGGCAGCAATTTGCCGCAATGGGTGATAAAAATTGTTAACATAGGCGATGAAACTGATCAGCAAACCAAGTGAAAATCGGCCTTGGAGGATCAAATAGATGCCTAGTCCCAACACGATAAGTTGACCAACATTTGAAGCCAGGTTATAAACAGGACCCAGGGTATTGTTTGCAATTCCTGCAAGGATTGATTTGTCGTAGTTCTGTTGATTGGCTTCTTCAAAACGTCGCCTGAAATAATCCCTTCTGTTGAAGGCAATGATTACCTTGAAGTTGGCAAGGCTTTCCTGTATTTCGGCACTCAATCCGCCAACACTTTTCATGCTTTCTGCATTTTTTCGTTTGACCCATGGTGAAACGATCCTCGTAAAAATCCAAACGATGAATGCAGGCAACAGAACAGCTAAGCCAAGGACAGGGTTCAAACTGATCAGGAAAATACTTGACCCGATCATCGTAAAAATACTCCCGATAAACTGCATCAGCGATTGTGAAAAAAACTGGTTTACTTTATCAGTGTCGTTATTTACGCGCGAAATAAGGTCACCTGCCTTGTTCTGGTTAAAAAAATCGACTGGAAGTTCCTGAAGTTTGTCAAATATCGCATTTCGCAGATTGTACAACATCCTTAGTCCTATCCCTCCCATTAACCTCATTTGGTAATAGTTGACCGCAAACGAAGCTGAATACAACACCAATAAAATACCTGAAAAGACCAATACCCCGTGATATTGTTTTGTTTGAATATAAGTATCGATCGTATGGCCGATTAGAAATGGACCCAGTAAACTTAAGGCCGAATTGATAAAAATGGCGATTGACGCGACAATCAGGTTATGTCGCTCGCCACCGATCAAGGAAAATAGTTTTCGGAAAGCCGCCAAACTCGATTTTCCTTGCCCTGATCCGCCAATTTCCATGTTCAGATTATACTTCATAATGTTGTGTGCTTCTTTGTGATTCATATATCTGAACATACTCCGATGAACTCTCTTTGAGTTCCTTATGGGTCCCAATGGCGATAACCTCACCTTCCATCAGAAGAATGATTTGTTCAAAATTGCGGATAGGGGCAATTTTTTGAGTGACTGTGATCAATGTTAAGCCGGGATAGTTTTTTTCCAGATTACAAAGGATTTTATTCTCTGTACTCCTGTCCACACGCGAGGTAAAGTCGTCGAGGAGAAGAATTTTTGGGTTTACTGCCAATGCCCGCGCAAGCATAATGCGTTGTTTTTCTCCACCTGAAAGGCTGGTACCGCGCTCTGAAACCACAGTATTTAATTGATTTGGAAGTGATGCAATAAAATCCGAAAGTTCAGCCGTGTCAATGGCTTTTTGAATTGATGCATCTGTTACCTGATCACTGAAAGCAATATTCTCCCGAAGACTCAGATTAAAAACGACACTATCTTGAAATACAAATCCGATCTGGCTATGAAATACCTCTTTTCTGTATTGATCCAGGATGGTCCCATCCAATTCAATTGTCCCGGAATCGGGTAAAATAAGATTTGTCAACAAATACAACAACTGACTCTTGCCCGCCGCTGTTGGTCCAATAATGGCGGTCTTGCTCCCAGCTTTGATGTCGAAAGAAATATTTTTCAATATTGGTTTACCATCATAAAAAAGGGATACATCTTTGACCTGGATATTGCCCATAATATTACCGGTAATCGAACCTGTTTCACGGGTTTCCGGGGCTTTCAATACCTCATAAATCCTGCGGTATGACGCAGAAGCCTGGGCAATTAAGTTACTCATGAACCCTATCATCATGATCGGGAAAATCAAAAGGGCCAGGTAGCTGTTGAAAGCTGCAAAACTGCCCAACGACATTGTGCCAAGTACAACAAAGTGCCCACCCAAAGCGAGAATAGTTACCATCGCCAAATTGGAAACAAACATGATAACGGGAATGAGTGTGGCAAAAAGATAGAGGATCGACATGCCCAAATTTCGTGCTTCAGTGTTGATTGATAGAAATTTCACACTTTCTGGTTGCTGTGAATTGATGACCCGGATCAGTGATGCACCCATAATGCTTTCATTGATGACTTTGTTGAGCATATCAATAATTTCGCGTGACCTTTTGAACAATGGCCTGGCCTTGGTAAGGATTAAGAAGAAAGCACCTCCGATTACCGGAACAATTGCGATAACAGTCAAAGCGAGTTTCCAATTGATCTGCAGAAGTAAAACACATGCACCAATAATCACAAAAAAAGAGGAAATGATCGTCACAACTGCCTGTGAAACAAACATTTTAATCGAGTCGATATCGGAAGTCAGGTTTGTCAGAAGTTTTGAAGGGTTTGATTTCAGGATAAAAGAATAGCTTTGCCTTGAAATTTTATTTGAAAGTTCTGATCTTAAATCTTTTGCTACCCGTTCTGAAGCAAAAACCTGTATAATGCCCTGAATATTATTAAAAAGGAAAATTGCCAAAGCTGCTCCTAAAAATTCAATTATCAGTGTCCTGATTTCAAAATGGCCGGATGAAAAAGCATCAATATTTGAGGCAATAATCTTAGGGAGGAACAGGTTGACCCCATTGCCCAGCAAAGCCATTAAAATCAGAAAAAAAACCAATTTAAAATAAGGTTTCAACAAGTTGAACACATTGGGTTGTGGCACTTTTACCTTAGTATCCTGAGATATAGAATTATCCATGTTTTTATTCATTTCGGTGCAAAGGAATCTTAAAAAACGGATAATTCACGAAAATGTTTGTTAATTCTCCAAAAAATATAGTTTTCTATAATATCCCTTCGTCTGCAAAACTGTAAAAACCACCCTGCGTAATAATGAGGTGATCGATCAATGGGATATCCATGATTTTGGCGGATTCCTTTAACTGCCTAGTGATTTTCTTGTCGGCATCACTGGGATCCAGGTTACCGGAAGGGTGATTGTGGGCAAAGATCAGTGAAGTCGCATGTTTCTCCAAGGCCAATTTTAAAACAAGCCTAACGTCAATTACTGTTCCTGTCAGGCCACCTTGACTTAATCGTTGTTTGTCGATGATCCTGTTTTGCCGGTTTAAGAAAAGTGCCCAGAACTCTTCATGTGGAAGATCTCCGATGATCGGACGAAAGAAACGCGCAACATCTTTGCTCCCGGTAATTTTGTCCATCTCAAGGACATCGGAGTGGTTCCTTCTTCTCCCAAGCTCCATCGCTGCAATAATTGTGATGGCCTTTGCTTCGCCGATCCCTTTGAATTTTTTCAGGTCTTCAATGTTGAGCCTTCCCAATTCATTCAGGTTGTTCTTTACCCTTTCCATGATGCGGCGGGAAAGTTCAACTGCAGTTTCATCCTGGTTTCCACTACCAATGAGGATGGCGATCAACTCGGCATCAGAAAGGGAGGAGAGCCCCCTGTAAACCATTTTCTCACGTGGCCTGTCTTCAACGGCCCATTCTTTGATGTTCAGTTTGCGGTATTCTTCCATTTTAGTGTGATTTGTTAAATTTTGGGCAATACCCAAATTTAACGAAAAAAACGGAGAATAACAAAAAAAGCCCACCCTTTAAAGGTGAGCTTCAAATATTGTTTAAGTCCCTAAATTACAAGCTGTTAACGTGTAAAGTAAGGCTTGATTTCAAGTTGGATGCCTTGTTTTTGTGAATTACGTTCTGCTTTGCAAGTTTATCGAGCATGGAAGCCACTTTCGGCAAAAGCTCAATTGCAGCAGCTTTCTCTGTGGTTTCGCGCAGCGAACGAACTGCATTACGGGTAGTTTTTGAATAATACTTGTTGTGCAGACGATGAACTTCACTCTGCTTAGCCCTTTTAATAGCTGATTTATGGTTTGCCATTTTTTAAAAATTTCTTGTTTTAAAAATTCGTAGTCTGTAGGGGATTCGAACCCCTATGGCAAGAATGAAAATCTTGAATCCTAACCCTTAGATGAACAGACCATCTTGTTTATGTTTCCCATTGTTTGGGAGCGTAAAAGTAATCATTTTTTCCTTCCAACGACTCTTTCAAGTCAATTATCTGAAAAAGGACACTTTTGTAGTCTGTAGGGGATTCGAACCCCTATGGCAAGAATGAAAATCTTGAATCCTAACCCTTAGATGAACAGACCATCTTTTGTTCAATTATTTCAAAAATAAATCTTAAAAGACCAGATTTTTGAAAAAAAATTGACTTGCAAAAAATTGAAATGTTGCTTGTTGCCCTTCCAATTTTAGCGATGCAAAGAAAGGAACTATTTTTTTAAATCACAATATCAGGTTGAAAAAAATATGGTTTTCTTTTTGGTGGTAATATACTGATTAACAATGGGATTTGTTTATCATTCATGAACGTTGATAAAAAAAACCTTTTTTTTATATATTTGCACCGTTATTTCGGTTCATGGATGATCACTATTAAACACTCGAATGATGAAGTCAGGGTTATTTGTGTCAGGTTTCCTTTTACTGATGATGTTTGGATGCATCTCCTCGCAACAGCAGCTTGCAGCTATTAAAATATCAATTGCAGGAGCCTGTCTGACCAAAGGGGATACTGCGATTGCCTTGTTGCACCTTGATTCCATCCAAAGGCTTTATCCAGAGGCTATTTTGGAAGTCAAGAGCGCCCGTAAACTGTCAAATGATATCTATGCCTCAAAAATTTCCATTCAGCGGAAAAACCATGATGATGTAGTAAGGATCATTGATTCATTGATCAAAGAATTTTCTCCCGATAAGGGGGAATTTGAAAAATACACCAATTATATCCACAATAGTCAGAATGGTGACAAGAACTGGACACGTTCCTATGTTCAGGTTGTCGTCAACCAAATGGGCGACTTGTCACTTCTGAGCAATTATTACGGAAGTTCATGGATCAATCACACCTCCATGTGGATCCAGGTTGATGGAATTACGACAAATACGGATTCGGTTTCGCTCGACAACATCAACAACCACCACAATGAATTCAATGGCGCAAATTGGGAAAAAGTGACTTACAGGAGCCCACAAGCTGAAAAAGTGATCGAAGCTATTGCCACCTGCCCTGACAAAAAAGTGAAAGCATTCTTTAAAGGGAAAAGTTCCTTTGCAGTTTGGGTGGAAGAGACAGACAAAAAAGCAATAAAGTCGGCATGGGAATTATCGAAAGCCTTGAAAGTTAAGGTAGCGGCAGAAAAAGCCATTTCGGAACTTGAGAAAAAGATTAAGCCGGAATAGGAGTTTCCGATTTAAAACCTTACAGTACTTAGCTCCTGGGCCAGGCGGTGTATTCCTTGCTCGATCTTTTCTTTTTGCCTTATTTCAGCTTTTGAAATACCACTTTTGTAACGTCTTAATAAAGAAGCATTTAGACCAATTTTGCCAGCTAATGCGCTTACATCGAAAAAACTATAGGTTTTAAAAAATCCCGATAAATCATACCGATAATCAAATTCAAAATCAGATTTGAACACAATATATTCACCCCACTCCCCTTTCTCTTCCACAAAGTCTTTGGCACACTCAACTGCTTCAAATAATGCCTCTTTGGCTTCTGACTCTGTTTCCCCTGTTCCATACATTCCTTTGACATCGGGTAAATAAATCGAGTATAATCCGTCAGTTCCCTTTTCAATAATTGCTTTAATTTTTTTCATCATTTATTCATTTATTTGAGCCCAGCATCCTTCAACATTTTTTTTAATGTTCCAGTCGGTACTTCTTTGCTACCATGTTTACCTACTGGGATAATTCCCGGTTTCCAAGGATGAACATACTTGATATGTTTATTGGTGGATTTGATATACCATCCATCATTTTCCAGCAACCTATAAAACTCAGAGAATTTCATACCTTCTCGGATTTAAATTATCCAAAAGTAACGCATTTGTTTCTCATTGGCAACTATTCATGCAGTTATTTCTTTTAAGGTCCATTTGTTAATATTTTACACTGGAAATGGCGACTAACTATAAAGTGATTGAACCATAATACTATGCGATTAAAATTCAAACACTTCGTGGCTGCCCTCCCATCTCGTCGCCTTTTCCGTGGGTTTTACCCACGGTTATTCAGTTTCATCGACTTCGTAGCTGTAAGAAAACAATAGTTACTTGAGTTGATTTACTTCTATATATTTATGAATCAGATACATATATTTAGAGTATTCAGCTGGTCACAAAAATGGCTGCCCCATTTACCGGAACAGCCATTTTTATAATCAAAACTAAATATATTTGAAGGTTCCTTGCTGCCAGTTGCCAGCCGCCAGAAGCCAGTCGCCAGTCAATTATTCTTCCTGCGCAGCAACCAGAATTTCCATGATCTTCCTTCCTGCAGCAGCTACTGAGGTTCCGGGGCCGAATATGGCCACAACACCGGCATCGTAAAGAAACTGATAATCCTGGGCAGGGATAACACCTCCGGCAATTACCATGATATCCTCACGTCCAAGATTTTTTAATTCCTCCATAACGGCAGGAATAAGGGTCTTATGACCTGCTGCCAGAGATGAAACACCCAGTACGTGAACGTCGTTTTCTACGGCTTGTTTGGCAGCTTCAGCAGGGGTCTGGAACAACGGCCCCATATCCACATCAAAACCGAGATCGGCATAACCTGTTGCCACAACCTTAGCTCCGCGGTCGTGACCATCCTGACCCATCTTCGCGATCATGATCCTTGGTTGACGACCTTCCTTTTCTGCAAATTGATTCACAAGCACTACGGCCTGTTCAAAATCTTTGTCCTTGTTTGCTTCTGATGAATACACGCCTGAAATTGTTCTGATGGTTGCTTTGTAACGTCCTGCAATTTTTTCACACGCTGTTGAGATTTCGCCCAATGAAGCCCGTTTCTGGGCTGCGATGATCGCCAGTTCAAGAAGGTTGCCTTCGCCTGTCCTGGCACATTCCGTAATTGCTTCAAGTGCTGCAACTACTTCTTTTTCATTACGTTCTGCACGGAGCTTGTTCAACCGTTCGATCTGTGAAAGCCGGACGGCCGTGTTGTCGATATCCAGAATATCAATTGGGTCTTCTTTCTCAAGGCGGTATTTGTTCACACCAATAATTGCCTGTGTTCCGGAGTCGATGCGGCCTTGGGTACGTGCCGCTGCTTCTTCGATACGCATTTTAGGTACTCCGGTTTCTATCGCTTTCGACATACCGCCAAGTTTCTCAACTTCTTCGATCAATGCCCAGGCTTTTTCAACAAGGTCATTGGTCAACGATTCAACGTAATAGGAACCAGCCCAAGGATCGAGCGAACGGCATACATCAGTTTCCTGCTGGATGTAAAGCTGTGTATTACGGGCAATACGTGCTGAGAATTCGGTTGGTAGTGCAATCGCCTCATCCAACGCATTTGTATGAAGAGACTGGGTATGTCCCAGAGCTGCTGCCATTGCTTCGATACAGGTACGGCCAACATTGTTGTAAGGGTCCTGTTCTGTAAGCGACCATCCTGAGGTTTGTGAGTGCGTCCTGAGTGCCATTGATTTTGCGCTCTTTGGATTGAACTGTTTGACCAGTTTTGCCCAGATCATCCTGGCTGCACGCATCTTTGCAATTTCCATAAAATGGTTCATCCCAACTGCCCAGAAGAAAGATAACCTGGGAGCAAAAGCATCGACGCTTAATCCTGCCTTGATCCCTGTGCGGATATAATCGAGGCCATCGGCAAGGGTATAAGCCATTTCGATATCGGCGGTTGCACCTGCTTCCTGCATGTGGTAACCAGAAATTGAAATCGAATTGAACTTGGGCATGTATTTGGAAGTGTATTCAAAAATATCCGCAATGATCTTCATCGAGAATTCCGGTGGATAGATATAGGTATTTCGTACCATGAATTCTTTGAGGATATCATTTTGAATCGTTCCTGCAAGTTCTTCCAGTTTGGCGCCTTGCTCAAGTGCCGTAACAATGTAAAATGCAAGTACTGGCAAAACCGCCCCGTTCATCGTCATCGAAACCGACATCTTGTTCAATGGAATGTTGTCGAAAAGGATCTTCATGTCGAGGATCGAGTCGATGGCGACACCCGCCTTACCAACATCTCCAACAACACGGGGATGGTCGGAATCGTATCCGCGGTGTGTTGCGAGGTCAAAAGCGACAGACAACCCTTTCTGGCCGGCAGCCAGGTTGCGGCGATAAAAAGCATTGGATTCCTCAGCCGTAGAAAATCCCGCATACTGACGGATTGTCCAGGGCTTGGTTACAAACATGGTCGAATACGGCCCACGAAGAAAAGGTGCAATCCCTGCTGCATAATTCAGGTGTTCCAAACCTTCAAGGTCTTCTTTAGTGTAAACACCTTTGACAGGGATCAACTCAGGGGTCATCCAGATGTTGCCAGCCTCGTTTTTCGTTTCCCCATCTTGTGTTGTGCAACAAGGTTTCGGGGTGTTATTAATATCTATTCCTTTAAAATCAGGCTTCATAATTGAAACTATTTAATCCCAAGTTTATTATTATATTCAGTAAGTGAGTCCAGCAAATTTGACTTGACACTGATGAAATTTTCGATTCCAACAGCTTTCAGGTCATTTGTACAGGCAGGGGCACCGGCAACAACAAATATTGCTTTGCCAGCCAAAAGGCTAAAGGCCGCAGGGGCAATGGCAGCGTACTCTTCGTCAGAACTACAGATGACCACGAGATCAGCGTTGGCTTCAAGCGCAGCTTTTACACCTTCTTCAACAGTTTCAAATCCATTGTTGTCAACAACCTCGTAACCTGCTACCGCGAAGAAATTACAGGCAAACTGTGCACGTGCCTTGCGGAATACCAAATCTCCAATTGTGAGCATAAACGCTTTCGGACGTTTCACTTTTTTAGAAAAACTGTCAGTTGCATACCTTAAGGCTTCAATCTGGGTCGCACTCCTGTACAACTTGATCGTTTCTACCTCAGCATTTGCATCGGTTTGATCAATGGCCTGGAATACTTCGCTCCCAAGGTTGTCGGTAATTTGCTCGGTATAATTTGGGAATTGATTGACTCCAAGTATATTTTCACGACGTGTGGCCACAGCTTTTATTCGTTTGGATGCCATCTCCTTCACCTGTGACTGGACAAATCCTTCACGGAATGTGGCTATAAAGCCACCTTTCCCTTCAATTTCGAGGAACAGTTTCCAGGCTTGTTCGGCTATCGAAGCAGTCAACGATTCAATATAATACGAACCAGCGGCAGGATCTGCAATTTTGTCAAAATGGGCTTCTTCTTTGAGGACTGCTTGCTGATTTCTGGCGATCCTTTCGGATATTTCGGTTGGTTGTCCATAGACAACATCGAAGGGAAGGACGGTCAATGAATCGGTACCACCCAAAATTGCGGACATTGCCTCCGTTTCAGTGCGCAGAATATTAACATATGGATCGTAAATCGTTTTGTTCCAAATAGATGTTTCAGAATGGATGTTCATTTCACAAGCACACAGACAAAGCTCATCACTGCAATTGTCATCACATTCACATTCGGGGCCACATTCACATTTTGGGTTGTATGCTTTCACAATATTGGCCCACAACATTCTGGCAGCCCTTAGTTTTGCAAGCTCCATGAAATAATTTCCACCTATCCCAAAGTTAAAACGGATGCGTGGGGCAACAGCCCCTGCATTTAACCCATACTCTGTCAGACGGGTAAGATATTCAGACCCAATTGCCAAAGAAAAGCCCAACTCCTGCACAACAGATGCACCTGCATTGTTGAAGTTTTTGCCGTTTATACCGATCAACTGGATACCTGGATATTCGGTGGCCGATTCCAAAACTTCCTTTGCCCTGACAAAAGCTTCCGTTTCACTGGAACAAAATTTTCCTTTGAGGGTGAAAACACCGATCGGATCGAAATTGACAGAAGCTTTTACTTCCTTCGGATCAGCTTTTTGATCATTCAGAAATGCAACCAGGCTTTTTGAAAGGGTTGCGTTCTTGCAGGCCATTACGAAATTGACTTCTGTTTTTTCAAGGCAGATACCTTGTAACAATTGCTTCAAATCATCAACACTGATTTCGAAGCAATTTTTAAAAACAAAACCAAGGGATGTGACACCTTTAGACAGAATGGTCTGTGCCTTCTTGTTAGCTTCCAGTAAATCAACAACTTCTATGTCCTGGCGAATCAACCAGGCATTTCCAGACTTTCGGTTTCCGCGGACATAAGGAAACTGGCCTGGCAAGCTCCCTAAAAATCCAAGCCCTTTAAGGTTCTCTTCACGATAGTAAGGACGAACATTGATACCCTCGTTCGTGCGCCAAATCAGGGTCTTGTCATAATCTTTTCCCTTTAGGTCATTATTGATCAGGGCTTCCCAGGATTCGGTCGATACCGGGGGAAATTCCGAAAATAAGTTTATATCTTTCTCATTCATAATAAAATAACTATTTGGAAAAATCGAGCTGCAAAGTTAAAAGTTAAAAACATAATAAGCTGATAAAGATGTACCATTTTACAATTTATTAACAATACATTCCCATATCAATGTTTTACTAACTTTGCGCCAAATCGGAAAATATCCTATTAATGAACAGTGTCCAACGGTCAGCTTTGACGATTACATTATTGACTTCATTCCTGACTCCTTTTCTAATTTCGGGTGTGAATATCGCGTTGCCTGCAATTGAAAAAGAGTTTGAACTGAATGCCATCGGTTTAAGTTGGGTGATCACCTCCTACTTGCTCTCCTCTGCAGTTTTTCTTCTCCCTTTCGGGAAACTGGCAGATATCCATGGACAAAAACTTGTTTTTCTGGGAGGGATTGTCCTGTTTACCTTGGCAAGTATTTTCTGTGGAATGGCCGCTAACGGTTTAATACTGATCATTTTTAGGGTTTTTCAGGGCATTGGGGCATCCATGACCATGACAACCGGGAATCCGATATTGGTTTCTGTTTTTCCCCCTTCTGAGCGAGGCAAGGTACTGGGCTTAAATGTTTCATCTGTCTATTTGGGGTTGTCGCTAGGTCCTTTTGCGGGTGGACTGCTTACCCAATATTTGGGGTGGCGAAGTATTTTCCTAATTTGTGTTCCGTTGGGAATCATCGCAATCCTGCTTGTGTTTTTCAGATTAAAGATTGCTATGACGGTAAAGAAGCAAGGGAAAATCGATCATATTGGTGCATTTTATTATGCAACAGGATTGATCGGAATTGTGTACAGCTCTTCAAATCTGAACAAGCAATTTGGTTGGCCACTGATGTTGTCTGGCATTTTCCTGATGTTCTTTTTTGTAAGGCGATGTTTACGATCTCAGAATCCGATTTTTGAAATACCTCTTTTTACACGAAACCGGTTATTTGCCTTTTCAAATGTGGCTGCGCTGATCAATTATAGTGCTACCTTCTCGTTGGTTTTTTTGATGAGCTTGTTCCTTCAAAAAATCAAAGGCTTTTCCCCGCAACAAACCGGAACGATTCTTGTAGCGCAACCTTTGATGATGACATTGCTTTCCCCATTTGCCGGAAGGCTTTCGGATCGGATCGAACCGCGTAAACTGGCAACGGCAGGGATGCTGATCAGTTCAGCAGGATTGTTTATGTTGTCGTTTGTCAATGCACAAACACCTGTATTGTTGATTGTTGCATTTCTTGTTTTAATGGGGACAGGATTCGGGATATTCTCATCGCCCAACATGAATACGATTATGAGTTCGGTTGGGAAGCATCAATTGGGGATCGCCTCAGGTACATCCGCAACAATGCGGGTGGTGGGGCAGATGGTGAGCATGATGATCGCAACGCTGGTGTTTTCGCTCTATTTCCCAGGATCGCACATCAATGAAGTTGACAATGTATTGTTTATGAGCAGTATAAGAATCCTATTCATGATTTCGGGGATCATTTGCCTCGCAGGTGTATTTTTCTCAAACAGTCGGGGCAACCTGAGGAATTAAATTTAGTAATTAAAGTATGGTAAAGTTTTTTTGTTTTGTAATCAGCTTATTTTCTGTGTTTTCGTTGTCGGCTAGTAATTCATGGATCAGCGCTTCTGCACACGAAACCAAACCAACCACAGCAGGGAGTTTATCAAAGTTGGAACAGGAGGTGGTTGCAGAGCTCAACCTGGCACGGACACAACCTAAGGCATATGCCAAGTTCCTTGCCGATTACGCCAAACATTACAGTGGAAAGGATGTCCGTTTCACTGGTGAGGTGATCATGACGACCAACGAAGGAGTTGCTGCAGTCAACGAAGCGATCAAATTCCTCAACAATCAGAAACCGGTGCAGAAATTATCTATTGATAAAGGGTTATGCCTGTCAGCCAGGGACATGGCAAGGATGCAGGGGGCTACTTCACAAATCGGCCATGTGGGAACTGATGGAAGCTCGCCAACTGCGCGTTTCGTTCGTCACGGGGACTGGGACGGTCTGTGTATCGAAAATATTGATTACGGGAACAACAATGCACGAAGGATCGTGATCTCGATGCTAGTCAATGATGGTATGAAAACACGGGCGTTTCGGAAAAGCATCTTTGAACCCAAATATCGCCAGGTCGGGGTTGCCTACGGCCCGCACAAAACCTATTATTACATGTGCGTGATCGATTATGCCGAGAAGTTTAGGGACAAGTAAGGCTGGTGGCGGGCACTTTTGAAATCCCCATTTAAACCACTTTGCTGCGCCAGTTCCCCTTTTTCAGGTACCAATATGAAAGGATCCCGATCAGCGAGCTATAAATAAATTCAGCAGTCCAGACATATTCGATTTTCATCTGAAGCTTCACTGCGATGAGATAGGTAAACAAAAGGTAAAAGAACAATGTAATGGCCTCTATACCAAGGGCTATTTTCGTGTTGGCAGTACCGAGGAGGCCGTTGAACAGGATGCTCATCATCGCAAACAGGAACAAGGCCACCAAAATAATGTAATAAGATGGGATGGTCGCTTCGATCAAAGTTACATCGTTTGTAAATATGGAGATGGCAAACCTTGGAACCAGGGCTGCTATTGCCACGGTAATGGTCATAGAGACGATACTGAAATTCATGATCTTTCTGATAATTGGGATCACCTTTTCCGTTTTGCCTTCCCCCAACGCGTTGCTGACCAATGTACTGGTAACAGAACACAACGCCCATCCGGGGATCATCAGCATCAGGTAAACGCTGCGGATGATATTGGAAACTGCAAGCGAACGTTCGCCCATTTTTTCGATCAGCATAAAGAAAACAAACCAGCTTCCCAACGAGATCACAAATTG
>CAIYPA010000121.1 GCA_903927965.1 uncultured Bacteroidia bacterium | reverse complement strand
GGCTCCGCCGGCCTCCCCTCATCCCCTTTCTACGCTGCAAGGTGTCATTCCGACCGCAGGGAGGAACCTGTCATTGGTACCGAAGGGAGGAACCTGTCATTGGTATCGAAGGGTGGAACCTGTCATTGGTATCGAAGGGAGGAACTTGTCAGTGGTACCGCAGGGAGGAACCTGTCATTGGTATCGCAGGGAGGAACCTGTCATTCCGACCGCAGGGAGGAATTTGTCATAGGTATCGAAGGGTAGAACCAGTCATTGGTATCGAAGGGTGGAACCAGTCATTGGTATCGAAGGGTGGAATCTGTCATTAGTTAATGGATGAAAAAAAGTTATTAAAGAGGTTGGTATGTGACAAATTGTGTTGATATTTGAATCGTGTCCGCAGTGCGGACGCAATTGTATATAATAGTATATTAGATATATAATAATCATAAAGCAAGAAATTCATCAAGGAATTTGGAGGAATAATGAATGACGAAAATGATAAAATTAAGAGCTGCTGTGAGGTTTTCGAAAAGGAGGGTAAGTTCAAAATCTGTTTCCCTTGAGAACTTTATTTCGACAGACAATATATTACAGAACAAAGCTGGCATAAAACTGGCAACAAATTTACCCCCCCAAGGAAGTGCTATGCCTGCATATGAACCTGATAACATTTTAGTTGCAAACATTCGACCTTATCTGAAAAAAATATGGTTCGCAGATAGGGAAGGAGGCTGTTCTGCTGATGTATTGGTTTTTGACGTGAACAAAGGATTTTTTCCAAAGTATATCTATTATTCTATTTTCCAAGACGACTTCTTTGATCATGTTATGCGTGGTTCAAAAGGAACCAAAATGCCACGTGGAGATAAAAATCAAATATTAGATTATGTAATTCCTGATTTAGATCTTTCAACTCAGCAAAAAATCGCCGCTGTTCTCTCCGCCTTAGATTCCAAGATCGAGCTCAACAACCGCATCAATGCCGAGTTGGAAGCGATGGCCAAAACGCTTTACGATTATTGGTTTGTGCAGTTTGACTTCCCCTATTCCCCTCCTTCAGAGGGGTGGCCGCAGGACGGGGTGGGCATTGGAAAGCCTTACAAATCAAGCGGTGGTAAAATGGTTTGGAATGAGGAGTTGAAAAGGGAGATTCCGGAGGGGTGGGAAGTTAAAGAATTAGCTGAAGTGGCTACAACAATCATGCGTGGTATTTCTCCAAGGTATAGAGAAGAAGGTGGAATATGCGTACTAAATCAAAAGTGCATTAGAGATCAATCAATCAACTTTGAACCTAGCCGAAGGCACGATAATGAATTAAAAGATGCAAGTTCAAAGCTGATTGAATATGGAGATGTACTAGTTAATTCAACAGGTTTCGGTACACTTGGTCGCGTTGCAATTGTCAAACGTCTAAAAGAACGTATAACTGTTGTTGATTCTCATATTACGATTGTAAGAAGTGAAAATGTAAGAAAGCTTTTCCTGGGATATTCGATGTTGATAAGGCAAAGTGAAATAGAGGGATTGGCAGAAGGATCTACCGGACAAACCGAATTAAGTAGAGTCCACTTAGGTGAATTAAAAATGGTCATTCCACCAATTGAATTGCAATCCGTTTTTGAAGACTTCATTAATCCACAATTCAAAAAAATGGCAAATAATGAGGAAGAGAACGAACAGCTCATGGAACTTCGCGACTGGTTGTTGCCGATGTTGATGAATGGGCAGGTAAGTGTAGGAAGTAGCGAGGAAAGTGCAGGTAGTTAAGAACTTAGGGATTACAAATATGAATATTGGAACGATATATCTGGCATGGCGTAAAGGAAAAGGTAGCCGCCGTAAGATAGTTGGTTTAATTAAAAAAAACGCCACCTCGGGCGTCCGCTTTTCCTATATCAAAGCAGGTGTTGAAGAAGCACAAAAAGAAGGTTTTACTCCCTATGTAGATTTTCCCGATACTGAAAAAGTATATTCGGAAAATATGCTCGAAATATTTGGACAGCGGTTGATAAAAACGGAGCGTTCAGATATTCAAAAATACCTCGATTTCTGGGATATTAGTTCAGAATTTAAAATTGAACCTGGCACTTTAAAATCAGGGGATATTTTAACCTGGAAGCTTGAAAAAGACAACCCCAAAGACGACAATGCAGTCAAGGTTTTTAAAGGTACCCATGTTTTAGGATATGTAAAAATGATCCATTCCAAAGTTTTTCATTCCAAAACAAAGCCAAATTTAAAGATAAGGGTAAAAAGTGTTGATCAAAACGGTACGGTTAACCGGGTTTTTATTGAAATATCGTTATAGAAATCCGTTAAGACTCTCTTATAATTCATAGGAATAAACTTTTACGACGCCCCTCAAGGCGGATTTTCTTTTGAATGATAGTATGAGGTCTGATAATTAAGCCATTACACTCAAATTCCGCGCAAAGTTATTGATCGCCGGGGCTGAACGGTAAAGGGCCGTCCAGGCGCACAGCACCAAATCCCCAACATGTCCCGAGAGTTTACGACGTGTCCCGAGAATGCAATGATTAGGGATTCGGGAAGCAATCTCATGTTTGATGTACCTTCCGGAACATAGTTTTTGGGATAGTGCTTCTCAGGATGGGATTGCTTCACCAAACACGCCAATCCTACTAACCACTTAATATACAAACGTTTGGTTACCAATGACAAATTCTTAAGGTAAATCGACCTAAAAATACTCAGTGCCAACCATTTTATTTTTTGTTTGTCGAAAGTAGCCAATAATCCAATTAGAAATAGAGGAAATAAATTGAAATACGTTCATCCTACAACCTCGTGCAGCTTGCCAGCCGCCAGAAGCCAGCTGCCCAAAAGGAAATAAATTGAAATAGAAGGAAATAGATTGAAATACGTTCATCCTTCGAACTTCGAGCAGTTTACCAGCGGCCAGTAGCCAATCGCCAGCCGCAGTTATACCTAATCTATCGTCAACAGGTTATTGAACATCAGGTGCTTCAAAACAAATCTCAATTCGGCATAAGTCACATTATCGCCAAGTTCTGTTTTTGCTGCACTGGTACTTAAGGTCTTGTTCCGGATAAACCATTCCGAAATCAGGGCAGTCTTTCCTGCATCGACCAGCTGCTCAATCCCCAGGTCACCGGTTTCAACATAATAAGCCAGGTGGCTTTCGATAGTGGAGTTCGCTAAACCCCTGACCTTTGCCACTTCTGCAATCGTTTTACCCGATTTGAACATCTCCATGGAAATGGATTGGGATTCAGGTTTACTCACCCTTTTATATGTTTCAGCCTCATCTTCTTCCTGCTTTTCAGGTAACTCTATCTTTGACTTGATCCGATATTCGACAATCATGTTCAGTATCTCCTTCCCAAACTGACTGATCTTTTTAGGCCCAAAACCCTTTACCTTTTTTAGGCCGGCAGTTGTAACGGGAACGAGATTGACCAATTCGATCATGGTTTTCTGGGGCAGGACCATGTAAATCTCAACATTGAGTTCATCCGCTTTGCGGTACCGCCAGTCTTTGAGCAATTTGTAAAGTTCGGGATGGGCAATTTTCTGGTCGGGGAATATCGTTTCAGGTTTATTTTTCATTTTCAACTCCGATGGCTCAATCGCAGCCTTCGCCCGCACTTCCATGTAACGTTTGACTGAAAACCCTTCCGTGCAACACATTAAACAAGCTTTTTTGATAGAAACGTCCTCACCCAATTTATCAAGAGCATCAATGAGCGACTTCCTGACCGTCTTATTGTCGGTTTCAATAACCGTAACTTTCAGGTTATCATATACATCAATAACCAATTTTTCCAGAAAATAAACACATGCTTTCCTGATCCGTTCCTGCAAGGGGCCATTCACTTCCACGTTTTGATGATTTGACGTCATTTGATGAAGCTGAACTTTGAACTTATCCGATATATCGGTCAAATCGCGACGGATAGCAGCACCCATTGTTTCAAAAATCCCTTGTAGCGAGGGTTGAAGGCTTTCGTGATGTTCTGACATTAGTTTCACACAATAATAGACCCTTCTTGTGATAGGTTGAAAATCAAATAGTTCGTGCAGAATAGACAGCTGATACGAGAACTTAGCATCTTCGAGCAATTTTTCACCTGGTTGATTTTGTTCCACTTCACGGTTAAATGTCGTGACCTGAGCATCGTTTTTAATGGCCGAGGAACCGATTGGCGTACTTAAAACCAGTCCTTCCAAAGTTTTGCACCTGCTTAGCGCTACATAAACCTGTCCGTGGGCAAAGGCTGCTTTGGCATCTATGATCGCTTTTTCAAACGTAAGCCCCTGACTTTTATGGATGGTTATCGCCCAGGCAAGCTTTAAGGGAATCTGATTAAAAGTCCCGATTACAGTCTCTTTTATCTCCTTGGTTTCTTCATCTATCGAATACTTTGCATTCTGCCACTCAACTTTTCCTACGCCAATATCCTCCGAATCACCCGCACATTTTACCCAAATAACATCCTCATCAATCTTAACGATTTTTCCGATTTTCCCATTGTAATAGAGTTTGTCACGCGACAAATCGTTTTTCACGAACATCACCTGTGCATCTTTTTTTAGAATCAACTCAAAATCAGTAGGATATGAATATTCTGGGAATTCGCCGGTTACTTCAGCAGTATATTTCCGAACTTTCGTGGACAATCGTGTCAACTGTGCATCGTTTATTTCATGTGCCTGGTAATTGTGGGTGGTCAGTGTGATGTAACCATCGCCCGATGTACTTGTAAAATCGGGTTTATAACGTTGGTTCAATTCAGCAAGCACATGCTGATCAATGTTGTTGTTGCGCACCTTGTTCAGAAGCTTTATAAAAGTCTGATCCTGCTGACGGAAAATATGGGTCAGTTCGATGCTCACATAATCGGTTTTCTTCAAAGCCTTGCTGCTAAAAAAGAAACCAGTTTCGTAATGCGGCCGCAACAAAGCCCATTCATCGTCTTTGATCACGGGTGCCAATTGCTGCAGGTCGCCAATCATCAACAACTGGACACCGCCAAATGGCTGGTTTCGGTCCTTAAATCGCCTGAGCACATCATCAATACCGTCAAGAAGATCGGCACGGACCATGCTGATTTCGTCAATCACCAACAAATCAAGGCTTTTCAGGATGGCGATCTTCTCACGGTTAAAACGCTGGATGTTCGTTGACGAACCTGAATTGTCGGATGGCAGAAAAGGGCCAAAAGGCATCTGGAAAAATGAGTGGATCGTAACTCCACCGGCATTGATAGCAGCCACTCCGGTTGGGGCAACGACGACCATCCGTTTGGGCGAAATGGATTTGAGCTGATGTAGGAAAGTAGTTTTGCCGGTTCCCGCTTTTCCGGTCAGAAAAATGTGTTTGCCGGTATATTGCACAAAATCAAAAGCGAGTCGCAGTTGATCGTTACTGATAAATTCTGCCATGTTTACACACTGAAAGTTTTGCTAAGTTACTAAATTAATTTCTTTTACCCAAATTGAAACCGATTCCAATGTAAGCATTTATTGTAAACATCTGAATTTTATTGCGAATTACTGAATATTGAGAGCCTGTCAGGGGTTCTAATTTGCCTATCGAACCGATGATACCAGGCATTGTAACTGTCGCCCCTGTTGTAAGGTAGCCTCCCTTTTTACCAATGCGCAAAAGATATTTGTAATCGAGTCCCCAATTGGCCTGGGGGTTACAACGGAAACCAATTGCAAATTCAGTTTTGGTATTTTCATTCATTTTCCAGGTGACCGGAAAAACAGGCCTTACAAAAAATCCCAGATACAATCCATATGGACCCCTTTTTTGATGGTCGCTCAATTGCAACAAACCTGAAAACCGCAATGAAACCATTTCCAGGACTAAAAATGGATATTCCATGTTAAAGACTTTGTGAATCAGCCCGATGTCCTGGGAATAGTAACCGACCGTTCCTTCAAAATGTAAATTGCCCTTGCGAAAACCGATGACCATTTCGGGAGAAGAGGAGGATTTAAACCCTGGGATCAGGTGTTTTTTCCGGTCAAACGATATTGTGTCGATTCCCCCGGCAATTTCAGCCTGGCGATCCGAAGGTCCAAAGCTGTTTTGTGATGCAACCCTGATTTCAATATACTAAAAAGTTCTGACTAATCAAAATCTATCATTGCCTTCATTACGCCATCCTTATAGGCAGTTACAAGGTCAAATGCCTCTTTTGTCCTTTCAAAGCTGAAACGATGGGTCGGCATCTTTTCAACGTTTATTTTTTTGCTTGCCATCAAATCGAGTGTCTCTTCAACACAATGGTTTTGCCTGCGCACACTTTGGATACAAATTTCTTTGTGCCGCAATTGATCGACATTAAAACTCCAGCGGTCAAATTCGGGAATGCCGATGCTCATCAATTTTCCACCTGGTTTGAGCATTTGTATTGCTTGGTCCATCGCCTCCTGTTTTCCGCAACAATCGAAAACAACATCAAGCAGCAGTGGTTCCTTGCTTTTTAACACTTCCACAGCATCCTCCTTTAATGGATTGACAGTCCATGTTGCGCCACAATCTTTTGCAATCGAAAGCCTTTCGTCGATCAGGTCGGTCACAAATATTTTCTCCGCACCTTTGTAAATGGCTGGTAGTAACACACTCATGCCGATCGGTCCAAAACCTAAAATCCCGATCGATGCACCTTTCATTGGAATAGACTGGTTTACGGCATAAACGCCGATTGCAAGTGGCTCACTGATAGCAGCGTCCGTATAACTCATTGAATCACTGATCGGAAAGCAGCTCTCTTCGGGAATAACGATGTATTCGCTTAAAATACCATCAGCCTGTCCCGGG
>CAIYPA010000120.1 GCA_903927965.1 uncultured Bacteroidia bacterium | reverse complement strand
GCCACAAATCTGTCCTATCAATATGAAAAGCCATCTGACTGGACAATCAGGGTGCTCTCCTACAATGTCCGAAACTGCTTGGGCATGGATGGAAAAACAGATTACAGCCGTGTTTCAGGTGTTATTCAGTCGATCCATCCAGATGTTGTGGCCTTGCAGGAACTCGACAGCGTGACCACCCGCAGCAATGGCACCGATGTTTTAAAAGTTCTTGCCAACAACTGTGTGATGTATGGTACTTATGGCGCTTCAATTCCTTACCGGGGAGGAAAATACGGGATTGGGATTCTTTCGTCTGAGAAACCATTGAGATCATCATTCATTCCCTTACCGGGAAGGGAGGAGAAAAGAGGTCTGCTGATCGCAGAATTTAAAAATTATGTCCTATTTTGTTCCCATTTTTCACTCACTGAAGCTGATAGACAAACTTCCGTTCAACTGATCGACCAAAAAGCAAAGGAATACCAAAAGCGGGTAATCTTTGCCGGAGACCTGAACACAAAACCAGAGTCGGATGCAATTAATGCGTTATCAAATAGTTGGATTAATCTCAGTGGTATAAATCCTACCTTCCCTTCAAATGGCCCAAAAGAGTGCATCGATTATATTTTTGGCTTAAACTGTTGTAGCCTGACCTACCAGGTCATAAAGCATATTGTTGTACCGGAGCCTATGGCATCAGACCATTGTCCCATCTTCGTTGACCTTGATTTGAAATAGCCATTATTTGCCTCTCCTAACAATTCTTAATATGAGGGACGACTTGTTTTCCTGGCAAAAGTATCCGTTTGCCAAAAAAATAAATGGTCAATGAAAAAATTGTGCGCCAGCACAATTTTTATGTAATAATTTATACAACTTCGTGACATATTTTAAAACCATTTTCAAATGTTTTTAGAGAGAGTTCACGAAGGCAAAAATGATATTGGTAGGTGGATCGCAATGATTGTTATTCTGGTCATTGTCACGCAATTGGTTGGAGGAATTCCACTTGCGATCACAATTTTCATGAATATGTCAGCTAACCCTGATTTGGAACCCAATCCTGATAATCCCTTCGATTTAACGGCTTATGGGATCAATTCGCTTGAAGGGTTTACGTTAATGATCATCCCATTTGTGCTTGGGTTAATTGCCTTGCTCCTTCTAATAAAACCAATTCACGAAAGGCCAATGCTTTCTGTGGTCACTGGTCATCTCAGCTTTCGTTGGAAAAGGTTCTTTTGGGGTGCGGGTGTTTGGCTTTTACTCCTCTCAGTTTATGCAGTTATCGCGACAATCACAGGTATCCAGAAAATTGAATTGCAGTTTAGCCAGGATACTTTTTTTTCATTGATCATTTTGTCGCTTATCCTTATCCCTTTCCAGACTGGATTTGAGGAACTCCTTTTCAGGGGATACCTGATGCAAGGATTTGGCTTATTGTTCAAATACAGGTGGGCGACATTACTTATAACATCATTGTTGTTTGGTGGCCTGCATTATTTTAACCCCGAAGTGACCGAATTTGGAGCATGGATTACAATGCCCCAGTACATTTGGTTCGGTATATTCTTTGGAATTTGCGCCCTGATGGATGGTGGCCTTGAGTTGTCATGGGGAATCCATTCGATCAACAATATCTTTTTGTCTGTGGTTTTTACCCAGGATTCGAGTGCCTTGCAAACGCCCGCACTTTATAAGATCACCGATTTTAACCCAACGGTCGATCTTGTTGTATTGCTTGTACTGACGTTGATTTTTATGCTTTTTGCTAGCCGACAGTTTGGATGGGATTCCTGGAGTTATCTTTTGGCAAAAATCGATCCACCTGAAAACTTGGATGATGAGGAAGCTGATTTCCCGGCAGAGTATGATGAATATGAAAATGACGATGAATAGACGAATAATCACTTAACTTGCATTTATAATGGAATTATTTTCAGCTAAAGATGTTTCAAAATCGTATGCCAATCATCAGGCATTGACAAAAGTTTCGATTTCGGTCGAGCAGGGCTCGATATTCGGATTGCTGGGACCAAACGGTGCCGGCAAGACAACTTTGATCCGTATTATCAACCAGATTACAGCGCCAGACAGTGGATCGGTTTGGCTCAACGGCCAACCGTTAAAAGCCGATGATGTCTATAAAATTGGCTATTTGCCCGAAGAGCGGGGCTTGTACAAAAAGATGAAGGTTGGTGAGCAGGCTCTTTACCTCGGCCAGTTAAAAGGGCTGACACGTCGCGATGCGATGAAGGAACTAAAGGTCTGGTTCGAGAAATTTGAAATTACGGCATGGTGGGACAAAAAAGCCATGGAGCTTTCGAAAGGGATGCAACAAAAGGTGCAGTTTATCTGTGCAGTACTCCACAAACCAAGTTTGCTGATCTTTGATGAACCTTTCAGTGGATTCGACCCCATCAACGTCGATATCATTACCCGTGAAATATTGAAAATGAGGGACAATGGTTCAACAATTATTTTTTCGACACACAATATGGAGTCGGTAGAACAACTCTGTGACCATATCGCCTTGATTGACAAATCGAAAAAGATACTTGATGGTCCAACACAGAGTATTAGGGAGAAATACAAATCAAACATCTATGACATTAGCTATCGCGGAGCTTTTGACTTTCAGAATCACGAATTGGCCAGAAAGTACAATATACTTAGTGACCACAAAAATGGGGATGTCAACAAATTGAGCATCCAGTACAATGAAGGGAGCAATTCAAGGGAACTTATCCGCGATTTGGTTGACAATGTCGAAATTGTTGCATTCAATGAAGTCATCCCAAGTATGAATGAAGTGTTCATTAAAGTAGTCAAACAAAATTCTTAATATAACCTTATCATGCATAAAATTATACTGATCCTCAAAAGAGAATATAGCACCCGGGTCCAAAAGAAATCATTTATTGTACTTACACTGCTCATGCCGATTTTAATGTCTGCGTTGTTTATCCTTCCAGCCTATTTTGTCTCAATGGATGATAAAGAGACCCGTACAATTGCTGTTTACGATGGTTCTGCCCTTTTTCTTGGAAGAATAGAAAGCTCAGAATTTACAAAATTCAGGTTTGTTCCGAAAGAGGAATACCTCAAAGTAAAAGAAGACGTTAAGGGATCCAAATATTACGCATTGTTGGTCATCAACCCCAATTTTGTGACCACAAATACAGTTCAGGTCGTCTCAGGAAGCAATATCCCTTTCGACCTCAAATCCCAGATCAAGGAAAAGATCCAGTCAGTGATCGAAAAGGACAAAATGGCAGAGGTTATAAAACAAACTGCGATCCCCGATCTTGAAAAAAGGATCGAAGCGACACACACGCGCATAAATATCGAAACAATAAAAATGGGAGATGGCGGAGTTGCCAAGAAAAGTTCCACCGAAATCGGGATGGTCCTTGGCTATATCTTTGGTTTTATGATCTATATGTTCATCTTTATCTATGGCGGTATGGTCATGCAAGGTGTGATGGAAGAGAAACAGAGCCGGATCGTGGAGGTGATCATATCCAGTGTCAAACCATTTCAATTGATGATGGGGAAGATCGTTGGGATAGCCCTTGTCGGGTTGACCCAGTTTGCAATCTGGGTATTCCTTGGATTTGTAATTATTTCTGCCACAAAGAGTTTTTATCACAGTCCGGTACAGGCCCAGCAAGTTCAGGATGTTATGGCCCAAAGTCAGGATGTTGCACAGCAAGTAACTCCTCAGCAGGTAGATCAGATGCAGGAGATGTTTTCAATGATCGGCACCATTAATTTCCCATTGATCATTGCTTGCTTCCTGTTTTTCTTTATTGGTGGTTATCTCCTTTACAGTTCGATGTTTGCCGCTGTTGGCTCTGCCATAGATACACAGGAAGATGCCCAACAGTTTATGCTTCCGATCATGTTGCCAATTATCCTTTCGATCATGGTAATGATGAGCGCGATCAAAAGCCCCGAAGGGCCGGTTGCTTTTTGGTTCAGCATCATTCCGTTCACATCGCCGGTTGTGATGATGGCCCGAATACCGTTCGGTGTTCCAGCCTGGCAATTGGCACTCTCAATGGTTCTGATGGTCATTACTTTCGTTGGAATGGTTTGGGTGGCAGGGAAAATCTATCGCACCGGTATTTTGATGTACGGGAAAAAACCTTCGTGGAAAGAGATTGGGAAATGGTTGATGTACAAGTCGTAATAAATTTAGAAATGAATTGAAATACAGGGAAATAGATTGAAATATTTAGAAATGTATTGAAATATTTAGAAATATTGAGATAATGTTCAGATTGGAAAGGGCGGGTAATTTATTAGAGTTGCCTGCCCTTTTTATTGAAGGATCTTGCCAGACTGATCAAAATATCATTTTTTCACCTTCTCCATTAATGCGGTATTGTTGATGCCCAGGATAAAATATGGGTTTTTGGATCCTTTTCGCTTCATCACCAACCAAAATGGTTTGTTCAGTTCAAGGTGCCTGGGCCGTGGTTCATTCGGATCGAAAGAAACGGCTACAGGCACAATCGCACCTTCGTTTTCTACTTTGGCACCCTTTTCATCCATCGTAAACCTCATGTTCTCGAACATCTGCCCAATAACATAGTCTCCAAAACCTTCATTTGCCAATTGTTTGCCAATCAGTTCTTTATAATCCCTGTGATAATCAAGGTTTAATTTTGGTGCGGCAAAATTATCCATCCTTTCCATATAATCAGGATACTTATCGATGTTCTGGTCAATTTCTGCTACCACCATTTCCGGATCATTCATATCGTAACCTTT
>CAIYPA010000119.1 GCA_903927965.1 uncultured Bacteroidia bacterium | reverse complement strand
TCTCAATTTTAGGGGGGTCAACATCTGCCGGACTGTCATGAAAAACTATCATGAAAACCACAGAAAAAACCTATTTTTTTAACCGGTCTGCGGGGGGTCAACATGATCCGGATTATCCAAACATATATCGGGTGGTCGCAAATCACAAGATGGCAGGGGATAGGTATTCCTCAGTTCGTACAACAGATGTGTTGGCATATCAGTTGAAATCGAAATTCCCCGGGATCGAAAACAGTACACGGATCTTTGACTTTGCAAATTATATGGGGGATCTATTTTTTAAAGTAGACAACAGTTTTATAAAAGAAAAATCATTTCTGTTGGTGGACGATGGTTTTGTGGACATGTTCTCAATTGAATTGGTTCAAGGTGATTTTAACCTGTTTAAAAACAACCTGAATGGTGTGATGATGACCGAAAAAACGGCACGAAAATATTTTGGAACTCGTAATCCAATTGGGGAAACCATCAATTTAAAGTATAAGTCTGGTAACGTCCAACTTGTTGTTTCTGTAATAATTAAGGATTTCTCTAACTCCTCCACCATCCAGGCAGGCCTGATTGGCAAGATAGGGACTGCTTATCCAGGGACAAATACCCGTCAGATGTCAGGAAATTATATAACTTATCTAAAGCTCGATCCTGATACAAATCCAGAGCGACTTGCTCAGAAAATCCCAGTTGAAGGTGATGATACTTTCAATACGACCTATCAACTCCAGAACATTCGGGATTCCTATTTGCATTCTTCCCAATTAAAAGATTCACCACCCGAAATTAAAGGTAACCTTGGGAATTTGTATGTTTTCTCACTGGTTACTATTTTATTGCTTTTGGTTGCGTGTGGTAATTACATTATCCTTTCAAACATCTGTTTCATGTCGAGAAACAAGGAGATCGCGATAAAGAAAACCCATGGAGCATCGGGCAGAAGTTTGTTTGCTTCTTTTCTTGGGGAATCGGTCCTGCTATCCATGCTCTCCTTGCCTTTTGCCTTAATCATAAGCGGTTTGTTTACCACTGTGATTGGAAAAATTTTCAACATCCATTTGCCTATTGGATTGTTTCTGGATTGGCGGTTCCTGATGGGCACCATCGTAATATTGGTGATTACAGGTGTCTTGGGTGGAAGTTACAATGCATTCTATTTGTCATCGCTAAATCCTGTCAGGTTACTAAGCAACAACTTTCTTCAAGGGGAGAAAAAGTATTACATGAGTAAGGTTTTGATCGTATTTCAAACCATTTCATTTGTTGTCCTTCTTTTCTGTGTCAGCATTGTATTCAAGCAAATCCAATATGGAATTGAAAAAAACTTAGGATACGACAAGGAAAATCTGATTTCTATTAAATCGGCTGATCCCCAATTTCCAAAAAGTTGTGAATTCATTAAAAGTCAGCTTAAAAACGAAAAGATGGTTGTGAATTTTTCAACAGCATCTTTCGGGTTGTTTACGAAACCTGAATTGATCCTGTTCACCAATAAATCTAATACACAAGGCTATACAGGGTTCAACGTGTATGGCGTGGATTACAATTACATCGAAACTGCAGGTTTCAAATTGGTTGCTGGCCGGTCATTTTCTGAAACATTCCATCCTGAAAGAGACCATATACTGATCAATGAGACGGCAGCCAAAGAATTTAATTTAATCCATCCAATTGGGGAAAGGATTGAAGGAAAAGAGATTATCGGTTTGGTCAAAGATTTTAATGTTTCTTCATTGAAAGAGAACATCCCATCTGTCATGTTCGAATGGATTGGCGACCATGAGGTTTCACAGATATTAATTAGGACAAATGGTGACAAGGATGCGATTTCTCACATCCGGAGTTTATTTTCAACGCAATTACACGACTCGCCTTATGAAATTTCCTTTATCAGTGATCAGGTTGGCGAGATGTACAAGACAGATATTCAATTTTTTACGCTTATCGCGGTTTTCACGGTTTTAATCATACTTATCTCGTCAATGGGATTATTTGGGCTGTCCGTTTTTATGAACAACCAAAAAACAAAGGAGGTTGCAATCCGGAAAACGTTTGGTGCAGACAACCGGAATATTCTTGCCTATCTAATTAAAGACTATTTCCATGTTGTGATTTTAAGTAACTTAATCGGTTTACCGATTGCTTTTGTGATTATGAAAAACTGGTTGACGAAATATAGTTTTCAAATTGATATCAACATCTCTATTTTTATTACTGTGATGATCTCCTCACTAACAATTGTGATTCTTACTGTGATTTATAACCTATTCATATCTGCCAACACGAATATAATTGTGCAATTAAAACGCGATTAATAAATCTTTCTATGGAAAAATCGGATGAAAATTTTAAAAAAATGTTGGAAAGTATTCCAGAAAATTTCGAAATTCTGCAAGAAGGCATTGATATCGAAACCCTTAAAGAATATTCGGGTTATTCTCATTCCTTTGACAAGGGAAAACTCTCAGAAAAAGACACCATTAATTTGGGTCGAGCTTTGTTCGATAAAAAACTGCCAATCGAAGCCAGGAAAAAGATTTTGGTTTTATTGGCGCACCTTGGCACAATTGAAGCTTGTCGGCAAATCGAAAAATATGGAAACAGTCCTGACAATGACTTGAAACAATGGACTCTCTTATCTTTACAGGAGTGTCGGATGTTTCTTGAAGGTTCCATTATGGATGAGAGTATGGGTTATATTTCCAGTGGTCTCGGAGGACTTGATAACAGGATGAGGTATTATTTTCTTGTTTTGCCATTAATAGGAGCTTCATTAACGCAAATACAAAAAGATGTAATCAAGAGTGAATTTGAGATCATTTGCAAGGGTTTAAATTCTGTCATTGAAAACATTGATTTTTCGGACACTTTTGTTGGATTTACAGTTTTTGTTCCTTTAGATGTAGCAGTTGGAACTCTAATTGATTCAGGGATAAATAAATGCAATGAATTGGGGAAATTTGTTTTTGAGTATTATTATGTGGGCAATACAAACATTCCCGATCAAAAGGAAATAGAGGAAATAATAGAAATTATCCGGAAAGACTAAAATAAAATCTGTGTAACTTAAAGCTTTCACTCAATTTACCAACGAATATTATTGCATCATGTGCCCCAAACATTTTTTAATGATTAATTGTTATTTATTTAACTTTGGAATATTAATTCGATAACCATGAAACGATTTGTTGTGGTCATTTTATTGGCTGTAGTTTTTTCACTGGTAGCCCTTTATTTTATTAATCCTGAGATTGTTGAGAAAATTTGGCTTTGGGTTGTGGGCCTTTTGGGCTCAATTGTGGCTTTTTTTCAAGGAACAACACAATGGGCCGGTGAGAAAATTAAATCCCTTACTAAAAAGCAAACTGCAATTGATGCCACTGGGAAAGATACAGTTGCTCCAGGTTTTATGCAGATTTATCGTTATTGCCGTGTGGGAAACCGTTTCCAGGGTTTGGTGTTTGTCGAAGGTCAGTTTATTGGGATTTCAAATGAAAATTTAGTTAGCAGCATTGGAGTCTATCAGATTAATATACTGCAAAATAAAATTGTGATATCGAATAGTATTTCTACTTCATCTTTTGTCATGACCGGGAACAGCAATCCATCAGAAAATGATGTTGTTTTTTCAGTTGACCAGAATACTGCATCCAATAATTCCGTCCAGGGTTTCAATGCGATATTTGAAAAATTGTCGCATTGGCTGGAAACTGAAAAACAACCAACACTTCAAATTTTTAATCCTGATTATTTCAAGTGAGGTATTCTGAAAAAGTTTAATGTAAATTAATAATATCTGTTCAGATCAAGATTTAGAAACAATAAAAACCAGTGTTATGGGAAAACTACTTAATGAAGCAAAAAAGTCTGTCCGCACATTGAATAAAATTTTCTTTGGTGCGATAACGTTAATTATTGTATTGCTCCTCCTCATGATCGTAATTTCCGCATTTGAATTGGCCTTTGGGAATATATCGATTTACAGCTTCGTTGCAATAAGTCTGATGATGATTTGGTTAGGATTGTTGATCGGATATTTGGCCTGGGCTGTTTATTTCTACAACATCAATCTGGGGCTCACCAATGAAAGCTGGGCCGAGCTTAAAGAGAAGCAAATCAGTGAAGACGAGTCGGTTAAGTTGGATAAAACGATTGATAAAAAGTATTCCGGACCTACTGATAATCTTTATCAGGACGAAAGCCTTGGCCTACCTCCCGGAACGATACGCGGGAGTATTGCCTTAACTCTTATGATCGGAGGATTGGCTTTATTTATTTATTCAATGGGAAGTTCAAGTATTCAGGAGGGGAACAGTTTTATTTATGACAATTTTGAGTTCTTCAAAACTGCATTTTTAATGATGATCGCTTTCTATTTTGGATCAAAGTCGTTGGAGATCTTGCAAAAGAAAGGTGGCATTATTCAAAAAAGGTTTGGGGACCAAGCTAATCAGTCCTTGGATACTCCCAATAATTTCACAGATGACGGAACAACTGCATTACCTGTTAATAATCAGAGTAATAATCAACCAATAATAAATCCCGCCACTGAGAAAACAAAGGTATTAAGTTCAAGTAGTCCTGAGTTGGTTGAGCCGGTTCTGACCGCCATTGGTCCGAATGACGGAGTTACGATACAGCATAAAACTCTTGACGCTGATGATATTGAAGAACAATGTAAGTTGCTTAATCTGGAACCTGCTGCAATGCAAGCTGTTATCAAAGTTGAATCTGGAGGATCCGGTTTTTTGGCAAATGGACAACCAAAAATCCTGTTTGAAGGACATGTTTTTTGGAAGCATCTGGCGAAGAAAAAGGCTGATGGGTTGATCCCTGAAGGACCGGAATATTATGCGCCGAATTATCCGGATATTGTTTATCAATACTGGACCAAACAATATTATCTTGGAGGTGAAAAAGAGTATTTGCGGTTGGAAAAGGCCGTTTTGATAGATAAGGATTCTGCATATAAAGCTACTTCGTGGGGCAAATTCCAGATTTTGGGAGAAAATTTTGAAGTTGCTGGTTTTAAGGGAAAAACTGTTACCGATTTTGTTGAAGCACAAAAAACATCCGAGCAGGAACACCTCAAAGCTTTCATCAGTTTTATTTCCAACACGGTTTATAAAGGCCAGAATCTGATCAGTTACTTACAAGCCAAAGATTGGACAAGTTTTGCCCGTGCCTATAATGGTCCTGGTTATGCAGCAAACCAATATGATGTCAATCTGGAACAGGCTTACCACGATTACTCAATCCGATTGAACACAAATATTACTGCTGTATTGACCCGAAAAGAATTCGAACCGAAACAGACTTTGGGGGATTTTGAGGCAACCGAAAACGGAACTGTAATATTCAGTTGTAAAACATTGGAGCTTCCATGGCTAAATAATCAGAGGCTGATAAGCTGCATACCCACAGGCAAATATAGTGTTGTAAAGCGCACCAGTGAGAAGTATGGTACACATTTCCAATTGCTGAATGTTCCCGACCGGTCCATGATCCTGATCCATTCAGGTAATTATTTTTCACAAACCCAGGGTTGTATTTTGATAGGATCAGGTTATCAGGATATTAATCAGGACAGTGTGCGGGATATAATTGAAAGCAAGAATACCCTTCTCAAATTATATGCGATGATGCCAGACAAATTTGACCTAAAAATTTGCTAAGATGAAGTGTCTTGTCATCATACTTGTATTCATTGCAATTCAATTTGTGTCGTGCCATAAACCTGATGAAGGCCTTGCTGTTAGTAAAATCCAGAAAGCCTCCAAACTGGCCACGGCAGAATTTACTTTGAACAAAGCAATTGTTGCGACCAAAGGAAAGACTTTTCTTTGGGTGATTGAGCTCAATGAGGCGATATTCGTAGCAAATACTCAGGCAATTATTAAAGCTGGTATTGATCTGGAAAAGCTTAAGAAAAGCGATGTTGAGATTGATGGTACAAAGATTCGGATTGCATTACCCAATGTGGAAATATTGAATTTTTCTTACCCAATTGAAAAGGTTGTTATCAATGAATCTATTTCAGAGGACGCGTTTATGAACAAGTTTTCCATTAAGGATTATGACAATATTCTGGAAGATGCAGAGCTTAAAATCAGAGCTTTAATCCCATATTTAGGTATCGAGGATGCAACCAAGCAAAAAACCAGGGTTTTGCTCGAAACTCTTTTGCACAGTTTGGGATATACGGAGATTTACCTTGAATTTAAGGATGGTTTGGTACTCGACGGTGTTGTGACCAAGCCTTCAGCTTCTGATTCCTGGATTTCTAACGAAAAAAAATAGGAGGTAATTATGATAATTTCGTTCTTGGTCAGAAATTTTCGTTACATCATCGATGCGTTGATCTTGGCGGCTATTATAGTCGTTTTTGTAATCTTCGATCCGCTTAAATTGTTCAATACTGGTGTAAATGTACGTAATACGCCAGTTTCCGTACAAAGTATAAGACAAATTGGTCAGTTGATTACGGCTGAATATTATGGTGAAGAGATTGCTTCTCTCTCCGATTGTTATAAGGATACAGTAGACCGGAAGGTGATTGACGACAATGGGCACGATCTTTTCAAGGATTTGTTCGCTTCATTTGATTCGCTCAAGAAAACAGAAAAACATGGCTGGATAACCTTTAATAAAATCAATAAAAATAACATCGAACGGCAAATAGAGGATAAGTATCCCTGGATTACCCGAAATAGAATCTATCCTTTGTTAATGAGTTATTTGATTGATATTATTAAAAACAAAACGAATACTGATTATGACAGTAAAAAGATCCTTTGGGTGTTGTTTGAAAAAGGGTTTATAAAAGAGAATACTTTAAGAATTGACTCTAATTTTACTTTAACTAATTTCTCTGCTTATGTCAATATTAAAGACAGCCTCAGTTTTAAGGAACCAAAGAAGAACATTGTTTACATTGGCAGGGGATGGGTAAAAGCCGGAATTGATTTTGGGAAACTAAGACCTGAAGATATCTTTTACAATTCGGGAAATAAGACCCTCTACATTAAGCATTGCGAACCAGAAATTTTGGACTGCGACATCAATCCATGGTTTATTCCCAATAAGGTTAAGGGCTTTGAGTTGATCAAACAAAAAGGAACATTCGACAGTATTTTTAAAATAGCTGTAAAGGTAAAAATCGTATGTAAGGAGAAGCTTCGGATGCAGGCAATTAAGAGTGGGATTATTCTTCAGGCTCGTGAAAATGCACGGGAGAGCCTAATGAATTTATTCAGCCTGATCATGGGTAGTCAGATCAATCAGGTAGTTTTTTCCAAAAATATATTTGAACAAGACTTGCATGAAATATTGAAAGATTCAGTAATAAACAATCAAGAAGCAATTTTCATCAATGACCTGACCTCAAAAAGTCTGGTTAAATTGGATACTACATATTATTCCGATTACAGGATGCAATTGGCCGATTTACGCGACTTCTGCGATAAACTCCAATCGTACAAGTATGCAGGTAGTCAAGTAAATGGATTTTCTCTTGAGATGGCTGATTATCTGCAGAACGACCAAATAGATACCATTGAATTTAGAAAAGCTTTTTCCACCCTTTGTTCAGTTCCTTCATCTGATTTGGTGGATAAAAATTCAAAAATATTTCGGTTATTGGCAGATTATAAATCAACCCCCAATAAGTTTATTGATGACTGCATCGCCAATAGTCTTGATCTGAAACAAGATACGACGGGATTTCAGCACAGATTGTCCATGTTAACAGAAGGATATAGGGATAAACTGTATAAAAAGGGATTACAAATCTGTACTGATTCTGTTAAAAGAAAAGGGAATAATTATGCAATATGGTTTAAAACGGCTGCCGGTTGTGACAGTGCAAGGTTTAAGGTCGCAAAATACATAATCGCTCATAGCGACACTATTGTATTAACAGAAGATTTCCTCAACAAAATAATGAAGCACCATTTCTTTGGTAATCCATTGCCAGCTGACAGTCTAAATAAGTATTTTAGTGAACGATTGAAGAGGACTGCACATTAGGAGGCTAAGTTATTTTGTAAATAAACAGGACTTCAGGAGGTTTAAAACCCAACCTGAAGTCCTGTTCTCATTTTATCCTATTACCTTTTTAAGATAGACAGCAAATCTGGAAATCCTTATTTTGTTGCTTTAATCTTTAGCAAAGTCACTCCATGTTGGTTGACCTTTGTTTCAAACTTCCCATCGAATGTGCCTAAATCTTTCTGAGACCATAAGTTGCGGACTGCCTGTTTGCCTGATAATCCCAAAGTTGAAAAATCAAGATTGATCAATTTCGAAGTATCCACTTTTTGCTGGTCCCAGTTGATCATTTTCACAGGATCCTTTTCCCCGCCATCGGTCGTACCTGTGTAGAAGATTCCGACTGCTTTTGACCCGTCTGCAAGGTCTTTGGCCCACACCTGGTAATCGTCACCTTTTGTGATCAACTTTGCCTGATGACCTAAAATGTCCTGATTGATCCCAATCACCTCATCGTTTGTTACCAAGCCTAAAGTAAAGTCGTCGAGTTTGGTCATATCGCAACCAATCAACAAAGGTGATGAAAGCAACGACCACAAGGAAACATGTGCATATTGTTCATCCTTTGTCAGTTTGGTTGGCAACGTTTTTGCACTCCAGCCAACCGAACCGATGACAAGCATGTCAGGGTCGTTCCAATGTCCCGGGTTGACATAGTCGGCATTATTGGTCTGTTTGAAACCGGTATTTAAAATGCTCCTCCAGTTGTCGGTGATATCGCCGGTCGTTCGCCATGAGTTTCCATTTACATCAGCACCCCATTTCCAGACATCCCCCATACCATATTGGCACAAACTGTAAACGATATCGCGGTTGGTTTTGACAAGGGCATCCTGCATGATTTTGTAAGGTTTTTCCAATTCCTCAAGCGTATTGCCAGCGGAAATACTTCGATACGAACACCAGTCATATTTCAAATAGTCAACGCCCCAGCTTCCCCATGTCATGGCATCTTGAAGTTCATGTTGGTAGCTCCCCAAGGCCTGACCGCAGGTTCTGGGGCCGGGAGAGGAATAAATACCAAACCGGAGACCCTTTGAATGGATATAGTCACTCATACCTTTGATGTCGGAAAATTTCTGGTTGGTAAACAACTCGCCGTCATCAGTGCGTTTATCGGCTTGCCATCCATCGTCAATGTTGACAAAAGCCCAGCCATGACCACGGAGCTTGTCCGAAATCACATCGACGGCAGCTCGGATTTTTACCTGATCGACCGACATGCCACCGGCATTCCAGCTGTTCCAACCCATTGGAGGTGTGAGAGCCAGCAAATTACCAACTTTCAGTTCAATTTTGTCTTTCGCTACGCCAAGACTGTTTTTTACTAAGATGTTCAAGGTATAGGTTCCCTTTTGAGCAGGAGATGTCCCTGAAATAATTCCTGTGCTGCCATCTAATTTTAACCCGTTGGGCAATTTGTCAATAGCAAACTGAAGTGGTTTTTTACCGGTTGCAGGTATTGTGAAGATGAAAGGCTTTTCAGGAGTTGCGCCGATCACTTTTGGGTGGTTTATTTTGGGAAGGTCACTTTCTTTCGGCGTGAGGATTTTGGGTTCTTCACCAATCGCTTTTAAAGGCAGTGCTTTTGGCGCAACATTGCCTGTATAAGTGATTTTTGCATTTCCCCAGGCTGCCATTGAACCGAAAGGTCCTGCACCAGGACCAGAACCTGAGACCGACTGACTGACAACAATCAAAGCCAATTTCTTGATCCCACCGATTTCGACATCGACAACTTTTGCTTTGTCGCCCGTTTTCATAGGACCGCTGCTCCAGATTACTTTCTTGTCGCCAAGAACAAAAAACTCGATGGTTGGCATCACACGTGGAGTGCCAAACGGCATTGCACCACCTGGAGCACCACTCGGCATTGCACCGCCTAACATCGCTCCACCAGGTGCACCACCGCCAGGCATTTCACCACCCGGGCCTCCTGCTGGTTGTTGATTGGCACCTGCGGTTGCTGTTCCTGCCGGTCTGGCACGAAATTTCCGGTCGCATGCCCCAACTTCGGCATAAAAACGGGAGCCTGAACTATTCAGATCGATCAGGTATTTGGCAGGAACCCCTACGCCAACACCATTCTGATAAATTGTCCCGGCAATAATGATCGTATCGCCCCTTGTTGTCTGATTCTTCATCGCTTGTCCTGTCTCAAGGTCAAACTGCGATAGATCCATGTCGCCCAACCAAATCGATTTTTCCTCCCCGACTGTAAAACTACAGAGAAGAATTACACACCAAATTAAGACCAAATGTTTCATAAATCCTTTATTAATTGTTAATTATCAAATAAATAACCTATTTTCAGTAAACATTCTGATTTTTTTTCAACAATTGAAATTCGTATATTTCGAATTAAATTAACCCCAAAGTTTATTTTTTTGAAAGAAAATTGGACAAACAGTTCGTTTTTACCGACAAACAATGGTTTTTTAAGAATTTTTTTTAGTCGCGTACATTTTCACCATCTGACTAACAAATAAAATAAAGGATTATTGTCGGATTGAAGTATTTTTCCGTAAAATTGTAATTTCCAGAAAATCAATTGAATACATATCTATATTTTTAAGACCTTTTTTCTGATTCAATATTAATTTCAGCTAATTGTGATAATCCTTTGAATAATTGAGCCATTTTGGCAACTTTGCGCCTCGAAAATTTTAATTGACATACAATTATGGCTCTGATCAAATCTATTTCAGGAATACGCGGAACAATAGGTGGCAATCCCGGTGAAGGATTAAGTCCACTTGATATTGTAAAATTTACGGCAGCTTATTTAACCTGTATCAAAGAGGGTAAAAAGGGTTACGGCAAACTCAAAATTGTAGTGGGACGCGATGCCCGAATTTCTGGCGAAATGGTGAATGCATTGGTTACCGGTACTTTAATAGGTATGGGTGCAGATGTAGTCAATATTGGGCTTGCCTCCACCCCAACAACGGAACTTGCAGTGGTAGGTGAAAATGCCGACGGTGGGATCATCTTAACCGCAAGTCACAACCCAAAACAATGGAATGCTTTGAAATTGCTCAACGAAAAGGGCGAGTTCCTCAATGATGCGGAAGGAAAAAAGGTCCTTGAGATTGCAGAAAATGAAAGTTTCGTTTTTGCCAATGTTGACGATTTGGGAAAGATTTCTGAGAAGGATTTTACGGATGAACATATTCAGCTTGTGCTGGATTTGGAACTTGTTGATGTTGAGGCAATCCGGAATGCGAAATTCAGGGTGGCGGTCGATGCGGTCAATTCTGTTGGTGGAACTATCGTTCCCAAAATCCTTAAAGCACTTGGTGTGGTGGAGGTTATTGAAATCAATTGTGAACCTACCGGTCAATTTGCCCATACTCCAGAACCAATTCCTGAAAATCTGGTGGAAACTGCAGCAATCGTTCGTGCTTCCAATGTAGATGTTTGTTTTGTGGTTGATCCCGATGTGGACCGGTTGGCCATTATCAATGAGGATGGGTCGATGTTTAACGAAGAATATACACTTGTAGCTGTTGCCGATTATGTACTTTCACATACAAAAGGAAATACGGTATCCAATCTTTCATCCTCAAGGGCTTTGCGTGATGTTACCGAAATGCACGGATGTACCTATACTGCATCTGCTGTGGGTGAAGTGAACGTGACCACGATGATGAAAGCTACAAATGCTGTGATTGGTGGCGAAGGAAACGGTGGGGTGATCTATCCTGCAAGCCATTACGGACGTGATTCAATGGTAGGGATTGGCCTTTTTCTCTCCCATCTGGCCCATTCGGGTCTTAAATGTTCCGAACTTCGCGCAAAGTACCCCGAATACACCATCTCAAAGAATAAGATCGAGCTGACCCCGGAAATTGATGTTGATGGCATTTTATTGAAGATGAAGGAGAAATACAAAAATGAACAGGTAAACGACATTGACGGCGTCAGGATCGATTTCGATAAAGAGTGGGTGCATCTCCGCAAATCGAATACCGAACCAATTATCAGGATCTATTCTGAAAGCAAATCAGCCGAAAGGGCCAATGCCTTGGCAGAAAAGATTATAGCAGATATTAAGGGGTTCTGTTAATGCCATAATCTTTTCCAATTTATAAAGATTGTGCCGTAGGCATTGAATACAGGTAGAAATTCAAAAGGTTATGAACTATCTCGTCCCGTACGGGACGAAAACTTGTAATTGTAATCCATCTTCTACCTATATTCGATCCTTAACAGGATCAAAACCAATTTTCAAAATTAGTCTTAGCTTTTGCCAATTGAAATCCAAAAATATTTTCTTTAACGATAAATATTTTTGGATTTCGTTTCTTTATTTTACTTTTACTCCTGATCCTTGCTTAGGATTCTGGACAGATCCTGTAATGATCAGATTAATAAGATTGACAGACTAAATCGTGATAAAATGATCAACCACCGAAGAATTTTTCTAAAGAAATTTATGGCCGCGACGTCAGGGATTTACCTGGGCAGCCAATCGTCCGAGGCCTATGCAGGGACAATTAAACAATCTTCAACTCAAAGCAATACGAATGTAAAAAGCCTGATAATTAAATCGATAGATTGCAACGGCAATTTTGACATTGAAAAGGCTGACCAGCTGCTTGAAAAAAACACCGGTTTCCAATTCATCGATTTAATAAACTGGAAATCATTCCCCTATAAACCTGAAGTAAAATTCAAAATGGCTTATTGCCAGGATTCGATATTCCTGAAATTCTACGTTTCTGAAGAGAACATCCTGGCAAACGTGACAAAGATCAATGGTGATGTTTGCACCGATAGTTGTGTTGAATTTTTTATCTCCTTAGGCAGGGATAAAACCTATTACAATTTTGAATTGAACTGTGTGGGTGTGCCACATGTTGAATATGGCCAGAAAGGGAAACGGATTCAGGTTGATCCTGAGATTGTTAAATTGATCAAGGTGAAATCTTCCTTGGGCAATCAACCCTTTGGTGAGAAGAGGGGAGGACATCATTGGGAGCTCATGATCGTTATCCCCAAAACGTGTTTCTGTTTCGACAAAAATTTGACATTGAAGGGATTAAACGCAAATGCCAATTTCTACAAATGTGGGGACAAAACATCAGTTCGCCATTATTTAACATGGAATCCAGTCAACACCCCAAACCCCGATTTTCACCAGCCTGATTTTTATGGACACCTTACTTTTGAATAATATTAATTACTAATAACCAAATAAATATGAGAAATTTCCTGTTAAGTTGCTTCATTTTTATTACTTTCTTTTTGACCGGAACTGTTGCCATTGGTCAGAATCTTGACGATTTCAAATTCAATGGGTCGTTTCAACCGGTTGGGAATTCGGTAAAAACCGATTTCCAGTTTAATGGTTACACCAATTACTGGCACGACTCGTTCAAGGAATGGACCAGGTATGGCAACCTTTTTAAGGTGGCTGTACCAAAGGTTGATTTCATGATTGCCCAGAGCAAGGTCGATATCGCCGAAGACCTTAAAATTCCTGGGTTGTCTGTTCAGGAAGGGTTTATGAATGGTTTGCTTAGCGGAAGGTATGAGTTGCTCGACCAACCTAATCCACAGCAATTAAACGATGCAATTGGAAAAGGCAATGTACTTGTTATGGAAGATCCTGATTCAGAGTTGGGTAAAAAACTGATCGCAAAAACTCCTATGGAAAATGAATGGAAAGCAAGGCTTAAGAGCCATCAGTTGGGAGCAAAAGATTTTATAGAGGTCAATGCCTTCTATCTTGAAAACGGGAAAAGCAAAATATTTGTCATTACCTCAAAAAAAGCCGAATTGAGGAATAAGGTGAATGGTCTTATTAACAGTGCTAAAGATTTGTTGGCCAAATACGATTTGAAGCGTGGTTGGTTTGGTGCGGAAACACTGTTGAAGAGTGTAACCTGTACTCCTGGACATCCGCTGGAGGTAATCGGGAAAGGGATGAACGAAGGGAACTCGTGGTTTACTTTTAGTGGTTATATGGATTTTCTGGCAAAGAAGGAATTGGACGAATGGCTTGCAAAAGTTAAGTTGCCGGTTATCGCCGATGTTGGTTTTGGATCGATCTTTGGTTGCAAAAATTATGATGGATTGCAGGTTCAAAGCATGTTTACCCTTGAATCGTGGATCAAATTTGCCCACGAAAAAGAGGGTTATGTATTCAGGCAAGTTTTTGACACGGCTGCCGTAAACTTCCATTATGATGGTTATTTGGCTGCTGAAGGCAATAAGGAGCAAATTGACCGCGAAAATGTGCCATTTGTAACAACCACCGGAAATCTTGAAAGCGATGCAATCCCTTGTATGGTTTTATTTGTAAACAAAGGTGTGCAACTCACAAAGGATCTGATGTGGAAAGCGATCATGGACCGTCGTGAAGTTGCTGTTTTGAACAATGGGATCATGATGGGGCCGGCACTTTACCGGAATGCACTTCAAATGTTGCTTTTGGACCGTGTTTTTCTGGAAGAATATTTTGGAGATCGGATCAATCTTGAAGCCCGGATGGAAGGTTATCAACTCAATGTTGTGGTATCGAATACTTATCCACATGCAGTTTCAGGTAAAGTAGAAGTGGTTCTGCCTCCCGAACTGAAAGTTTCGGGCGACCAGAAAGTTCAGGTCAACCTCCCTGCCAACAGTTCCAAAACAATTCAATTTGGTGTGCAGCTTCAACCTGAAGCGATGAACAGGACAAATCCAATAGCGGTTCATTTTAACTGGGAATCAAACCATAAAAGCACACTCACAATGATGGAGATGCCTCCGGCAATTTCGGTACATCAACTTCTTTACGGACACGCTCCCATTGTTAGCTATCCGGTTACAATTCATAATTTTACCAATAAGGAGACCTTTCCTGTAAAACTTGAAGTACTTGATAAAGCCAATCCTAAAAAAGTGGTTTATACTGCAACCAAAACCTGCACTACCTCAACCGGCACTTTTAAAGATATTCCGTTTGAACTTGAGGTACCGGCAGGTAGTTATCAGGTTAAAGTCTCAGCATTAGGGGTTGATAACCTGAGTCAATTGGGTGTTGGGAAAGCAGCAGGCAAACCCTATTTGTACGAAGTTGACCAGAACAGCGATGGGATCATGGAATACCGCATGGAAAACGACAGTGTGCAGGTGACCCTTTTAGCTACTGGTGCCAGGGTGATCGAGTACATCGTTAAGTCGCGCAACGACAACCTTTTGTTCAAGCTTTGGCCCGAAAAGGCAGTTGATGAGAATCGTGCCTTCCGTAAACGTGGCTATTATCCTTATGGAGGATTTGAAGATTTTCTGGGCCAGGGAAGTATGGAAACCCATCAGCTCTACAATGTTGAAGTTCTAAAAAAGGAAGGTGATTATGTTCGGGTCAAGATGACTGCCGATTATTTTGGGAACAAGCTGGAGAAGATTTTTACGTTGTATGGCAATTCACCGCTTCTGGAAATCCAGTTTGCACTTACTTTTAAAAATCCTGAGGCAAATGTAATAGGGCCACAACCCATTCTTGAATTGGGGAAAACCCATGGTACCGAAGATGTTTTCACGATTCCCGAAAAGGATGGATTACACGAATACAGAATGAAACCTGAAAAATATTATGGCCGTTTGTTTTTCCTGAAAGAGGGATGGAATGCGGGATATGACACGATGCAGGACATTACATTCGTGGGTGCGTTCCCTGTTACAAGACCTTTGTTCCTTCACATGTGGATGAACCATCCTGTGAATACTGAAGCCCATTATTATTACACTGAATTTCAACCCTGGACACCCATTTTCCAAAAAAGTACAATGTATTTCTCCTATTACATCTGGGGAGCAGGTGGACCATGGCAGAATGGTGTAAAAGAACTTCGCGACCGAAATTTGATAACTGAACAATAATCTAATAAATATTTGATTATGAAAAAATTAAAATTATTCACCTTAATTTGTCCATTCGTATTTCTTGTGTCCATGATCAATTCAAATTCTGTCATTGCTCAAAAAGCAAAAGAGGACAAAGCATTGACAATCATAAAAATCGAATTGGGCTATCCCGACCCAGGGATTCCTTTTTACCATTTTAAGGCCAGCCTTGAATTGCCCCAGGCATCGATCATTGAGGTTGAGGCTGCTGTTGACGGGAAAGTTTTAAGGGCAACCGATCTCAAACGTGAGGATGAACCTGAAGACCTTCACCGTCCACCGCTTTCCGAGCGGCCACCATCGGGTTACAGTCTTTCCCTTGATGGGACCCATTATAAAAATCTTACAGTTGTGGGATGGGTGAAATGGCAACCCGGAAAAGATTATAACATCCGATTAACAGTCAGGCTGAAGAAAACCACCAAGCCTGCAGCTGATGATCAGTTCCTTACTGCAAGCCGGACCGTTAAAGCCCCATCGGAGGTAGGTGTCTTTGATCCTGCATGGAAAAATTATAAGTCTGTTGTTTTAAGCGAAACAGCCGGGATCAGTCGCACCAATGAAGCGACTGAGGTATTGCTTCCTTTTTATCCTGACGAAGCGCAACAACTTACACGTGATGTTCGTGTTGTGGCTGTTGATCCGAAAACACATGCGATCACGGAAGTGGCTTCACAGGTTTATGATGTGCAGGAATATCTTAAAGAGGACAATCTGGCTCCCGATACCAAGGGGGTCCCAACCCGCAATGTTCCGCTTTGGTTGCCCACGGTTTCTGCCAGGGTCGCTTTTTTGGCAGATGTGCCCGCAAAGACAAGTCGTGTATTTCTGGTTTATTACAACAATCCTGATGCAATGGTCAAATTTTACAGAACCGACCTGAGTGTTCAGGGCGAAGCTCCGGGTTTGCAAATTGATAATGACAAAATCTCTGTTGTTTTACATGCCAACTCCGGCCATCTTGATCAGATGACTTTGAAGAGTAAACCAGAGTACCCGCTGTTTCACAGGTTAGAGACAAATGGGGCAGTTCATTGGAACCCTGATATTTATGTGCCTCCTATGGCCTGGACCCATTCTGCCGACTGGAAAAACCCCAAAGGGAACAAAGTCATTTCTGGCACTGTGATTGCCAAAAGCGAAGTTTGGGATAATTTGCGAGGTGTACCTGAAGTGGACGCCTCAGTAAGGTACGAGTTTTATCCTGGTGTGCCCTATTTTATCAGCTCGACCTGTATGCGAATCAACGAAACGGTTAATTGTCTGGCACTTCGGAATGCAGAAATGGTATTCAGACGTGAACTGATTACCCATGCAGCCTGGTATGATATCGTGAGGGATACCGTGATTATTTATGACGTTCAAAACATGCCCGACCTGACCGATCTTAAAATGGAGGCCGATGTCCCTTGGATCGTTTTTTTCAACAAGGAAAAAGGGATTGGTTTTGCGGGGATCCAACTTGATTATTCAAATTCAGGGATAGAATCACCTACACGGTTGCTTAACCCATTCTTCTATATCACAGGTGGCCCCTGGATCTATTGGGCCCGTGGTTTGTCGCACACTTTCCTTTCATCGAATATGCAACAGGTGGTACCTGTTTTGAAAGGCAATGTCTTTGCCGAAAAATGGGCTTACCTGATGTACGAATTCGACAAGAACACGCTGCCGTATGCCGCAGCCATTTCCTGGCAAAAACGCCTTACCCATCCTTTAAGGATCCAGTTGGTCGAGGAAGTTGACCCACGGGTATCAAAAACTTTGCAGGAAGTGTTTATGGATAAAGGAAAGAGTGGCTGGGAAGGACGCGATACCCATAAATAAAGCTGCAATTTTTTATTTCTGGTGGTTGTGTAATCTTTAAAAAGTTAAATATTTAAATACTTAAATATCAGTAATATAAATTAATGTTGAATTTTAAATTAAGTACACTTTAAAAATGTTAAGTATTTGTTAAGAGTGATAAACTGCTTTTTTTATCCTTTCAAACTCATTAGATTTGCACCGTTTTTTAAATGAAAAATTTTGGTTTATCAGGAATATCTAATTCAATTATTTTACATATGAAAGTTACAGTAGTAGGGGCAGGAAATGTAGGAGCAACATGTGCAGATGTTTTAGCGCAGCGCGAAGTTGTCAACGAAGTGATATTGTTGGATATCAAAGATGGAATTGCCGAAGGTAAAGCATTGGATATCTTGCAGAAAGCTCCGATTATTGGATATGATACCCGCACAGTTGGAGTCACCAATGATTATTCTCGGACTGCTGGATCTGAAGTTGTGGTCATTACATCGGGTTTACCACGTAAACCGGGCATGAGCCGTGATGATTTGATCGGTATCAACGCAGGGATCGTAAAATCAGTGACCGAAAATATTGTAAAGTATTCACCGGATGCCATTATCATCATTGTTTCAAATCCATTGGACGTGATGACTTATCAGGCCCATATCACATCAAAACACCCAAGGACCAAAATTTTGGGTATGGCTGGGATCCTCGATACAGCCCGTTACCGTGCATTCCTTTCTGAAGCATTGAATATCTCCCAGAAAGAGATTCAGGCCATGCTTCTTGGAGGTCACGGTGATACGATGGTACCCTTGCTACGTTACACAACTGTTGGAGGCATTCCTGTTTCTGAGTTGCTTGATGCAGAAACGTTGGAATCGATCGTTCAGCGCACCAAAGTTGGAGGTGGTGAATTGGTGAAACTGATGGGTACTTCAGCTTGGTATGCTCCGGGTGCCGCAGCTGCTCAGATGGTTGAAGCGATTGTTAAAGATCAGCGCCGGATTTTCCCTGTTTGCGTTCAGCTTCAGGGTGAGTACGGTATCAGCAATTGCTACCTTGGGGTTCCTGTTGTTTTGGGTAAAAACGGCATCGAGAAAATCGTAGAACTCAAACTCAACGATGATGAGATGGCTTTGATGAAATCGAGTGAAGGCCATGTACGCGAAGTCATGAATGTCCTTGATGCATTGAATAAAAAGTAACTACTTATATTATAGTGCCATAAAAGGGGGTTATGCCCCTTTTTTTGTACCCATGAGATCAATTGGGGTTGAAATTTTTAACCTTCCTTTTTCTTTGATTTTTTCTTGACAATGTTATGATAAGACGTAAAATTGCTGTTGATATTATTGAGCTTGAACCAAATACTTTTCATCCTTTAATAAAGGCTGAGTTTCCCGGACTTCCCGACCATTGGTGGGTAATTGATTCGGGTGCTTCCAAAAGTGTGTTTGATAGTTTATTGGCAGAAAGTTACCTTTCGGATCAGGAAGAATCGGTAATGGCCACAGGATTGGGGAAAGAGGTTGTTGAAACAAGTTCAGGAAAAATTATTGGATTAAAACTGGGAGGGTTTAACTTTGGGACTTTAAACGTTGCCCTTGTGGATTTCAGTCATATTAACCTCGAATATGCCAAATTTTCTGAAAAAAAGATTGTTGGACTTCTTGGTTCTGATTTTCTTTATTCGAGAAAGGCCATTCTTGACTTTGAAAATAGCATTCTGAAATTGCGTTGAATAGTTTTTTTCAGGTTCATCTGTTGATAAAAAAGCTTTTGCATATGAGTTTGAATGAGTTTTTATTCTGGAAAAAATAAATATCTTTGCCCCCTGAGTTTTTTAAGTATTAATTATAATTCAATACAGATAATTAAACCGTTTATCCAATGCAGAATAGAGGACTGATTCG
>CAIYPA010000118.1 GCA_903927965.1 uncultured Bacteroidia bacterium | reverse complement strand
TACTTCCGAAAAAGGGTCGGTTTCAACGATTCATCTCGAAGATGGGTCGTCCATCTGGTTAAGTTCTGCTTCAAAGCTGATCATTCGCAATAATCCTGACGGTGAGATGATTGCTAAATTAAACGGTGAGGCCTATTTTGACCTTGTTCCAGATCCTGCCCGAAAATTGACCGTTGACCTTGGAGGTTTAAAAGTGAGGGATATTGGTACAAAATTCAATATTCGTGCATATAGCTCTGAATCAGGAATTTATACATCACTTGTGGATGGGAAGGTCGATTTATATAATCTTGAGAATAAAGCTGTCCTTTCGATGAAACCCGGCGAATATTCGCAGTTTAACAAGAATGATGGCCAAATGGCTGTTTTACAGCGCGATCCCACGATTGCAACGGCATGGAAGGATGGAAAATTTGTATTTATCGACAAGAGTTTGGTAGAGATTTGCCGCGAACTGGAAAACTGGTATAATGTGGAGATTATCATCAGCAATCCAAAGTTGGCAAATACCAGATACACGAGTGTGATCAAACGGACAACAACGGTGAGTATGGTGCTGAAAATGCTTTCGTTGACCGATCAGATCAATTATAAAATTACAGATAGAAAGGAGGGGCGCGACAGGGTTACCATTTTCTAAAACTAAAGTGCACCCGTGGAGGGGTGCACCTGAATTCAGTAATCGAACCTGATTAACGGTCAGTTTCAAAGTTTAACTAAAAAACAGTTCAAAATTATGCAAAAAATTTGTGACTTGTTGTGCAATGCACAGCGAAGATGGAAAAAAACGTTCCGGATTATGAAACTAACAACAGTAATTCTACTTTTTGCGATGTTCACGGCCACTGCCGCGAAATCCTACAGTCAGACAGCACGACTCAACTTGAACCTGAAGGATGCCACAATCGTCGATATTTTCAGGGAGATCGAAAAGACCAGCGAGTTTGGTTTTTTCTTTAAAAGCGAAGAATTGAACAACGAAAAATGTCAAACGATCAAGGTATCAGATGCCACGATTGAGGAAGTATTAAAAAAGGTCCTTGACTCCAATTATTCATATAAGATTTTGGATAAGAATATTGTAGTCACAAAGGGCAACCTGGAGGCTACACAGCAACAGGGTAAAAAAGTAGTTGGTAAAGTGACCGACTCGTTAGGAGGTTCACTTCCTGGTGTTTCTGTGGTGGTAAAGGGGACAACAACAGGTGTGATTACCGATTTGAATGGGAATTATTCGTTGGCCAATGTTCCTGAAAACGCCATCTTGCAGTTTTCGTTTGTGGGCATGAAAACACAGGAAGTTGTAGTTGGTGGCAAGACTGCCATTAATTTAACCCTTGAAGAGGAAACTGTTGGGATTGAGGAAGTTGTGGCAATTGGATATGGTACAATGAAAAAAAGTGATATAACCGGTTCCGTTACCTCCGTTACGTCAAAGGATTTTGTAAAAGGAGTGGCCACCAATGCCCTTCAACTTCTGACAGGTAAGGCGGCAGGTGTGAATATCAGTCAGGCCAATTCTGAACCAGGCGGCGCTTTGAATATTTCTGTACGCGGAGCAGGTTCAATCAATAGCAGCAATAGTGTCCTCATTGTAATAGATGGTCTGCCAGGTGGCAATACTGCAAACATCAACCCATCAGACATTGAAAGTGTCGAGATATTAAAGGATGCTTCGGCTGCCGCCATTTATGGGACAAGGGCTGCCAATGGCGTTGTCTTAATTACAACTAAGAAAGGGAAAGAGGGTACGACTCAGGTTACATACAACACATTTGCCGCAATTCAATCCCCATCCTATAAATTGGACGTCCTGAATGCCACACAGTATATGCAAATGATCAATGATGTTAGCAAGGATTCAGGGAAGAGCTTACCCTACACAACCGATCAAATAGCTGCAGCAGGTGTAGGAACCGATTGGCAAAACGAACTATTAAGAAATGCCCTTGCAACAAACCATCAGCTATCATTAAGTGGTGGCAGTAAACAATCCAAATACTATGCTTCACTTGGATATCTTGATCAGGATGGAATTATGGTCAGCTCCGGAATAAAGAAATACAATGTTCTGATAAATATGGAGATCACTCCGAATGACAAGTTTAAGTTCGGTTTTAACCTGAATGGAAACATGACCCTTAAAGATAAAATTGCAAATGAGAGCAATACAGGTAACGAAAATGCAGACCCATTGAATGCAGCTCTTATGTTTGATCCACGGCTAAGTCCTAAGATGAATGCGAGTGGTGTATATGAGACGAACCCAAGCATCGCACTCGATAATCCGGTTGCACTGGCCAATGGTTATGATTTCAGGGAACAAAACAACCGCATCAACGGCATTACATTTGGAGAATACAAGATCTTTAAAGGACTCAAAGCGACTGTAAGGCTTGGAGCCGACGTTTTCAATATCAGGAACGATGAATATTCTGATCGCACCACCCAAAAGGGACGGGCAAGCGGGGGTATCGGGAACGTATATAGTACGAATTCGATTTATTGGTTGACGGAAGGATTGATCAACTATGAAAATGATTTCGGAAGGCATCATATTTCATTGATGGGAGGAGCTACAAGGGAAAAGTTCCAAAACTTGTATCAGGGATCATACTCAACAGGATTCCTTTCGGACGTCACCAATACCAATTTATTGCAAAGTGGCAACTCCCTGACGAATCAGGTCAGCACTTCAAAAACGGTTTATAAGTTGGAATCATATATTGGAAGGGCCAATTATTCATTTGCTGATAAATATTTGCTGACTGCGACAATCAGGAGAGACGGTACTTCCCGATTTTCAGACGCCAACAAATATGCGATATTCCCTTCATTGGCTGTTGGTTGGAGATTAACAGAAGAACCTTTCATGAAGAAATTCCCAACAATCAGCAATTTAAAATTGAAAGTTGGCTATGGACAAATGGGGAATGAAGGAATTGGAAATTTCGAGACCATTTCAACTTTTGTAGCTGGTGGAAATACGGTTCTGGGAGGTGCCGAATTAAGTGGTGCCCAACCGGCAAGAATCCCAAATCCTGAACTGACATGGGAAACTACAGAAGAATATAATTTTGGCCTTGATTTTGGATTATTTGATAATAGAATAACCGGAAATTTTGAATATTACATTAAAAAATCAATAGATCAGTTGTTTAGCAAGCCGGTTCCAATGTCAACAGGATTTTCCACTGTACGTACAAATTTCGGAACTGTCAGAAATTCTGGAATTGACTTATCCGTTTCTACGCGAAATCTGACCGGTAAACTTCTTTGGAACACAAGCTTTACTGTTTCAACATTAAAAAATGAAGTCGTAGAATTGCCGCCTTTTGTTGGGGATATTATTACAGGTGGGATTGTAGCGAATATTCCGGGTTTTGCATTGGTAAGACAAGGTTATCCGATGCAATCATTTTACGGTTATGAGGTTACCGGTATTTTCCAGGTTGGGGACGACATTGCTCATTCAGCTCAGCCTACATCCAAACCGGGTGAACCCATATTTTTTGATGCTGATAAAAATGGAAAGATTGATGCAAGCGACCGGGTTATTCTGGGCAATCCCTTTCCCAAAATATCCTATAGCTTAAATAATTCTTTCTCTTACAAAAATTTTAATCTTGAGATTTATTTACTGGGCGTTAACGGAATAAAAACATTCAATGCCAATGTGCTCGAATCGATGTTCCCAATCAATTTTGACCGGAACATCATGGCAATCCATTACCTTAACCGATGGACACCGGATAATCCAAACACAGGTTATCCTTCGGGAGTAAATTCTGCTGTTTACTTTGCAAATGGCAAGATGATCAATTCTTATACCGTTCAGGATGCATCGTTTCTGCGTTTAAAGAATATCACGTTAAGCTATAATATCCCTTTGGGTAATTTCAAAATGGTTAAATCCATATTGCTCTCAATATCAGGCGAAAATTTGTTTACGATCACAAAATTTGAGGGTTACGATCCCGAAGCAAATCAGACTGGAGATGGTACTTCCGTTGCGAAAAGTAGTTATAATAATTACCCAAGTGCGAGGGTCTTTAGAATTGGAGCCAATATCAATTTTTAGCATTAAACTTTTTTACATTAAATGAAAATGAAAAATTATAGTCTATATAAAATATTTTGGGCAACAATCCTTACTCTTTTTTTCGCTTCATGCAGTGGATTTTTGAAAGAAGAGGTTTATACCCAATATGATCCGGCATCCTTCCTTCAAACGGAGGATGGGATCAACAGTGTTCTGGTTGCTTCTTATAGCAATATGCAGGTTACCGCCAACATGCGTGACCGAATGTACACACTTCAGGAATTTCCAGGCGACATTATGTGGGAATGGGGAGGCAGCTTTGCTTCCACTGCAATTCTATATATGAATTACAATTGGGATTCCCAGTCAACAATGCTTTCAACTCCCTGGCAACAATATTATCAAAGTATCAGGCCTCTGGCCGAAATTCTGCCAGTAAAGCGGCCTCCACTTCGGCGCGCGGTCGGGCATATTGTCGGCGTGAAGCGGC
>CAIYPA010000117.1 GCA_903927965.1 uncultured Bacteroidia bacterium | reverse complement strand
GCGATCAGGTCGAAAGGCCCCACGTTGTTCCTGGAACCAAAAGCACTCTACAATTCGCCCGTAGCTGCGACCTCATTTCCTGATGATTTTGAAGTACCGTTTGGAAAAGCCAGAATAAGACGTCCCGGAACTGATTTAACCATAGTAACTTATGGGAATACAACGCACCTATCGCTTAAAGCTGCTGAAAAACTTGCAACCGAAGGATACCAGGTTGAAGTGATCGACATCCGATCTTTGATCCCTTTGGATAAAGAAGCCATCCTTAACTCTGTGAAAAAAACTGGTCGGGTACTTGTTGTGCATGAAGATAAGGTCTTTGGTGGATTTGGAGGCGAATTGGCCGGAATAATTGGCGAAGAGGCTTTCGAATTCCTTGATGCGCCTGTTCGCAGGGTAGGTTCTGCTTTTACACCTGTTGGTTTTAACAGAATCCTCGAAGCGGCCATTTTAATTAATGAGTTGAAGATTTACAACGCTGCAATAGATTTATTAAAATATTAATCCAAGATATCTAAGTATTGACGTATGAAGAAAATAGGGCTTTTCTATAGTTTTAATTCAAAGAAAACGGCAAAGATAGCCGGTATCATCCATAACAATTTTACCGGTGACGATGTCCAACTTGTTAATGTTGACGAAATCAAAAAAAGCAATTTTCCCGATTTTGACAATATGATTGTGGGTGTCCCAACCTGGTTCGATGGCGAACTGCCCAATTATTGGGACGAACTGATGCCAGCCCTTGAAGATATTGATTTTACGGGCAAAAAAATTGCCATATTCGGATTGGGCGACCAAAAAGGGTATCCCGAAAACTTCTGCGATGCCATCGGTATCATGGCTCTGTTTTTCGAGGAAAAAGGGGCACAGATTGTTGGCAAACAACCTTTGACGGGTTATACTTTTGAAACATCTAAAGCTGTCAGGAACAACGATTTTTTTGGTTTGCCACTCGATCAGGAGAATCAATCGAGGCTTACAGCGGGCAGGATAGAAAATTGGGTTGTGTTACTAAAAACAGAATTTAACTGATTACCAATAAGTTACTGGGTTGTATTGCTAATTTTGTTAATCACCTTTATTTTGTAATTTTGACGGCGTTACAACACTATGTTTTATGCTAAGGATATCTCGCGATTTAATACTGGTTGCCGTACTTATATTCGCCATTTATTTATTTGCAAAAACGCAGACCTATAACTCAAGGTACTGGTCCTCAACGATCAAAATCAGGGATATTCACATTTCCAATTCTGATTCGATTATTATTCAAAAGGATACCGCTTTAATTCCTGTAAATTACCTAGGAACTATTGATTTTCGTGAGATCGATCCTGAAAAAAGAAAAGACCTTTTTATCCAATATTTGTTGCCAGCCATTGTCGTAACACGTTACCGTTTATTGGATGACCTGCACCACATTGAATTTCTTGAGGATAGGATCATCCGTAAGAAGAAAGTGGCGAAGGTTGATTCTGTTTTTCTTGCGGAAATGAGGTCAAAGTACGAAACTGATTCACTTCAGGAATTGAAAAAGAGGATTTATCCTCATCCGGTCAGTATGGCTTTGGCGCAGGCAATCCTGGAATCGGGGTGGGGAACATCGGGAATATTCCGAAAAGGAAACAATATTTTCGGGATCATGTCCTTTTCAAGCGACGATTCAAGGACAAAAGTCCGGTTTCCCGATGTCAATGTCAAACGGTATATCCGCACATATGATTCTGTAATTACTTCAATAGAAGACTATTACCTTTTAATATCAAAGGTCTCCTCCTACAAAAAGTTCAGGCAGAAAAGGTGGAACGGCGAATCTTCCTCCGAATTGTTCCGGTACATCAACAGCTATCACGAATCCGACCAATACATCAGCATGGCCCATTCGATCATCGAAAGCAACGACCTTGAACGATATGATAATATTCCGATAATACCTAAATATCAGGAATACACTACATTGGGATCATTCTTAAAGAAATTTCCCTGATTGGTGATCAAAAGTTAATATTTTGATAATCAACATTTGAAGGAACGTGCAATCTGATCGTTTATCTTTGCCGGATAAAATGTAGAATAATGAGAATGAAAATTAAAAAGACAATTGCGATCGTGGCCCACGATAACCGTAAAAAAGATATGGCCGAATGGGTCGGTTACAACTGGAAAGAACTTGCCCATCATTCATTGGTTTGTACAGGTACTACCGGTAAAATGGTTGCCGATACCATCAATTTGAAGTGTAAAGAGAATGACGCTATGCCTCCATCGGTAACATGCCTTAAATCTGGACCTTTGGGTGGTGACCAGCAATTGGGGGCGATGATCTGTGAAGGGAACATCGACCTTTTGATCTTCTTTTGGGACCCAATGCAACCACAGCCTCACGATGTGGACGTAAAAGCATTGCTCCGAATTGCCGTTTTGTACAACATCCCAACCGCTTCGAACCGTTCAACTGCCGATTTTATGATTTCGTCGCCGTTGTTTCACCTTGATTATAAGCCGATTATTAAGGATTATACTCCGTATATGACCCGGAACATTGATGTATAGATGATTTTTTGCCATGGGCTGAAGCCCATGGGAATTCATAGGAATTCATGGGAATTCATGGCTTACTTGTTTTCTCATGAAATGGAACGAATTTAATCGACACTGAATTAATACAATAGCGTAATCCGGTAGGAGGGGGGCCATCCTCAAAAACATGGCCAAGGTGGGCCTCGCAGTTGGCACAGGTGATTTCGGTCCTTACCATTCCATAGCTTTTGTCGCTGATAATGTTGATAGATTTCAGGTCGGTCACATCGCTGAAGCTCGGCCATCCGCAACCCGATTTGAATTTTGATCCAGAATCAAAAAGGAGTGCACCACAATTGGAACAGGTATAAATTCCCTTCTCGTAAAAATCGTAATATTGCCCTGTAAAAGCGCGTTCAGTCCCCTTTTTACGCGTTACTTCATATTGGAGAGGGGTCAACTCCTTTTTCCATGCATCATCGTTTTTTACCACCTTTGGGGCAACCTGCTGCTCTTTTAATGTCTTTGTGCGGATATCGTCCTGTGCCATG
>CAIYPA010000116.1 GCA_903927965.1 uncultured Bacteroidia bacterium | reverse complement strand
TGCAATTCAGGGATGGAGTGCCCCCGATACCTTATCCCACTTTCAGGATCCAATTTGGAGGTAACAGTCAGTAAACTGGTCATTCCCTTCATCCCAGTCAGGATTTGATCAATATTAACGTTTTCGACAACAACGTTGCCGTATTCACTAATTAATTGCTTTACTACAGCCCTTTCCTTTACCCCTTTTTCGATTAATTTCTTCTTAATATAGTCCATGTGCTCCGCCTATTAGTTTTTTCAAATATATAATTATTTATAAGATCTTGTTGCAGCCCGAAAAAAATATTTATTAATAAACAAAATAGGGGCAAAAAATGTTGATGAACTTACAAAATAAAAAAAGGACAACAATGTTGCCCTTTTTTATATAATAACCTAAGTGATAATTATTTGAATATCAACACAAAATTGAAGTCAATATAATTATTTTTCTTCTTTTGGTGTAGTTGAAGCTTTACTTGCCGGTGTTGTACCAGCTGAATCGCCTTTTTTCCGTGACCTGCGTTTTTTGGCGACTTCCTTCTTCCCTGTCGATAACATGCTCTGGTTGTAATCGACCAATTCGATAAAACACATTTCAGCGTTATCGCCAAGTCTATTGCCAGTTTTTAAGATTCTGGTATATCCACCCGGACGATCCGCGATTTTCAAAACGATATCCCGGAAGAGTTCTGTAACGACTTCTTTACTTTGCAATAAACTAAACACTTCACGACGATTGTGCGTTGTATCGTTTTTTGCGCGGGTAAGGAGTGGCTCTACATAAACGCGTAGTGCTTTGGCTTTGGCTAATGTTGTTGCAATCCTTTTATGGAGTAAAAGTGAATTTGCCATATTGGAAAGCATAGCACCCCTGTGTGAACTGGTCCTGCCTAAATGATTGAAACTATTTCTATGTCTCATTTCTATTATTCCTTGTCTAATTTATACTTACTGATATCCATCCCGAAACTTAGGCTAAGGTTGACCAATAAATCGTCGAGTTCTGTCAGGGACTTCTTGCCAAAGTTCCTGAATTTCAAAAGATCGTTTCGATTATAAGTTACCAATTCACCAAGTGTTTCAACATCGGCTGCTTTAAGGCAATTGAGTGCCCTGACGGATAGGTCAAGGTCAACAAGCTTGTTTTTAAGCAACTGACGCATGTGAAGAATCTCTTCATCAAACTCTTCGTTGGCGAATTTCTCATCAGAGTCGAGGGTAATTTTCTCGTCGGAGAAAAGCATAAAATGGTAAATCAGGATTTTAGCTGCTTCCTTCAAGGCATCTTTTGGATAAATAGACCCATCAGTTGTGATCTCGATCACCAATTTCTCGTAGTCGGTTTTCTGTTCGACACGATAGTTCTCGATTGCATACTTGACGTTTTTTATCGGGGTAAAGATCGAATCAATCGGAATGACTCCGAATTCTTCTTCTGAAGGTTTGTTCTCAATACCAGGTACATAACCACGACCCTTCTCAATTGTCAACTCGATCTGAAGTTTGACTGTCGATTCCATATTGCAAATCAACAACTCCGGATTAAGAACCTTGAACCCCGTCAAAAAATGGTTAACATCGCCGGCTTTAAACCTGTCCTGACCAAAAATGGTAACAGATACTTTTTCGTTGTCGGAGTCGTCCCCAACCCTTTTAAAGCGAATCTGTTTCAGGTTAAGGATCATTTCGGTAACATCCTCTATTACTCCGGGGATAGTTGAAAATTCGTGCTCCACCCCTTCGATCTTGATCGTTGTGATTGCATATCCTTCCAAAGATGACAATAAAATCCTACGTAAAGCATTACCAATGGTAATACCATAACCAGGTTCAAGCGGACGAAACTCAAATTTTCCGAGTTTGTCATCCGACTCGATCATTATCACCTTTTCGGGCTTCTGGAAAGCTAAAATTGCCATAAACCTAAAATTAATGTTATTTCGAATACAATTCGACGATTAATTGTTCCTTGATTACTTCGGGAATCTCTTCACGTGAAGGAACATTCAGAAACTTGCCAGTTTTGGCATCACTATCCCATTCAAGCCAAGGATATTTATTGTGGCGATGTACGGCCAATGCATCGGTAATCGCGATCAGCGATTTCGATTTTTCGCGAACACCCACAACTTCTCCAGGGCGAAGTGTATAAGATGGTATATTAACTACTGAACCATTGATAACAATGTGTTTGTGGGATACCAACTGACGGGCAGCGGCACGGCTTGGCGCAATACCAAGACGATAAACAACATTGTCAAGACGGCTTTCAAGAAGCTGTAAAAGAACAGTACCGGTTACTCCCTTGTGAGAGTGCGCTTTTTCAAAAAGGTTGCGGAACTGACGCTCCAAAATACCATACATGTATTTTGCTTTTTGTTTTTCGCGCAACTGAGTACCATATTCAGAAACTTTTTTCCTCCTTTTGCTGTTTCCATGCATTCCCGGAGGATAATTTTTGTGCTCGAATGCTTTATCGGGACCATAAATTGGCTCACCGAACTTACGTGAAATCTTGGATTTAGGACCAATATATCTTGCCATGTGAATTTACGTTTAAAAGTACCTGATTATTAAACACGACGACGTTTAGGTGGACGGCATCCGTTATGTGGCAATGGGGTAATATCAACGATTTCAGTAACCTGAATCCCAACATTCGCCATAGCACGTATTGCAGACTCGCGTCCATTTCCCGGTCCTTTTACAAAAACCTTCACCTTGCGTAAGCCAAGGTCAAAAGCCGTTTTGGCACACTCCTCCGAAGCAGTTTGGGCTGCATAGGGAGTATTCTTTTTTGAACCTCTAAAACCTTTCTTACCGGCCGACGACCACGAAATAACTTCACCATTGTTATTGGTCATCGAAATGATAATATTATTAAAAGAAGAAGAGACATGAGCCTGACCAACAGCCTCAATATTCACTACCCTTTTTTTCGATACTCCAGTCTTTTTTGCCATTTCTACTTAAAATTATTTAGTGGCTTTTTTCTTATTAGCAACTGTTTTCTTCCTTCCCTTACGGGTCCTGGCATTGTTCTTTGTACTTTGCCCACGAACCGGTAAACCAATACGATGCCGGATACCACGGTAACAGCCAATATCCATCAATCGTTTGATAGACATCTGATACTCAGACCGTAATTCGCCCTCTACCTTGTAACTCTCCGTAATAACTTTACGGATTGCCCCAAACTGCTCATCGTTCCAGTTGCTAACCTTGATGTTTTTATCAACGCCAGCTTTCTCCAGAATCAACTGCGAGCGGCTTCGGCCTATCCCATAAATATAAGTCAAGGCAATTTCGCCTCTCTTGTTATTCGGTATATCTACGCCAACTATACGAGCCATATTCTTATACGAATTAAAAAATCTTTACAAAATTAACATATTATCCCTGACGTTGCTTAAACTTCGGATTTTTTTTGTTGATAACGTAGAGACGGCCTTTTCGGCTGACAATTTTGCAATCTGCACTACGTTTCTTAATAGATGCCCTTACTTTCATTTTCCTACGTTTTAATTTTTGTACCTGAAAGAAATCCTCCCCTTGGTCAAATCATAAGGTGACATTTCAACTTTCACTTTGTCGCCAGGTAAAATCTTGATGTAGTGCATGCGCATCTTTCCCGATATGTGGGCCGTGATCACATGACCATTCTGCAATTCCACCCTGAACATTGCGTTCGACAATGCTTCAATAATGGTTCCGTCTTGTTCTATAAATGCTTGTTTTGACATAGAAACGAATTACTTCTCCAATACTCTGTTGTTTTTGTTGAAAGACCCTCAACTTTTTTGCTCAATGAGCATTTTTATAAAAACGTCCACAAAACTAATGAGAATTCCGATATCCTAAAATACCGTGGTATCCGATTTTTTCCAACATCAGCACATTGAAAAACATGCTTCCGGTTTCGTCTTGCCGCGCTTGTTTTGCCAGCAGATAAATGGCAACAATCGTAACGAAACAATCTCAGGTTTGATCCCAGCTTTCTGTTTTTGGAAAGATGGGACCAAACTTAAAATATGGATCAAATCCTAACCTTGATCCCCAATACCTTGACTGAACGCACCAGTGTAAATACCTGTATTAGGTTACAACTGATTATATATTGCTTTTCAGCTAACTTGCGAACTTACATTTCGCTCTTTATTAGAATACCCCTTCAAATAAAAGGAGTCTCCAATCTAAGCACCCGAACGTCCTTTAATACGTCCAGATTTTAATAAACCGTCATAATGACGCATCAACAGGTGACTTTCGACTTGCTGAAGGGTGTCGAGAATAACACCAACAAGGATCAGCAATGATGTTCCACCAAAGAAATGGGCAAATCCTGAATTCACGCCAAGTGCCATTGCAAAAGCAGGCAGGATGGTGATCATACCAAGGAATATGGATCCAGGTAACGTTATGCGCGACATGATCGTGTCCAGATATTCGGATGTTTTCTTGCCAGGCTTGATACCAGGAATAAACCCACCATTCTTCTTCATATCTTCTGACATCTGATTCGGATTGATCGTAATGGCAGTGTAGAAATAGGTGAAAACAATAACCATCAGGAACATGACAAAATTGTACCAGAATCCTTGATAGTCAGAGAAAGATGCCATCATGCGTCCCAATGTTTCAGAGGAGAACAATCCGGCAAGGCTGATCGGTACGAACATAATTGCCTGGGCAAAAATGATCGGCATTACCCCTGCGGCATTCACCTTAAGTGGAATGTACTGGCGTACACCTCCGTACTGACGGTTTCCGACGATACGTTTGGCATATTGAACCGGCACTTTCCTCGTTCCCTGAACCAAAAGAATGGTGGCAGCGATTACGAAAAGGAAAATAATCAATTCAATAATGATCATGATAAAACCTTTCCCTTGTTCTGCCAAACGGGAGGCAAATTCCTGAACCAGGGAGTGGGGCAAACGGGCTATAATCCCGATCATAATGATCATTGAAATTCCATTTCCGATACCTTTATCTGTGATACGTTCACCGAGCCACATGATAAACATAGAACCGGCTGCCATCACGATTGTAGCACATAGATTAAATGAGAATGCGCCCATTACAAATGCTTCGGCAGGAAGTTGGTAACGCAGGTTGGCCAGATAGGCCCATCCCTGGAAAAACAGGATAACTACCGTTAGGTAACGGGTCATCTGATTGATTTTCCGGCGACCTGATTCACCTTCCTTCTGTAAGCGTTGAATGTAAGGTACAGCAAAACCCAATAATTGGATCACAATCGAGGCACTGATATAAGGCATAATTCCCAATGCGAAAATTGAAGCATTGGAAAAAGCGCCACCAGAGAACATATTCAACAATCCAAGAATACCATCAGAACCCTGGCTTCTTAAAGCTTCGAAATTTGCAGGATTAGGATCGATTCCAGGCAGGATAACAAAAGAGCCGAAGCGGTAAACCGCAAGAAGCAGAAGTGTCAACCCAAGCCTAGCCCTCAGATCTTCAATCTTATAAATGTTCTTAAGAGTCTCGATAAGCTTTTTCATCAATTCTAAAGTATTTCGGTAGTTCCTTCAAGTTTCTCAATAGCCTCTTTTGCACTCTTTGAAAAAGCATGTGCTTTGACATCAAGTTTAACTGTCAATTCTCCATTGCCCAGTATTTTGACTTTGTCGTTCTTGCTGACAAAACCAGCCTCATGAAGCACCTGTAGATCGATAGCTGTAAGGCTATGTTCTTCTGCCAATAGCTGTAAAGAACTAAGATTGATTCCTTTATACTCAATCCTGTTAACATTTTTAAAACCGAATTTCGGTACAATACGCTGCAGCGGCATCTGACCACCCTGAAAACTACGTTTCGATTTGTAACCGGAACGTGATTTAGCCCCTTTGTGACCACGGGTTGAAGTTCCCCCGTGACCGGAACCCTGTCCTCGCCCGATCCTTTTCTCTTTCCTGGTGGAACCTTCTGCAGGTTTTAAGTTATGCAATTCCATATCTAAAGAATATTATTCGTTAACTTCTTCAACCCTTAAAAGGTGTTGTAGTTTTCTTACCATACCTAATACTTCGGGAACAGCTTCATGTTCAACCGGACGGTTCAACTTGCCTAGCCCGAGCGCTACCATTATTTTCTTCTGAGCCTTAGATGCGCCTATCGCACTCTTCCACTGTGTAATACGAACTTTTGCCATTTTGTATAAAAATTATCCGTTAAACACTTTGTCCAGAGCCACGCCACGATGTTCAGCTACAGTATAGGCATCTCGTAATTCGAGCAATGCCGTAAATGTAGCCTTCACCAGGTTGTGAGGGTTAGACGATCCTTTCGACTTGGCCAGGATGTCGTGTACACCAACACTTTCAAGGACGGCACGCATAGCACCCCCTGCCTTGACCCCTGTACCCGAAGATGCAGGTTTAAGTAAAACATTGGCTCCACCAAATTTAGCCTCCTGTGTATGAGGAATAGTACCGTTGATAACGGGCACTTTCACGAGATTCTTCTTCGCTGCGTCAACGCCCTTGGCGATGGCTGCGGTTACTTCACTGGCTTTACCAAGACCCCAGCCTACAATTCCGTCTTCGTTGCCCACAACGACGATAGCTGAAAAGCTGAATGTTCTACCTCCTTTGGTGACTTTGGTGACGCGATTAATTGCTACTAACCTGTCTTTAAGCTCGAGATCGCTGGTTTTAACCTTTTTAATATTTTTCGCCATAATGCTTAGAATTTTAAACCTCCTTCACGTGCCGCTTCGGCAACTGCCTTCACACGTCCATGATATAAATAACCGCCACGGTCAAATTTTACTTCACTGATGCCGGCAGCAAGCGCTTTTTCAGCAGCAAGCTTGCCCACAAGAACTGCTTGTTCGGTTTTTGTACCCCCAACAGCGACAATCTCTTTGTTCAATGAAGAAACTGACAGTAAGGTTTTTCCCGCTAAATCGTCAACAAACTGAACAGAAATCTGTTTATTGCTGCGAAATACACTCAAGCGGGGAACCCCGTTAGTACCGGAAACTACTTTTCTGATTCGTTTACGGATTCTTTCTCTTCTTTCTAATTTCGTGAGAGCCATAACTATAAAGTCAATTATTTTTTAGAAGCCGATTTACCAGCCTTACGACGAAGTTTTTCGCCAACAAATTTAACACCTTTCCCTTTATAAGGCTCCGGTAAGCGGAAGGACCTGATTTTTGCCGCAACATGTCCAATCAATTGTTTATCAACACTTTTCAGCGTAATAATCGGATTGGCACGTTTATCAGTCACAGCTGCAACCTGAACTTCTGCAGGGATCTGCAAATAGGTATGGTGAGAAAAACCCAATACCAGGTCCAAAACCTGATTCTGAGCATCAGCACGATAACCAACTCCCACCAGCTCAAGTTTAACTTCATAACCCTTAGACACTCCTACAACCATGTTGTGCAGAAGCGAACGGTACAAACCATGCATGGCACGGTGACGTTTTTGTTCAGTTGGACGTTTTACCAATAGATGTGTACCTTCAAGGGCCACTTCCATATCGGTATCGACTTTCTGACTTAGTGTTCCTAACGGACCTTTCACAGTAACGATGTTTTCTTTGCTCACGTTTACCGACACGCCGGCAGGGATTTCAATCGGTAGTTTTCCTATCCTTGACATTGTAATTCCTTCTTAATTAATAAACATAACATAAAACTTCGCCACCTACATTCAAATCTTTAGCTTCCTTATCGGTGATCACACCTTTGGAAGTTGAGATGATAGCCACTCCAAGACCGTTTAAAACTCGTGGGATCTTATCGGTATCGCAATACTTGCGAAGGCCCGGTTTCGAAGCACGTGTCAACGATTTGATCGCTGAAGTACCGTCGGATGGGTGATATTTCAGGGCTATCTTAATACTTCCCTGATAATTAACCTCTTCGTCGAATTTATAATTCAGGATGTACCCTTTTTCCTTCAGAATTTTGGTAATCTCTTTTTTAATGTTCGACGCAGGTATTTCCACAACCTTATGCTTTGCCTTAATGGCATTCCGCAGTCGGGTTAGATAATCTGCAATAGGATCAGTCATCTTTGCAATAAATTTAAACGATTACCAACTAGCTTTTTTAATTCCGGGGATTAGACCGGCAGAAGCCATTTCGCGGAATTGAATACGCGAAACACCAAACTGGCGCATATAACCTTTCGGACGACCCGTTAGTTTGCAGCGATTGTGCATACGGATGGAAGCCGAATTACGTGGTAATTGACTCAATCCGATATAGTCACCTTCAGCTTTCAGCCGGGCCCTTTTCTCAGCATACCTTTCAACAAGCTTCGCGCGTTTCACTTCGCGGGCTTTTAACGATTCTTTAGCCATATTAATTAATTCTTTTTAGCGTTCTTGAAAGGTAATCCAAATTTCTTCAGCAGTGCGTAGCCTTCTTCATCGGTATTGGCAGAGGTAACGAATGTGATGTTGTAACCATTCATCTTCGTCACTTTGTCCAAAACGATTTCCGGGAAAATGATCTGCTCGGTAACACCAAGCGTATAATTTCCACGTCCGTCGAATTTATCGCCGATACCCTTGAAATCGCGGATACGTGGCAATGCGACACTGACCAAACGCTCAAGAAACTCATACATTTTATCGCTGCGCAATGTAACCCTAACGCCAATCGGCATTTTCTTACGAAGCTTAAAATTTGCAATATCCTTTTTTGATATTGTTGTAACTGCCTTCTGACCGGTAATAGTTGTAAGTTCTTCTACAGCTACTTCCATAATTTTCTTGTCGGCAATTGCAGCACCAACACCCTGGTTGATGATAATCTTCTCGAGTACCGGAACCTGCATAACAGATTTGTAACCAAATTCCTTCTGCATATCAGGAACGATCTCCCCGCGATATTTCAGCTTTAAAGTAGGTGTGTATCCCATTACTTAATTTCCTCCCCTGATTTTTTAGAATAGCGAACCAATTTTCCTTTTTTATCAAGGCGGCGGCCAATACGGGTTGGCTTTCCGGTTTTCGGATCTTTCAACATCAGATTGGAAACATGAATTGTAGCTTCCTGTTTGATGATACCACCCTGAGGACTTTTAGCATTGGGTTTGGTGTGCTTTGACACCATGTTTACCCCCTCCACAATAGCGCGTTCGCTTTCCTTAACAACTTCGAGGACTTTTCCTTGTTGTCCCTTGGAGTTGCCAGCGATCACAAATACTGTATCTCCTTTTTTTATGTGTAACTTTTTCTGCATGGTCTGAATGTGTTAAAGTACTTCAGGTGCTAAAGAGACGATCTTCATGAAATTGTCGC
>CAIYPA010000115.1 GCA_903927965.1 uncultured Bacteroidia bacterium | reverse complement strand
TCTTCATTCTACGCTCAATGGTGGCGATATCAGCATCATCTTCACGTCCGGAAGTTAAACTTCTGTTATTCAACCTTTTGATCAGCTCATCCTTAGTTACTTCAAGGCAAAGCATGCCAGAAACTTTTCTGTGGTGACTCCTCATGAGTTCATCAAGGGCTTCAGCCTGAGGCACTGTCCGTGGGAATCCATCGAAAATAAACCCATTCGTAGTTTTGGGTTTTTTTATCCTCGCATCGATCATTTCGATGACGACTGAATCAGGAACAAACTCGCCTTTACTGATCAGCTGATCAGCAAGGATGCCAAGTTCGGTTTTGGCAGCTATTTCATTTCGCAAAAGATCCCCTGTTGACAGGTGGACTAAATTAAAGGTCCGGGCCAAAAAAAGCGCCTGCGTTCCTTTTCCTGCTCCGGGAGGGCCAAACAGCACTAAATTAAGCATTTTGTTGAAATTTATGGTTAATTAAACTTTGACAAGGGTATAAATATCTTTGAAATTCCGTCCACGACGATCGTAATCCAGACCAAAACCAACTATAAAATCATTGGGTATCACAATTCCCACATAATCAAGTTTAAGATCTACTTTCAAAGCTTCTGGCTTAAATAGCAAAGTTGCAATTTTTACGTCAGCGGCACCATTGTAAATAACCTGTTCAATTACACCTTTTATAGTATGACCTGTGTCCACTATATCTTCCAGAATCACAACGGTCCGGCCAGTAATAACTTCATTTAAACCAATGAGTTCCTTCACAGTTCCAGTTGAGCTCGTACCAGTATATGAAGCAAGTTTCATAAAAGAGATTTCTGCATCGTTCAGATCAAGTTCTTTCATTAATTCGGAGGCAAACATAAATGCTCCGTTTAAAATGCAAATGAAGAGTGTTTCCTTCCCTTCAAGGTCATTTTTCATTTTTTCAGCCATCTGCTTGACAGCCAACTGAATATCAGTATAAGGTATTGAAATCTCAAATTCTTTATCCCAAAGCTTAATTCTTTTCATTCAATAATTTTAATGAAACAAAGATAACTTTTCTTTTAAACCAAACTGTGAAAATATCATCAAAACAGCTATTTCAAAATTCGGGAAACGCAAAAATGCGTAATTTTGACGTTTTCAAAGTTAATATAATTTTATATTCCAAAACAATCAGACAATAATTTTATGGATCCCAAAGTTAGTATAATCATGGGCAGTACTTCAGACCTTCCTGTTATGGAAGGTGCAGCCCAAATTCTCAACGATTTTGAAATTCCTTTCGAGATGAATGCACTATCCGCACATCGGACACCTGAAGAGGTTGAACGTTTTGCCAAAGGAGCTTATGGACGTGGCATTAAAGTGATCATTGCCGCCGCTGGAATGGCTGCGCATTTGCCAGGAGTGATTGCTTCAATGACCCCGATACCTGTAATAGGTGTTCCGATCAAGTCAAGCCTCGAAGGATGGGATGCAATACTTGCTATTCTGCAAATGCCTCCCGGAATTCCTGTGGCAACTGTTGCACTGAACGGATCTAAAAATGCGGCTATATTAGCGGCTCAGATCATTGCTTCTGGTGATGAAACCTTAATGAACAAACTCATCAGTTATAAGGAGGATTTGAAAACCAAAATTGTGGAGGCGAATACCGAATTGTCAAAAATCAAATTTCCCTACAAAACAAACTGAGAAAAACCTTTTTTTACAGTTATTTTTCGTATATTAGAGGAGGTGATTAAATATCAACCTCCTCTTTGTTTTTCGTTGATTTATCGAATTTGATTTTGATCAATTGCGTGACATTGCGCTTTGAACAAGCACAAAAAAATGAATGGGGCTACTTTGAGAAATAGCATCCTAACCCTTTATTTTCTTTCTATCTTTTTATCAAAGGGGTACTCAATCGGAGAGATCAATCAGGTTGGAGCAAGGGATGTTGCACTTGGAAATGCCACAGCTGCCCTTGTTTCTTCATTTTCAGCGTTTAACAATCAGGCTACGCTGGCACTTTTAAAAGAGGTCACATTTGCCCTGGATTATCAGCAACCCTATCTGATCGACCGGTTTGCAATAAAATCCCTTGCGCTGACAATTCCGACCCCTCTTTCCAACTTCGCCATTACTGTCCGGCAAAAAGGCATTCCTGGTTACAACGAATCCCGTTTCGGTTTTGCGATGGCAAAAAAATTGGACAAAAATTTCTCAGCAGGCCTTCAGTTCAACTATTTTTTGGTCGATTTCCCTGAACAAGGAAGCAATGAAGGAACATTCGTGATTGAATTCGGGGTGCTTTTCCAAACAAAAAATAATCTGTCAATTGGCTTTCATATATTCAACCCTTCCGAATCTAAAATCGGTTCGCTCAACTTTCAATCGAAAATCCCAATTATCACAACTACAGGGATAGCATTAAAACCGACACCTGACATGCTGATCGTTTCATCAATTGCCTATGCAAATGATAACCAATTAAATATCAGGATGGGTATTGAGTATCAGTTTGTCGAAAAATTCTTTATCCGGGTTGGAATTTCAGGTAAGCCGATACACCATTCTGCGGGATTTGGGTATAAATGCCGGTACTTTGCAACCGATGTTGCATTTGTGCACCACGAAACCCTGGGTTATACACCTTCCATCTCATTGATCTTTAATTTCTAAACAATGAACCTAAAGAAAGCCATTTTATTACTTATGATCATAAATATCTCTTTTTCATGTCTAGCTCAGGTAAATGAGGGACAGACTGAAGCGGAGATTGAAAAGGCAATTGAATCTGTGGCGGAATCGGACGAAAATGACATTGACAATTCAGTTCTGCTCGATGACATGACCCGGAATGCTGAACAACAGTTAAATGTTAACATAGCGACAAGTGAAGACCTCGAACAACTTAATATATTGGATTTCAATCAAATTCAAAACTTACTTACTTACAGGAAACAAAATGGTTACCTTATATCCCAATATGAATTGGCAGCAATAGAGGGGTTCACACCTGAAATTATCCAAAAGGTCAGTCCATTTATCCTGTTTGATGTGCCACTTGATTCAACTGCTCTTTCACACAAAAAAATTGATCAAAGGATCATGCTGAGGATCAGAAGTTCCTTTCCTCAAGCGCAGGGTTTCCAAGCTGCCTCTGAAACAAAGGGTGCTGCTTATCCGGGAGTACCTGTTTCACTTTATGGTAGGTACTATATAGAGATTCCTGGGAAATTTGAACTTGGTCTGATAACCGACCAGGATGCAGGTGAAGAGTTTTTCAAAGGGAGCAACCGAACCGGGTTTGATTACTATTCGGGCTATCTATCATTCAAAAGCAAGAGTTTCCTTCGTCAGGTGACAGTGGGCGACTTTCTTCTTAGATTTGGACAGGGGGTCAATTTCTGGGCAGGCTCGGGAATTGGAAAGTCGGGTGATGGAATTGGGATCATGAAATCGGGACAGGGCGCACGTCCTTATACATCGACTGACGAAAACCGGTTTTTAAGGGGTATCTCAACAACTTTGGGTTCGGAGCCATTTAAACTTGTCCTTTTTTATTCAAACAAGAAACGGGATGCCAATATTGCAACCGATCCAGAAACCGGAGCCTCAACCTTTACTTCATTCCAAACATCTGGTTACCACCGGACAACTTCAGAGGTGGAAGATGAAAAACGGGTCAACGAACAAATATTCGGAGGGTATACAGAATTAAGGTTCAGAAAATTCAGGGTCGGTGCGTTATTTGTGGAACAAAAATTCGATTATCCAATGGTGGCCGGCGCCTCGCCGTATAAGGCAAAGAGCTTTGCCGGAAACGAAAACCGGAACATCGGGTTCGATTATCAGCTGGCATCGAGCAGGATTCAGCTCTTTGGGGAAGCAGGCATATCAAAAAACGGAAAACCCGGAGTTGTTCAAGGTTTGGTCTGGCATGCCCACCCACAAGTTTGCTGGGCTTTCTATTTCCGGCATTTTGATCCAGGTTTTCAAACCTTCTATGGGAGTTCCTTGTCCGAAAGTTCAGGAAACCGCAATGAAACAGGTCTTTATACAGGGTTATTGATTTATCCGTTACCAAAGGTCAAGATTACCGGGTTCGTTGACCTCTACTATTTTCCCTGGCTAACATACAGTACCATGTCACCGGAAAACGGTAGTGATTATCAGGTACAGATAGAATATGCTTCTTCAAGAAAATTCTCAGTTTACATGAAAGCCAGATATGAAACAAAACCCCAAAAAATATCAGGTTCGACAGGTGTTGATTCAGATGCCGATGAAACAACAACGAAAATCAGGTTGCATACAGAGTGGAATGTCAGTGAAAAGGTGACACTCCGCTCAAGGCTTGAATACGCGGGTTATAATTTCAATGATTTGAACGAAAACGGATTCCTTGCTTTCCAGGATCTACTGTTTAAGCCTTCACGAAAATTGAATTTGTGGTTCAGGTATGCATATTTCCATACAGATGGCTACAATTCACGCATTTATACTTACGAAAACGATTTACTGTATAGCTTTTCAATACCAGAGTTTCATGGGGCCGGACATCGAATTTACCTCAACCTCAAATGGAAGCCTACTTCGCATATTACAGCTTACCTTAAGGGCGGGGTGACATTACACAATGGAGCAACCACATGGGGTTCCGGTAACGATCTCACATCAGGAAACAGTAGGTCTGAATTAAAAGCACTACTGTACCTACGGTTTTGACCTTTTAATTTAGACCTGGAAATAGGGACATTCGTCTTTATCTATTTAAAAATCAAATTTTTTGTGACTATTTTTACTTTTTAGGATAGAATTTCATTTGAAACGCTATTTTTGTACGCTTGTTTAACCTGCTAAGGAGAGTAATTAAACTACATAAATATGTTTGTTTCGAATAAATTCGACGAAATAAGGCCCTATACAGACGAGGAAGTTCCTGAGATCATGCAGAGGTTATTGATTGATCCGGTCTTTAACAGGGTACTAAATAATTTTTTCGGTGATGAAACCAAGATCCGGCAGATCAAGGAGTCAATGGTTGAAACCAAGGATGTTGAGTCATTCCAACGGAGATTTATGATCCCCTTCCTTGAAAGTATCCTGGAATCCAGTACCAGAGGTGTCACAATCGAGGGGCTAGAACACCTCGACAAGAACAAGAGTTATTTGTTCATTTCCAATCACCGCGATATCGTTCTCGATTCTGCACTACTCAATGTTCAGATGTATAAATTCGGGTACAAGTCAACCGAAATTGCGATGGGCAGCAACCTGCTGATCTATCAATGGATTGAAGACTTATCACGCGTTAACCGTTCTTTTATCGTAAAACGGAACATACCGGTCAGGGAAATGTTGCACTCCTCGCATCTACTTTCAAGCTATATCCGGCATACAGTTACCGAAAACGGTAATTCCATTTGGATCGCACAGCGTGAAGGGCGGGCAAAAGATGGTTTTGACCAAACCTCGCCTGCAGTATTGAAGATGTTGAATATGTCGAACAAACTAAAATTTGTTAAAGGTTTTCAGGAGTTGTGTATCGTCCCGATGGCCATCTCCTATGAAATTGAACCATGCGGTAACGAAAAAGTCGCAGAATTATTGAAGCGTCAATCGGATCCAGATTTTAGAAAATCAGAAAAAGACGACCTTCTCAGCATGGTCAGCGGATTGAAAAACCAAAAAGGCCGTATTCAGATCCAATTTGGCACGCCCATCGACAGGAACGCATTAAAAAAATTGTCAAAAGAGGGAACTATCAACGACCGGCTAAAAAGGTTGGCAGAATACATTGATGCCCATATTTACATGAATTATAAGCTCTTCCCGAACAACTACATCGCCTACGACCTTTATTACAATTGCTCTAAATATTTTGATCAATACACAATCGAAGAACAGAAATCATTTATTGAACTTACCCATCAAAGGCTGAAACTGGTGAACGAAGACAGGGCAGAGGCAATGGAACTTTGGTTGAAAATGTATGCAGCACCGGTTTTAAACTTTGAAAATTGTTTCAATAAAGAATAGTGTGAAATTTGAGTCGATCATCTGGGATTGGAACGGGACATTATTAAACGATGTTCAGATTGCGATTGATTCGATTAATTACTTATTACGTGACAGAAAATTGATTCCCCTCACTCTTGAACGGTATCTTGAAGTCTTCACATTTCCGGTTCAGGATTATTATGAGCAAATTGGGTTCAACCTTAAACATGAGCCTTTTGAAATCCCTGCAAATCAGTTTATTGCCATCTATAATAAAGCAGTGGGATCATGTGGCCTGCATGAGGAATCAATTCCGGTACTCACACATTTTAAAAATCGGGGTTACCGTCAGTTTATCCTTTCGGCAATGGAGCAGAAAAATCTTGAAAAGACAGTATCTGAAAACAAGATTTCCATGTTTTTTGAAGATTTGTGTGGATTAAACGACAATTATGCCATTTCTAAAGTTGAAAATGGAAAAACATTGATCCGTCAAAAGATTTTGGATCCTGACAAAACGCTGTTGATAGGGGACACGACCCACGATTATGACGTAGCAAATGCCATCGGATGCAAATGTGTGTTGATCGCAAATGGGCACCAGTCGAAAAAAAGATTGGTTCATTCGGGTGCCCGAGTTCTTGACAATTTGGAAGAGATAAAAGATTTATAATCTAATTCCCTTATTATTAGTAATTTAATGTAATTCAACCTGCCAGTAAATCCTGATAAGATATGGGTCAGATCAACGAGATATTGAAACAATATTGGGGTTACGATGAATTCCGGCCTTTACAGGAAGATATTATCAAATCGGTTGCAGACCAAAAAGATACGCTTGGGTTGATGCCTACCGGGGGTGGAAAATCAATAACCTTTCAGGTCTATTCAATGTCAATCGAAGGCATGTGCCTGGTAATCACACCACTAATTGCATTGATAAAGGATCAGGTTGAAAACCTGCGGTCGAAGAAGATCAAAGTCCTCGCTATCTATTCTGGGATGACAACCCGTGAAATCGATATTGCCCTGAACAATGCCATTTATGGCGATTATAAATTTTTGTACATCTCACCAGAGCGGATTGGATCTGAAAAATTCAGGGAGTACCTCGTGAAGATGAAACTTAACCTGATCACTGTCGATGAAGCCCATTGCATCTCACAATGGGGCTACGATTTCCGTCCATCCTACCTGAAGATTTCTGACTTACGGACTATCTTTCCTGATGTTCCAATCCTTGCACTGACGGCCACTGCTACCCAAAAAGTAGTGGATGACATTCAAGATAAATTACTATTCAAACAAAAAAATGTACTTCAGAAAAGTTTCCGCCGCGATAACCTAATTTACCTGATCCGGGACAAAGAGGATAAGATGGGATACCTAACTGAAACAATTCTGAAATCCAGGGGAACCGGGATTGTTTATGTCAGAAGCCGGAAAAAGACCAGGGAAATTGCTTTGGCACTACAGCAGCAGAAAATTACCGCCGACTATTACCATGCCGGACTTGCCCCCGATCTGCGCAGTACAAAACAAGACAAATGGATGAATGGTGAAACCCGTGTGATTGTGGCAACCAACGCTTTTGGTATGGGAATAGATAAACCAGATGTCCGGTTTGTGATCCATATTGACCTGCCCGACTCACTTGAAGCCTATTTTCAGGAAGCAGGAAGGGCAGGACGTGATGGCAAAAAATCGGTCGCTGTGATGCTCTACAACAACACAGACAAACGCAGGTTGCATAAAATGGTAACTGACAGCTTTCCTGAAATGGAGGTGATCCGGTCGGTTTACAATTCGATCTCCAATTATTTGATGGTCGCCATTGGCAGCGGGAAAGGTGGGGTTTTTAGTTTCAGAATCGAGGACTTTTCGAAACGATTTGGATTTCAGACCAGTTCCGTTTATCATAGCCTGAAGCTTCTTGAACGTCAGGAATATCTTTCTTACGTTGAGAATGTTGACAATTATTCACATATCCTTTTCACTGTAAGGCGAGATGACCTGTATAAAATCCAGATGGAAAATGATGGACTTGATTCATTTATTAAATTGATCCTAAGGTCATATACGGGTGTGTTTACCGATTTTGTAAATATTGATGAAGCCCTCCTGTCCCATCGGGCCAATCTAACTGGCGATCAGGTTTACCAAATGCTTAAATTATTGGCTCAAATGAAAGTCATCGATTACATCCCTCAGAAGAAAACCCCTGTAATCGTCTATGAAACAGAAAGGTTGGATACATCCAGGATAAAAATCGGAGCAAACAATTACCAGCACAGGAAAGTAAAATACCAACTTCAAGTGGATGCTGTAATCGACTACGCCACAAACAATCAGAAATGCCGCAGCGTGTTATTGCTTGAGTATTTCGGACAATTAGGTTCTGAGCCTTGCGGTTTTTGTGATGTATGCAATGGCGAACACGAATCAGGGATTAAATTGGCGGATTATAACCGGATATCGGCTAAAATTAAAACGTTGCTTGGAACTACCCCTTTACAGATCGAAAAAATCGTTAGCCAAATTGATGAACCCGGGCCATCGGTGATAAAAGTTGCCCGTTGGCTTCTTGACAATGGGGTTATACGTTCAGCACCAAATGGAATGATAACAATCGTTTCGTTATGATAATAATGATTTTCTTTCTGGATTTTAATTACCTTTGTCGGGAAATCTTTTAACAATAGGATTTTTTAATGAGTAAGGAACCATTTTCGGAATTGGTTTATTCGAAAAATGTAATCGAATTTGCCACTGTTGCCAACGAGTTTTGTTCATTCATTGAAGCTGTCGAACAGTTTCAACGGAAGGATTTCGTCACGCGTCTGCAAAAGTTGTTTCCATTGTTGTACCTGAAAGCCGCTTTGTTGCCTGAATCCGATCTCGAAATGTCGGATGAAGCACCTGAAAAGTTTATAAGCGAGGAGGATTATAATTATATATTGCACAGGCTTGAAGTAAAATTTGGTCAGTTTGATGCTTATTATGAGGTTTTTGACCCTTCGATTCATTTAACTGAAGCAGCAGTTGAAGCGAATATATCGGAAAACATTGCCGATATTTATCAGGACCTGAAAGATTTTATTTTGGCTTATCGTATCGGTACACTTGAAGTGATGAACGATGCACTGTGGGAATGTCGGAATAATTTTGAGCAATTTTGGGGACAGCGGTTGGTCAACGGACTGAGGGCAATCCATAATCTGGTTTATGGAGAGGCGGATATCGATGAACAGGATATTCAGACTGAGGCTTATGAAAATGAAGAATAACAAAGAATATTAAGATTGAAAAAATGAATCAGGTATTTAACACATTAAGAACAAGCATCTCAAATGAAGAAATGGCAGAATTGCCATTGGCCTTTTTTGAAGGTGCCATTCATGTGGTTGAAGACCTTGAAGGCGTAACAACTGCCATAAAATACCTTGCCAATCAAACGATTATTGGATTTGACACGGAAACTCGTCCTGCCTTTAAAAAAGGTCAGACTTTTCCCGTTTCTCTTCTTCAACTTTCTACATCGGACCAGGCCTTTTTGTTCCGGATCAATAAAACCGGCCTGCCTGTCGGCCTGATTAAAATCCTTTCCTCGCCAAAAATCCTGAAATTGGGTGTGGCGATCAGGGACGACATAAAAATATTACAAAAAATCACCCCTTTTAAACCCTCTGGATTCATTGAATTACAGGATTTTGTAAAAAACTGGGGAATTGACAATTTTAGTCTCAAGAAATTGTCGGCTATTGTTTTAGGATTTAGGATATCCAAATCGCAACGGTTGACAAACTGGGACGCACATGAATTGACCGAACAACAATTGATTTACGGGGCTACCGATGCCTGGGTCGCCTGTGAGATTTATAAGCGGTTGATGGTAACTCCAAAGGAAAGGGACCTGAATGAAACAGAAGCCGAAATTGCGGATACAGTCGATTTGGAAGAGGAAGCCCATTAGCATTTATAACCTTCAAAAAAGGTTCAAAAAACTGCGAATCATATTTTAGCATGTCGAATTTTAGCAAAGTCATTTTAAAAAAGGGAAAAGAAGAATCCCTTCTCAGGTTTCATCCCTGGGTTTTTTCAGGTGCCATCGACCGGATAGAAGGGAATGTTGAGGAGGGTGATGTCGTTACCGTTCATACATCAGACCTTCGTTTCCTAGGTATTGGACATTGTGGAATCGGATCCATTGCGGTAAGGATATTTTCTTTTCAGGACATCAACCCCGATTTAAACTTCTGGTGTTCAAAATTTAAAGCCGCTTATGAACTCCGTAAGAGAATAGGTCTCATTTCGAAAAAGGAAACCAATGTTTTCAGGTTGGTCCATGGTGAAGGCGATGGGATGCCAGGGTTAATCGTTGACTTTTACAATGGAACAGCAGTACTTCAAGCTCATACAGTTGGCATGTGGCTGATACGCAATATGTTGGCAGAAGCACTGCAAATTACTCTAGGCGACCAACTTACGGCAATTTACGACAAGAGCAGCAAGACCCTTCCTTTTAAGGCTTCTATAGAACCAGTTTACGGTTACTTGTTGGGCGGAAATTCGACGCGCGAAGTCATGGAAGATGGCAATCGTTTCCTTGTTGACTGGGAGGAAGGGCAAAAGACCGGCTTTTTTGTCGATCAGCGCGAAAATAGAAAACTCCTGAGCCAATATGCTTTCGGGAAAGATGTCCTGAACATGTTCTGTTATACGGGGGGATTTTCATTTTCTGCCATGCGTGGAGGGGCAAATCTTGTCCATTCTGTCGATTCTTCCGCCAAGGCAATTGAAATGACAAAGCAAAATGTCGAACTTAATTTTCCAGGTGACCCAAGACATACTGCTTTTGCTGCGGATGCCTTTGATTTCATGCACGATATTAAGGACAAATATGACTTGATCATTTTGGACCCCCCGGCTTTCGCCAAACACAAGAACGCATTGAACCAGGCACTTCAAGGATATAAAAAACTAAATAGCAGGGCTTTTCAACAAATTCGCCCCGGCGGTGTTTTATTTACGTTCTCCTGTTCGCAGGTCGTGACAAAAACAAATTTCCGTGAAGCAGTGTTTTCGGCTGCGGCACTTTCAAAGCGGAACGTACGCATTTTACACCAGCTTTCACAGCCTGGCGACCATCCGATCAATATTTATCACCCCGAGGGTGAATATCTTAAAGGATTGGTCCTTTACGTTGAATAATAGAATGATTGTAATTTAAAGAAATAAAAATTGAAATTTAAAGAATTTGATTTTAGTCCCCAGATCATGGAAGGTCTTGATTCCATGGGTTTTGAGGAATGTACCCCGGTTCAGGAATTGGCTATGCCTGTGATTTGGGAAGGCAAAGATTTGATCGCCTGTGCCCAGACTGGGACAGGGAAAACGGCGGCCTACCTTTTGCCAGTTTTGAACCGCATCAGCCTCAAACACAATGAAGGGATAAATACCCTGATCATTGCCCCAACACGCGAATTGGTTTTGCAGATCGATCAGCAGATTGAAGGGTTCTCCTATTTCTGTGGCGCAACTTCACTGGCTGTCTATGGTGGCGGCGAAGGCGCAGCTTTTGACCAGCAGAAATCTGCCCTTATACAGGGTGCCGATATTATCGTAGCTACTCCCGGAAGGTTATTGTCGCACATTAACCTCAAATATGCCAATTTTGGCACAATCAAGCACCTGATCCTCGATGAAGCCGACCGGATGCTCGATATGGGTTTCTTCGATGACATTATGCGGATCGTGCGCGAACTTCCGGTAGAAAGACAAACCTTGATGTTTTCGGCAACCATGCCGCCAAAGATCCGGAAGTTGGCAGAAAGTATATTGCATAATCCTGAAAGTGTGAACATTGCAATTTCGAAACCTGCTGAAAATATTATCCAGGCAGCTTACATGGTTTATGAAAACCAAAAAATTGCACTTTTAAAAAGCTTGTTGAAGGGAAAAACCGATTACAATAGTGTGCTGATTTTTACCTCGCGAAAGATCAACGTAAACGGTATTGTACGCGAATTGAAAAGGATGGGATTCAAAGCCGACGGGATGTTGTCGGACCTGGAACAAAAAGAGCGTGAGGAGGTGATGTTGAGGTTTAAAAACCGTGAAACTCAAATCCTTGTCGCTACCGATATTGTCTCAAGGGGAATTGATATTGACGGAATTGATCTTGTCATGAATTACGATGTGCCTCGCGATCCGGAAGACTATGTCCATCGTATCGGGCGGACTGCCCGCGCCCAAAGTTCAGGGGTAGCCATTACATTGATCTCAGATCTCGATCAGCACAATTTTAAGAAGATTGAAGAGTTGATTGAACGTGAAATAATCAAGATCCCGCTTCCTGCCGATTTTGGCGAAGCACCAGCTTACAACCCCATTAGCGGCAGGCGTTTTGGAAATCGCCCACCTGCAAAAAGAAATGACCGTCCCAAACAGGGAGTTCCCAATAATCCCAATAAGAAAAAGATCTTCCGTCACCGTGATCGCGGAAGCCATCAAGGCCATCAGGCTGAATAGACAGTTTTTTTTCAATAAAAAATGCCTGCCGGATCCCGACAGGCATTCCACCAATACATTTTGAATGATTATTCAGGGGAAATTGCGTCGGTAGGACATACTTCAGCGCAAGAGCCACAATCGGTGCAAAGGTCACCGTCAATGATATAGATTTCGCCCTCCGCAATAGCTTCTACCGGACACTCGTCGATGCAAGTTCCGCAAGCAATACATTCATCAGAAATTTTGTAAGCCATAACTAAATTGATTTTAAACGTTTATGATAAATTCTTAATTTTCAATTTGCACTGCAAAAGTACAAAGAATGGACAAAAAACAAATTCAATTGACAATTTTTACTCGGTATAAACAAGAATTTATTTTTGCGCAGTAAAATATGCACAGTACAATTGCAAACCACACTCGTTACATTTGGGTTTTCGTGCCACACAAATGTACCTGCCATGCAGGATAAGCCAGTGGTGGGCAATGGCAACCATCTCTTCCGGTATATATTCAACCAACTGTCTTTCAGTATCCAATGGCGTTTTTGAATTGACGGACAATCCGATTCTTGCAGAAACCCTGAAAACATGGGTGTCAACAGCCATGGCAGGTTTGTTAAAAACAACAGATGCTACAACATTGGCAGTTTTTCGCCCAACGCCTGGTAATTTTACGAGTTCATCAACCTCGTCAGGAACGATCCCACGATAGTCGGATACAAGTTTCCGCGCCATTCCGACAAGATGTTTGGCTTTGTTATTGGGATAGGAACACGATTTAATGTACTCAAAAACCTCATCCGGTTCCACTTCTGCCATTTTTTCGGCTGTGGGGAACCGCTGCAGCAATCCGGGTGTGATCAGGTTCACCCGTTTATCGGTACATTGTGCCGAAAGGATGACTGCAACAATTAATTCATACGGACTTTTATAATGGAGCTCACTTTCGGCAATCGGCCGGTTTATTTTGAACCATTCAATGACTTTTTCAAAACGTTCTTTTTTATCCATCTCTCATTTTTAACCAGGGCAAAGATATCCTTTTTCGTGCTTTGCCAAAATTCAGATAAGTGCTTGTCTTTGCCAAAACCTTATGATTTAATTGAATCGCTATTTGCTGCTTTTTGCTTTTGTAAGTTTTTCCTCGGCTAATTTCGCTTTATTCCGGGCAGCCAGAAGTCCATTCTGAGCCGTTACTTTAAGTGACTTTGCCTTTTGGATGGCTTTATCCCCTGCGGCTATTTTTTTTAATGCATTTTTTGATTTTGTATCGTTATCTTTGGTTTTTGTTTTTAACCTGATATCCAGATTTTTAATTTCTTCAGTTGCTCGTATAGCATCTGCCTTATCTTTTGAGGTCGCCTGTTTTTCGAGTGTTTTTCTTTCCGATTGATATTCTTTGGTAAATAACTTAGTTTCCATTTCAGCATTTTTCAACTCCATTTCACCCTCCTTCGTCAAATTGGTTCCGGCAGTTAGCATTGAATCGGCAGTACTAACCTGCTGTTCGGCTTTTATAAGTTCCACTTTGGCCAATGCCAATTCAGTTTCGGCTGCCTTTACTGCAGCCGCATTACCTTTCGGTACCTGCCCATTTGAAATAAAAGGGACTGCCAATAAAAAAAATACAATACCAATTAATGTTTGAAAGTTAACACTGCTTAATTCAATAACCGACTGTTTTGAAATTGCTAAAATTCTGTTGTTCATAAGATTTAATTTAAAATTCGATTAATTCATGTATTGGAATGACTCCACAAAGCAAAAGTAGGTTTGTTTTTTTAATAATTTGAATTTTGTTTCGTGTTCTGAACAGGATTTTATTCCGAAGGATATTACCTCTTTATCATTCGATAGCATTGAACTTTTGTTTATTTTTGGTCGCATTTAAAAAACTCACCCATGTTAAGAAATACAGTTATTTACGCCGGTTTAATCGTCTTGATGGCAGCATGTTCAGCACCTGCCCCTAAAGTTGCTCAAACAGAAAGATTGACCGACTTTGTCGATCCGTTTATCGGAACCGGCGACCACGGACATACCTACCCGGGTGCTGCCTACCCGTTTGGACAAATCCAATTGAGTCCCGACAACGGCACACAAGGCTGGGATTGGTGCTCAGGTTACCACTATTCCGATAGTATTGTTTCAGGGTTCAGCCACCTTCACCTGAGTGGGACAGGGATTGGCGACCTTGCCGATATCTCTTTCCTTCCCGTTACAACTGACGTGAAATTTCAGGACGGGGAAAAGAATGGTGATTTCGTCAAAAGATATGCTGGCAAATATGCCCATAATCAGGAAGTTGCAAAAGCCGGTTACTATGCCATGACCTTGAAGAACAATGGTGTGAAAGCGGAGTTTACTGTTACCGAAAGGGCAGGTTTGCACCGTTATACATTCCCAAAAGAAGGTGAGAACAACCTGATCCTCAATCTGGGTTTTGCGATCAACTGGGACAAACCTTATATAACAAACCTTCAGGTGATCGATAACACAACGGTTATCGGTTCACGCCTGTCGCATGGCTGGGCGGCAGATCAGCATGTCTTTTTTGCGGTTAAATTCTCGAAGCCCATCACAAAATCGGAAATTGTAACTGTTGGCGGTGAAGGCCGCACAGTTGGATTGCTGAAATTCGCTGATAAACAACTTCTTGTGAAAGTTGGGATTTCATCCGTAAGTACAGAAAATGCTATGGCCAATCTGAATGGATCGTTGCCGGGATGGGATTTTGAAGCCACCCAGCAAGCTGCCTCCGCTGCGTGGGAAAAAGAGTTATCCAAAATTAAGATCCAATCATCTGACCCGGTCCAAAAGAAGATTTTTTACACCTCACTCTATCATACTTTGGTTGCCCCAGCCCTATTCTCAGATGCCAATGGCGAGTTCAAAGGAACCAAGGGTGATGTCCAGAAAGCTGTAGGTTATAACCGTTACACGGTATTTTCATTGTGGGACACCTACCGCGCCCTTCATCCTCTGTTTACGTTAACCCAGCCACAAAGGGTCAACGATATGGTAAAAACGATGCTCGACCATTACAAACAAACCGGATTGCTCCCCGTGTGGGAACTCGAAGGAAACGAGACATTCTGCATGGTCGGCAACCACTCCATTTCGGTAATTGCGGAAGCCATTCTTAAAGGGATAGGTGATTTTGACAAGGAACTGGCTTTTGAAGCGATGAAAAAAACCTCCATGTTCGACCGCGACGGGATGGGGCTCTACGACAAACTCGGTTATATGCCAGCAGACCAGATCAAACAATCGGTGGCCAAGTCGGAAGAGGTCGCTGTTGACGACTGGGCTGTTGCTGCTGTGGCACAGAAACTTGGAAAAACAGAGGATGCTGCTTATTTTGCAAAAAGGGCGTTAAATTATAGGGCGTACTTCGATAAAGAAACCGGATTTATGCGCGGCAAGCTCACCAACGGCAAATGGACAACACCTTTTGATCCGGCGTTCTCCAATCATGAAGGGTCAGACTATACCGAAGGAAATGGCTGGCAATACCTTTGGTTGGCGCCGCAGGATGTTTCCGGATTGATCGGCCTTCTTGGCGGGAAAGAACCATTCGCCCAAAAGCTGGATCAGCTCTTTAAAGTGAAAGATGCAGTTAAAGGTGAGAATGCCTCGAACGATATTTCGGGATTGATCGGGGCTTATGCGCATGGAAACGAACCGGGCCACCACACCTCCTTCCTCTTCAATTATGCAGGTTGGGCATGGCGTACCCAGGAGTTGAACCGTGAGATCCAGACCACCATGTACACAGCCACTCCTGCCGGTTTGTGCGGCAACGAAGACTGCGGTCAGATGTCGGCATGGTACATCTTCAGTGCGATGGGTTTTTATCCAGTCAATCCTTCGGAGTTAAAATACCAGTTCGGCTCACCAGTTGTCCAGGAAGCCCGACTGCAAGTAGCTAATGGTAAATACTTTACAATGAAGGCACCAATGGCTTCTGTTGCGAATAAATACATCCAGGCAGTCACCCTCAATGGCCAAAAGCTCGACCGCACCTACATCACCCACCAGGAAATCATGGATGGCGGAACCCTTGAATTTACGATGGGGGCAGAACCAAATAAGACTTTGTTCAAATGAGACTATCAAATAACAAGATCCTGATTACAGGTGGTGCAACCGGTATTGGCCTTGGACTGACCAAAAGATTTATCCAGGAAAACAATACGGTAATCATTTGTGGAAGACGTGAAGCAGCATTAAAAGAAGTTGCGGAACAATATCCTTCGGTGATTACCAAAGTGTGCGATTTATCGGTTGAAGCAGAACGTATCGAATTGTACAACTGGGTCAATGAAAACCACAACGACCTGAATGTACTTGTAAACAATGCTGGCATCCAAAATTGGATGAACATTTCCGACAGCGACTTTTACCAAAAGGCAAATGATGAAATTACAACTAATGTCCTTGCACCCATTCATTTGACAACGCTTTTTACGAACTTAAAATCGTTGGATACAATTATGAACGTAACCTCAGGTTTAGCATTTGTACCGCTTACGAAAGTGCCTATTTATTGTGCCACTAAAGCATTTTTCCGGTCGTTCACACTTTCCTTGCGGCACATGTTGAAATCAAGGAACATTGAAGTCATTGAAATAATTCCACCCGCATTAAATACCGATCTTGGGGCAAAGGGGTTACACGATGGGCAACCAGCTGTCCGCGATTTTATAGACGCTATCTTTGAACAACTGAAAGCAGGAAAAACAGAATTGACTTTTGGCACCAGCGAACCAAGGGCAAAAGCCAATAATGATACCATAACCGACTATTTTAATCGGATGAATCCGTAATTCACAAAAATGAATAAAAAGACTTTTAATATTATCGTAGAGGAAGGTCTGGATGGTTATTTGATCTCCTCCGTTATAGAATTGCCCGGCTGCCATACCCAAGCCAAAACGGTTGACGAGTTGATTGAAAGGACAAAGGAGGCAATTGAACTGTATATTTTTGATTGATAATTCATTAAAGTCTTAAAACAATAGAAACGATAAATTTTCCAATGGGATCTAATCTTATCCGAATAGGATTGTTGGCATTAGGACTTGAAGGATTTCGGTTTCATTTATGTTGTTCAAAATCATGGTATGGATATTAAGGATAGTCTGGTTATTTCAGTAATCAAAGCGAAAGCTGCCAAAGCTGCAGAGTTGCACAATCAGTTTCTCAAGGAGCTTGGATTGCCACCAATTTAACGCTAATCCTGGAATGTGCCATTTGCAACACATTATTACCGTTTTAGTTGGTTAGATTTATTGTGTCAAAATTTCAGCTTTTTCTTCATTTCATAACTAACGATGACAATCAAATAAAAAGTAATGTCTCCGGCAATTTTTCCTAAAAGAATTCCCAGTATAAATTTTTTTATTAGCAATGGAAACAAATACATAAAAAAAGGACGTAACACCAAGCCATCAATTATTTCAGCCGGACCAAATTCCAAAAGGATATGTGAAATTATTTTGGGAAAATCGAGTAAAGAAAACTGCTTGTTTGCGGCCTTTCGTTTTTTAGAAAATGTAAAAATATGTTGAATGAGGATCGTTGAAAAGAAACCAATCGCTTCACCAAACGTGGCGATGTAGGCAATGAAAACAGGATTGTCAGAAAAAACATGTGTGATGCTTGCAGCACAAATAGCAGTAATCGTTCCAACAATTTCTGCCGGTAAATATCTTTTCGAAAATTCTTTAATTTTTTGTAGTATCATTATTAACCATGAACCTTTATATCACCGGATAAGCTTGTGCGATCTTAGTTCCCATTTTATAATGTACAGTTCTTTGAGCTGAGAAACAAATGTTGCTCGATGCTTCAAACAATAATATAATATCAGAACCACCAAATTGGAAATAGGATAACTCTTCCCCTTTTCGAACGGTTACACCAACTTCGGCGGTTAATATTACGGAGGATACCTGGCACATTCCAATCGGCAAAACAGCAACAAGGCCAATTGGTGTTTCAAGAACAATTAATCCTCTGCTTTGTGCAAATTGGTAACCCGCAGTATCAAACGAATCATAATTTCTTTTCAACTTTAAATGATGTTTCCCCGGATGTTCTTCAACAGGCGTTGCTTCCACTTCCAAATAAACCTGACCTTGAATTACCCGCGCTTCCAAGACTTTTCCTCCAACCGGAGCATGTTGACGATGGTAATCAGTTGGGCTTAAATAAGAATGCATAAAGAGTCCATTTTCAAACCGATCTTTATAAGGACTTCCCTCCAAAAGTTCACTCACCTTCCAGTTCAAATTCTTAACGGTCACATTAGAATCTTTTCTTATTTCCCATTGTCCGCCAAAAGTAGAATCTGCCGGCATCACTACAATCGATTGATCTGAAACCGCCGCAATCGGGCGATATCCAGGTTTGAAATGACGTGCAAAAATTTGATTGAAAGATCGCCATCCGCCATGAGGACGGGAATACTCTTTCATATTGTAATTTGGAGAATCGTAAAAAGTTTGTTCCGATTCCGGTGTAAGCGATTCGGGAGTATCTAAAAAATTGCCAATGGCATTTGCATAATTGACCAACCATTCAGAAAAAATGGTCAACGGAAGTGCATTGTCATTTGGTACAATTTTATTTTGTAAAGACAGCAAGGGTTCCTGATCGGCAATAAAATAAAATGCGCTCAAATGATCATTCACATTTTGCCCTGATATATTTTCAGTTGGCACCCAATATAAAAATGCATCAATCCAATCAAGATACGCTTCCAGACTTTTTACATTCTCAAGAAGGGGGACATTATTACCGGTAGCTTGTTTGATTGCTTTTTCAAAATGATGCTTCCAATTGTTTGATTCAATCAATTGGACCAGATCCTGAACAATTGGATGGTATGTTTTTTTTGTTAACATGAGTGATATTTTTTAATAAGATTAATGATTTTAGAGGCACTGTTCACCTCATCTCGTGTTGCAACAATATTTTCCAACACATG
>CAIYPA010000114.1 GCA_903927965.1 uncultured Bacteroidia bacterium | reverse complement strand
GCAAGTCATTTTATTTCAATAAATTTCTAATATTTCATTGGCAAGTCATTTTATTTCAATAAATTTCTAATATTTCATTGAATTTCCTAACATTTCAATGTATTTCCAGCTATTTCAATTTCTTTCCCAATTCATACCTACCCAAAGCCAATGTCAAACTTTCCTTCATCTCATGGATCAGTGTATCCGGTTCCATAACTTTGAGGTTTTCCCCATACGAGAGCAGTTCCATCTTGAAATCATACGTTGTATATACGAACAATTTGATCCTTAGTTCTTTATCATTGTCAACAAGTACCTGCTGCGATTCGTGCAAGGGCATCGACTTGATGTACTTCCCCTGAACTGGCTCAAAAGATAAAACCACCTCCTTTGGTTCATCACCATTTGCACCGATAATCCCAAAACAGTGCTTAAACTGATCTTCTGCATCAAAATCGGAAGGATATCTGAACTTTGTCTTTGTAATTTCCAATTCAGATATCCGGTCGAGGCCAAAAGTTTTGATCTGGGTTGTGACCATTTCCTGATTAAGTTCTTTTCCGATGATATACCACCTGTTCCTGAACTCCTTCAAAGCGAGAGGCTCCAAAATCCTTTGAGTAGGTTCTTCGTCCCAGAATTTGTGGTAGGTAAACCGGATTTGAAGGTTTGACTTAATTGCATGGAGCAGCCCAAAGAGATATTCAGTTCCCTGTGGCCGCCTCTTTTCGAAGAGAATCGATTTTGAGGTGTTCTCCCCGATTTTCAAGGCATTAAAGGTATCAAAAGCCTCCAAACGGCGTTGACTGATTTCAGAATGAAGCTCATCGTCAATAGCATAGACGCGCCGTCTGAAGTCATAGTTGATATCGATCTCGAAGATCGCCCCAATGTCTTCAAGGTCGCGCTGGAACTGCCGCTTCGAGACATTGAAATGGTACCCTTGCAATTCCGACTGTTTGGTCAGGTATCCGTCAATCTCCTTGAAAGTTGCCGGAGATTTACGCAACTTATTAATAATGTGAAAGTAACGCAATAATGATTCCCGTGTTGTCATTTTAATTGAGCTTGATGGGACAAAGATAAGGTTTGTCTACGACAAAATATGGCGTAGGTAAAAAATAAAGTTGATTATATTTGTACTTCATGGGAAATTGCAACTGGCAGTTGGCACTGGCAGATTGTACTTTGAGTATAAATAGATTTCAGTACATTAGTTTTAAAATCGAAAATTTGTAATGATGATCGTTTGGAAATGGCTTTGCGGCGCATGGTAGATTTGATCATTTTTGAAAATTCCGATTGCACCGCTTAAATGGGGTATTAGTCTGGTTTTACTAAGGTTTGAGAAATGGGAAAATAAGGTTAATATATCTATAATATATTGTTATTCATATGATTATATAAATAAACACAAATAAACCTTACTGGTATAGGCGTTTAGACCGCCCATAATTTTTGTAATGCTACCTTTGTAGCATGGATGAACGAAATAAATTTAAAGGTGTGAACTCAATTAAGT
>CAIYPA010000113.1 GCA_903927965.1 uncultured Bacteroidia bacterium | reverse complement strand
TTTAGCTTTGAAGATCAGCCAGTTGCCAGAAGCCAATAGCCAGTTGCAATTTATACAAATTTAAGTACAGAAAAATTTATTTTTAATTCAAAAGCTATGAAACGCTTTATTTTTTGTTTTTCATTCATGATTGCAGCAGCAGTTAATCTGAATGGACAGACCTTGCTGAACGGTTTGATGGACGAATTCCGTACCAAGAAGTTGCAGGACGGGACCTGGACAAGGTACAACTTAAAGCTGTCGGATATTCAGGGCACACCTTTTTTGGACCCGGAGTTCCATCCCGGTAGGATTGTCGCAAGCGATGGATCTATTTTTACGGATATCCCATTGCGCTACAATGGATATAGTGATGATTTGGAATTTCAGAAAGGTACTGACACGTACAATATTGACCCCAAAACAAGGGTTAGAAAGGCCGAATTTGGGGGCATGACCTTTGCCTGTTTGCCTTTTGATGATCTGGGAAAGGTCAACAATGGATTTTTCCAGGTCCTGGCCGAAGGGACCGCAACACTACTTATCAAATACTCAGTGGCTTTTTTGGAAAAAGAAGCGGTAAAGGCTTTTGCCGACCCCAAACCAGCAAGGTTCGATGATATTCAAAAGACATATTACCTTACAATAAAGAATAGCATTGCCCAGCAAATAACGACAAAAAAGAAGCTACTCGAATTATTTGGTGAAAAGAAGGGTGAAATGGAAACATTTATCTCCAAAAATAAACTTTCGATACATGGCGACGATGCATTGACAAAAATAATAACACACTACAATTCACTGTAACACGAAAAATTACAAGATCCATTCCAAGGACTTGTTGTCCATCTGGCAACTGATAAAAATCGTGTTTTTGTACTATTTATATTCTAATTTTGCGCCGATTATCAAAACTTAAAACAATCAATATGAAGGTAAAAGAAATATTTATTCCGTTGGTCGTACTGTTTATTGCGGCTTCATGTGTTAACCCAGAGAAAAAACCCACAGAAATGAATCCATTTTTTGAAGCGTACACTGCGCCGTTCGGAGTCCCACCCTTTGATAAGATAAAGAACAAACATTTTCTGCCTGCGATTGAAGAAGGTATTAAACAACATCAGGCTGATATTAAGAAAATTACAGATTCTGATCAGGCTCCCGATTTCGCCAATACGATCGAAGCCCTTGATTGTAGCGGTGATTTGCTTACCCGTGTTTACAGGGTTTTCTCTAATCTCAAAGAAGCCAATACGAATGATTCGATTCAGGATATCGCCCGTAAAGTGGCACCCATGATATCGCAACACAAAGATGCCATTAACCTGAATGAGAAACTGTTTGCAAGGGTTAAAGCTGTCAACGACAAGAAGGCTTCCCTCAATCTGAACAGGGAACAATCGAGGTTATTGGAAGAAACCTATAAGCGGTTTGTCAGGGGTGGTGCCAACCTTACTCTTGAGAAAAAAGAGCAGTTGAAGAAAGTCAATGAAGAACTGTCATTGGTTGATCTTCAGTTTGGGGACAATATGTTGGCAGAGACCAATGCCTTTAAATTGGTGATCGACAAGAAAGAAGACCTTGCTGGTTTACCGGAATCTGTAATTTCAGGAGCTGCCGAAGAAGCCAAAGCCGACAGCATGGCCGGGAAATGGGTGTTTACACTTCAAAAGCCAAGCTGGATTCCTTTTGTGACGTATGCAAAAAATCGTGACCTGCGTGAAAAAATCTACAAAGCAATGTACATGCGTGGGAACAATGGGAATGCCCATGACAATAAATCGGTGATCAACAAGATCGTCAATCTTCGGCTTCAAAAGGCGAACATCATGGGTTTTCCGAGTTGGTCAGCCTATGTTCTTGACGATTGCATGGCCAAAACACCCGAGAATGTTTACAAATTGCTGACCCAGGTTTGGACTCCTGCCATCAAACGTGCCAAAGAAGAGGCAAAAGATATGCAGGATA
>CAIYPA010000112.1 GCA_903927965.1 uncultured Bacteroidia bacterium | reverse complement strand
TATGTTTCTACTATTGCGAACCATATAACAGCATATTAATTTCTTAGCAGTTTTATTAAGTTTGATTTCCTGGTCTGAAAGTAAAACTGCTTGTAGATTTGATAGAAATCTCGTTCAGCTTTTAAAACTTTGTGGCGCAATCCACAATCTGGATTTTTCCGGTTTCCATTCTCCCTTATTCGGCTTCCGTACTTCCCAATTCTATGACCATCGAACTGCCTTTGCTTACGGCGCATTGAATTTTCGCTCTCTCAACGACTCTGTGATTGCGCCTTTGTTGTGTGGGTCAATCATTTATTATACAATACTTTAACACCTACGGTGTATTGAATGTCCTAAAAGTTCATCGGGGTTTCCAAAACCGGATAGTCCATTACTACAAATTCGTAAACGTTTCAAAATCCCTCCGCGGTCAGTTCCCTGTAAGGGATAAATATCAATAGCCATGGGTAAGCGGTCCCGAACCAAAACCCCGTCAAAGCGTAAATGTGGCTTGGACCGCGCCACCCAGGGTTCGGATGTTGTAGCCAAACCGTCCGCGCCCGAATGTCTGGAAAAGTGCAAAGCTCCCTTCGGACAGGGAGGAAAAGCCATATAAAAGTTTGTGGCGCATTCGGTTGGGCAACGGAATGAATTCCGTTGTTACAAGATTGTCCGTGCCTAACGTCACTTGGTTCTACATCCTCAATTTCGAAAACGTTTCAAAATCCGTCTGCGGTCCATTCCCCGTAGGGGACAAATATTTGTAGCCCTGGGTAAGCGGTCCCGAAACAAATATCTGTCATATAGCATAAGTGCGTTGGACCGCGCCACCCAGGGTAAAATGGCGACACGAAAACCGTCCGCGATCGAAGGTTCGAAAAGCAGCCACGCTTCTTTCGGACGGAACTGTCAACTCTCTTATAAGTCTATTATGCAATCCAGAACAATATTTTTTGGATAGTGCTTCTTAGTTTGGGATTGCTTTGTCGTACAGTTGATTATCTTTCAAATTTAGATTTTGCAGCACTCCGCGCAATGACAGGTCCTGAGGGTGAGGGTGCTGTCATGTTGTTTGTAACCTTCGGCGAACCTTTAAAACTTTGTGGCGATCCAAGATTTAGGAAAATCTTCCTTGGGGAACTATCATTACAAATAAATCGACTGTTTTTTTAATTGCCCTTACCAGAAATTTGAGGCAATAAAAGCTGGATCTGAGCTTCTCCAAAAATTTCTCAAAAATGTCCCGTTTATTACGTAATAAAAGTGACAAATATCTTATTTTTGCAATCAAATCAAATACAATGAAAATATCTGATATTGTAGCAAATAAGATTGATGGGTTTCCAGTCGATTATGTGTTTACCTATCAGTTTTTCGAAATTGAGGTAGGTCGTAAAAATTCGGTTGTAAAGGCACTAAACCGTTTAGCCGATTCAGGAAAGATCGTCAGGTTATCAAAGGGTAAATATTACAAACCCAGAAAAACTCAATTCGGTGCTTTGAAACCGTCTGCCTATCAAATTGCCAAAGACTTTATTGAGCAAGACGGTAAGCAAATAGGGTATCTCACTGGTTATTCGGCATTTAGTGCACTGGGTTTAACCACGCAAATTTCTTCCTATATTCAGATCGGAACAAATAAATACCGCCGAGCCGTCAAACGCGAAAATTACACTATTTCCTTTATTGTTCAACCCAATGTTATCACCCAAAAGAACATTGAGTTATTAAGAATTTTGGATGCCGTACGTTTTATTCGCGAAATCCCCGGAACCACAACGGACGACGCTTGTCGCAGATTAATAGAGATATTTCGGGAATTGGCAACAGAACAAAAAGCTGCATTGACAACTCTGGCATTGAAATATACAAATTCAGTCAGGGCTTTATGTGGGGCAATTTTGGAATTAACCGGAGCTGATAATCTATTGCTAAAAAAATTGCAAAAATCACTAAACGGAGTAACTGAGTATAAAATTCCAATTTCTGAGTCGGTATTATCAACAAAATCAAATTGGCACATAAAATGAATTTGCACGAAAACAAAAAACTCTTTACAGAGACAGTACTTGCTGCTTCGGAGTATCTCGGTGTAAATGCTGTTTACATCGAAAAAGATTACTGGATTACCCGCACACTACGGTTGATGGCGCAAAATAAAAATTCAGACAGGGTAGTTTTCAAAGGTGGTACCTCATTATCAAAGGCTTACCACTTGATTAATCGGTTTTCTGAAGATATTGATATAGCTGTAATTGATGCCGACTCAATGACTGGGAATCAGCTTAAAATGTTGATCAAAAAAGTCGCCAAGGAAATAACGGCTGATTTGGAAGAAATGGTAATAAATGGAGTTACCAGCAAAGGTTCACGATTTTATAAAGCCATGTATGCTTATCCCAATATAATGGGGCAAGCAATGAAGTCTTCGGTAAATATAGGACAACTGATGGTCGAGATAAATTCATTCGCAAACCCATACCCATTTGATAAATTGACAATTACAAGTTTTATCACTGATTTTTATGAAAAAACAGGCAATGGCAGTTTAATTGAAAAGTACGAATTAAATCCCTTTATAGTTAACGTTTTGGATAAACGACGCACTTTTTCTGAGAAGTTAGTCTCGCTAATTCGATTTTCCTATTCAGAAAACTATATTTACGATCTAGCTTCAAAAATCCGACATTTTTATGATTTACATTTTCTTTTGCAAAATCCAGAATGTGCTGATTATTTGAATTCTGTCAATTTTAAAACAGATTTTGCAGAATTATTGACCCATGACCAACAAACTTTCGATAGCCCTTTGGGTTGGCATACCAAAAAGTTAACCCAATCTCCTTTGATTACCGATTTTCCTATTTTGTGGCGCTCTTTAAGCAAAACTTATCAGGCCGAACTTCCAGGAATTGCTTTTGCAAAAATTCCAGAAGAAAATATTGTCGCTGATAGTTTCAAAAGGATTATATATCAACTCATTAATTGATTTGGATTATTCCAACAAAAAGCTTCTCCAAACTTTTAAAACCTTGTGGCGCAATCCGCAAGTTTGACTATCCAATTACATTTGCTTTGCGGCGCATTGAACATTCGCTCTCTCAACGACTCTGTGATTGCGCCTTTGTTGTGTGAGTCAATCATTTATTCTACAGTACGTTAACACCTACGGTGTATTGAATGTCCTAAAAGTTCATCGGGGTTTCCAAAACCGGATAGTCCATTAC
>CAIYPA010000111.1 GCA_903927965.1 uncultured Bacteroidia bacterium | reverse complement strand
TGGCCGGCTCTGCCGGCCACTCCCTTTCATCCCATACCTATAACGAAATGGGTCATTCCGACCGAAGGGAGGAATCTCTAATTTGTAAAGCTGCAAAGAATCCATTTTGTAATTTTGTCTTTCATCCAATTCAATTGTGTCCGCAGTGCGGACACAATTGGAAATTCACAATAGAACTGTCTGCACCAATTTAATTGCCGGTACGAAAAGCCGCTTCCATATTCCGGTTCAAGCTCTTTGGCGAGGTTACGGATCAAATAGGTGCCATAATCGACCCGTTCCTTTCCTTGTTGTTCTTCGTTAAAAATACGTTCCCCAACTTTCCAGTACATCTGAACCCTGTGGAACTCCACGCTCCGCACAGCTTGGGTCCGGGCTTGTCCAATGATGATTTTAATGTCCTGGACAAAGGAGCTTGGAATAATGGGATTGTTTTTACTCATAGGTCAACCCTCCCAACTGATTTTTGATATGCTTGTCGAAGTCCGATTCAAATAGCCTATCCTGCAACACCCGGTATTTCTCAAATTCATTTTCGGCGAAAGCCTTGGCTATTTCGGCTGTAACACGTCCCGGATTATCGAACACGTCGCGTTGGTTAAATTGCAGAAATACATTGAGTTTCTGCGCCCAGTCGGTCATCGTCATTGGAAAACCACGTTCTGCCTGATCTTCTGCATAATCAAGATACATGGTCACAAACCGATCTAAGGATTTGAGCTCCTGTTCCTTCAGGTAGTTCTTGGCAATCGACACATCGGTTTTAATTATCTTTCCTTCGGGCGCATTTTTCCAGGTATTCAAACCCATATGCTCTTTTTCGGCATTGGCGTGGTCCACAATCAATTCGGCTGCCGTATGTCCATGAATGGCAAAATGCAATTTGTTCTGAACTGTAGCAAAGAAAGTCTTGGTTGTCGAGGCATCTTTGTTATAGTCCATGGCTGTGGAATAGATATCCGTAATCTTCTGGTAAAAATTGCGTTCGCTTGCGCGGATCTCCCTTATTTCGGCTAGCAGATCGTCAAAATACTTCTTGCTAAAGAATGCCCCATTTTTTAAACGCTCTTTATCAAGTACATAGCCACGTATCGCAAAGTCACGAAGTACATTTGTGGCCCATTGGCGGAATTGCATTGCTCGGTCTGAATTAACACGATAACCTACTGATATTATAATATCAAGATTATAGAACTCCACATCCCGTTCCACTTGTCGTTTTCCCTCGAATTGAACTATTCGAAAATTTCGAATAGTTGCCTTTTCGCTTTGCTCCTGTATTTTGTAAATTTCTTTGATATGATAATTAATTGTATTGACCTCAACATCAAAAAGAACTGAAATCAATTTCTGTGAAAGCCAGACAGTTTCATCCTCAATTCGGACTTCAATTGTGCTTTCACCGGCTTGTTTTGTAAAAACAAGAAACTCGGCGGTGCTGTTTCGTATTTGTAGTTTTTTATCCATAGGTCAACCCTCCCAACTGCTTTTTTATTTCTATTTCCAATGCATGGGACTCGGCAAAAAGGGAATCGAGGTTCTTTTGGAAGCTGTCCATCCTGGCAGTAAAGGCTTCGGGTGTAATATCGGTGTATTCGATCTTCACATCGAAATACTGCCCGGCACTCAGCGAGTAGTTTTTCTCTTTGATCTGGTCGTACGAAACAACGACTGTAAAGTCCTCAACTGCTTTATATTGATTGAAGGTGTTGATAATCAACTGTTCTTCATCTGACGAAAGCAATGTTTTCTGGTTCTTCCCATCCTTCACGGTTGTGCCCAATTTGGAAGCGTCCATCAAAACGATATCACCTTTTGTATTTGCCTTGTCAAGGAACAAAACGGAAACGTTGGTTCCGGTAGTTGCGAAAATATTACTTGGCATCGAAACAACACCGCGGAGCATCTTTTCTTCCACCAACTTTTCACGGATCTTCTTTTCGATCCCGCTTTGTGCGGTGATAAAACCAGTGGGCACAACAATTGCTGCTTTCCCCATCTGAGATAAGGAAAATACAATATGCTGAATGAAAAGAAGATAGATAGACATCTTGTCCTTATCGGTTTTTGCAATTTTGGGTATCCCTGCGAAAAAACGTTCACTGTTTTTCTTGTTGTCAAGATCGTCGCGGTAATCGCTAAAGTCAAGTTTAAAAGGGGGATTGGAAACGATGTAATCAAAAGTCATCAGTTTATCCCCAACCTTATGATAGGGCATAAGCAAGGTATTGCCTTGTATGATATTTTGGATCGAATGGACCAGATTGTTCAAAATCAGGTTCAACCGCAACATACTTGACGATTTCTGGGAAATATCCTGCGAGTAGATCGTGCAATGGTCTTCACCAATGGCATGTGCCAGGCACATCAGCAAAGTACCTGATCCTCCGGATGGGTCATAACCGGTAACGTTGCTGACCGGACTGTCAACCAGAATCGATGCCATGATGTGCGCAACTGCATGGGGCGTGAAATATTCGGCATATTTACCGCCGCCGTCCTTGTTATAGTCTTTGATCAGGTATTCGAAAATGGTCGAGAAGAAATCGAACTTCTGGCCAAATATCTTCTCAAAACTGAAATTCACCAATTGATTGACGATGGCCCTGCAAAAATCGTCACGTTTAGAACTATCTGTAATATAATTACTTAACTCGTCAAATAATGTAATTTTTGAACCGGTTCCGGTTTTCACCGAAAAGATGTCGTTGTTGAAAATCGCGATGTCGCGCAACGTATCGTCAAAGAACTTCGCAAATTCTTCGTCGTTCTGCTTGTTGTGCAGGTTCGACAAATAATGTTCCCTTTTCAGTTTGGCACTGTCGGGGTTCATTTTCATAAGCAACGTTTCATATTGTATTTCAGTATATTGAGCGACTTCCTGTTCCCAGTTTCCCCCATTATTAAGTTTGGGTTCAGCTTGCTTAACTTCAAATCCAAACTTGTCGTTCATAAATTTATAAAGGAAAACCTGGGTGATGATCTTGAATTCATTCCCATCGTTTCCCAAACCATATGAGGTGCAAACGCCTTTCAGATTATCGATCAAAGCTTTCGTTTGCGCTGTAAAATCCTGTGTTACCATTTTTGTGTTCCCTGATATTCGTTCATGTATTCTTTTACCAGACAATTGTTGATGTACCGGGCCGATTCCGGGTCAAGCTCAATTTTATTATTACTGAAACTATTGACCACCATCTGGATCACCATTTTATTAAAATAACTCTCATTATCTAGTATTTTACTGTTAATCAATACTTTGTTGTCAGTCTGCTTTTTGATGTCCAAAAGGGGTTCTCCAAGTTCGCTTTCCTTTTTGGAAATATTGCCCCTTTCCATAATGCGTTTGTGCAAACAGGCATACTTAGAGTCGTATTCATATTTGGCTTTCAACAAGTTGTTTTTGCGATTCAACTCCGTTACCTTGTCCAATATTTGCTGTAAGGAGCCAATGTTGTGGACCATTTCCTGTTGCGAAATTTCATCGAGATTTTTCTTGTTGAACAACCGTTTCAGTTCTTCGTACAAAGTAACGAATTCCGGATCGTTCTGGTCAAAATTGCCGCCCAATGCTTCGCGTGTCTTGCGCAGCATGTCTTTCAACTGGTCGGCAATGACCATCTCCTCCTCAGAGATTTTCCTAAACATGAACAGGATGTTTTCGAGGGCGATGTTCAGCAAATTGGTGGAGTCGGCATTGTTTTGCAGCGAATCTTTGAGGTTCAGCAAATCTAGGTGCCTGGATGTTTCGTTATAGAGTTGGTTCAATTTTGTAAAATCAATCTTCTCCAGCATTTCAAATTGCCCCGAAAGCCGTATCAGGTTATAGAGGTTCCTGGCATTTTCCAAAGCCTTTTTGATCTCCAGCACTTTGTTCCGATCGTCTATCTGGCTGATTTGTTGCGAAAACAATTCTGCATTGTTCAAATTGTAATGCCAAAGCTTCTCTTTGATCTCCTTAATTTCTGCTTCGATCTCTTCCCTTGTTTTAAAAAGGTTGGAGTAGTTTTCCATTTCATCGCCCAGTTCGCCCTGTAACTCATCGAAATAGGCTTTATTGGTTGCGTCGAACTCCTTGCGGATATCGGCAAAGTCAACCACAAAACCGTACCTGAATTTTTTGTAAGGCCGGTTGACACGTGTCAGCGTCTGCAATAAATTGTGGTCCTTGACAATCCGACCAATGTACAACTTTTTGAGCCGTTTGGCATCGAAACCTGTGAGGAGCATATTGAAGACAAAAAGAAGGTCGATTTTGCCCGATTTGAAATCTGTCACTTCCTGCTTGCGTTCCTCCTTGGTCCCAACATCGTGCAAGATAAGGGAAGCGGTAAGGCTTTTATCGTGGTCTTTTTGATAATTGCCGTATTCGACAGAAGGTTCTGCCGCGATACTGTAAGGCTCAACAACTTCAAAAACCATTTGGGTCGGGTTGTATTTGCTGATGAAGATTTCAAACAATTTCCGCGCCTGTTCCGAACTGTCACAAACAACCATTCCCCCAATTGTATGATCGCCGAACCGCGCCCTGCTTTTCAAAAAATCGTTCACAATGTAATGGAGCATCGGCTCGACAAACTTCTCATGGGCATAGACGATCCGCTTATCTGCAGCACCTTTGAGGATTTCGATTTCTTTCAAAGCCTTTGCCAATCCGATCTTATAATTGGTCTCGATCCCTTCACGGATAAGTTTCAGCGTATAACCATCAGAAATTGAGGCATTGTAATAGTACTTATGAATATAATTTCCAAAGATTGCCCGGGATGTCCTGTCTTTTCCAATCAGAGGAGTCCCTGTGAGGCCAATAAGGATCGCGTTTCGGTCGGAATTGAACAGGTTGGCCAAAAAGCTGCCTGTTGGGTTATAACTCCTGTGGACTTCGTCCAAAAAATAGACCCGCTGCGAATTGATGTCGTAATCGTTTGCCCTCAAAACATCCGTATCGTCTTTGAACTTCTGGATGTTGACAACCGTAATTTCACGCTTACCGCTAAGGTTATGGATAGCCTGGCGAAGCCTGAAATTCAGGAGCAGTTCCTCTTTTGAATTGACCGTATGAACGATCAGGCCACGGCTGGTAAACTCGGTTTTTGCCTGGTTCATCAGGTCAATCCGGTCAACAATAAAATAGAATTTGGGAACCACGCTTTTATTGCTGAAATAATCGGTCAGGTACTTCACGTTGAAAAAAGCAAGTGCCGTCTTTCCACTGCCCTGGGTGTGCCAGATGATCCCTTTTTTGATCCCTTTTTCTAGTGTCTGTTCGATTGCTTTGGTCGCAAACAACTGTGGATAACGCATGATGTGCTTCTCCAGGCCTGTTTCGGTGTTCACATAGGCAAAGCAGTATTTGAGGAGCATTGACAAACGATCCTTGCAAAACAGGGACGTCAAAATCCTGTTGGTCGGGGTTTCTGTCCCTTTGTTGGTGATAAACTCGGGAGAAAATTTGATGGATGCCAGGTTGTTGTCTTTTAGGACAAAATTTTCAAGTTCATCATTTTCAGGTTTAAGAATCGTGCTTAAATCAAGTTTTTCTTCTTCCCTGAAGCAATTGAAGTTTGCCGAAGAATAGGAGGTGGAAGAATAGAATGCCCCTTGTATCGGTTCTATCGATTCCATGTCGTACTCCATGTTGTTGGAAAAGACGAGCAGTTGCGACAGGTTGATGAATTTACGGAACTTCTTGTTTTTGAACCTGGCATTGATCCTGCTCCTTTCTGCGAGTATACCTTCCTGGTTATTCGGTTTTTTCACCTCGATAAAAGCAAGTGGCATGCCGTTGACAAGGATTGTAATATCGGGACGGAATTCTTCATCGCCGTTTTTATAGGTCAATTCCGTGACAACATGAAAAGAGTTATTGTTAAAATCCTTAAAATCAATTAATTTAATTCCTGTTGAAGTGGTCAGCATCTCATGAAATGCCTGCCCGAGATCCTCGTTATCCAACACCAGGGAGACATCTTCAAACATCCTCCTTACATCGCCGTCTTCAATATCCTTGTTGATCCGCTTAAGGCTTTCCGAAAAAATGGAGGGGAAAATATTGGTGTTGATATCCCAATTGGCTTTTGAGAGAGATATATAGCTATATCCCAATCTGCATAAATGCAAGATAGCAGGGATTTTAACCCTTGTATTTTCGTTAAAAGCCATAAAGCAATCAATTATTTAGGCCAGAGTTGACATATCGCGTTAGGGAATAAGCCAATCTGAACAAGTTCTTATATTTGGTAAATATAAATATTAATCCTTTGCTGTTTCCATCCGCAACAAAATTTATACGAATGTAAGTTGTGTCCTATCAAAATATCTTGCATTCTGCTATGAGCTGCGAAGCAGAACCCAACAGTGATTTGTGTTAAGCAGATAGAATGGTTTATGCCAATAACAACAGATGCATTTTAGCCTACCACCTGATGGGCTCTTTTTCTTGTTGTACCAAAAACGCATTGGCCTTGCTGAACTGGTGGTTTCCAAAGAAACCCCTATGGGACGATAATGGTGAGGGATGGACTGAACTCAAAACCAAATGTTTTTTTGTATCGATAAATTCCCCTTTCCGCTGAGCATAGGCTCCCCAAAGGATGAATACCAGGTGGTTTTCCGAATCATTCAACAATCTGACCACCTGGTCGGTGAAGGTCTCCCACCCCTTTTTCTGGTGTGAACCAGCCTGATGTGCCCTCACAGTGAGGGTCGCGTTTAGCATGAAAACCCCTTGTTCGGCCCATCTTTCCAGGTTACCCGATTTGGGTACCGGTATTCCCAGGTCTTCCTGAATCTCTTTGAAAATATTCTGTAACGATGGGGGAGGGGGTACCCCGTCTGGAACCGAAAAACACAACCCATGCGCCTGTCCTGGTTCATGATAGGGATCCTGACCCAATATGACAACTTTGACCTTATCGAACGGGCATTTGTCGAAAGAATTGAAAATCAATCGTCCGGGAGGATAGATCTTCTGCGATGCATATTCCGACTTGACGAAATCGGTCAAAGCAGAAAAATAGGGTTTTTCGAACTCGTTGTTCAACAGCTCTTTCCAGTGTGGTTCAATCTTTATATCCATCATTTCAATTAAATAATTCTTAAAACCTTATTTTGCAGTTCAACCTTAGTAACATATTCAACATTAAAACCAAACCTTATTACCTTATTAAATTTTAATATGTCCATTTTTATCCTTAAACCAGAGGTATGTTATCGAACCTTAGTTATTACAGACAATAAAAACCGCTCAAATTTATAACACTTTTTGATGCCGATATAATATTTATGATTTTACCTGTCAACTGGTTTATTTTTTGATTACAATTGCGAAAAATTGTGTCAGATGGACGTCAGGGACAGGAACTTTGAAAATGAATTTGTTTTTCAGGCATCGCGAAGTGGCGGGCCAGGTGGCCAAAATGTAAATAAAGTGAGCACCAAAGTGGAATTGCGTTTCAACGTTGGGACTTCGGCTTTACTATCCGATGAAGAGAAGGCGATTATTGCTGAAAAGCTGGGGAATAAAATCAATAAGCTGGGAGAATTGGTTCTTGTTTCACAAACGGAACGTTCACAGCTTTCAAACAGGGACAAGGTAATCGAAAAATTCTATTTTATTATCAATAAAGCACTTACACCAAAGACAAAAAGAATCCGAACAAAACCTTCCAAGGCTTCGATCGAGAGACGGATCGAATCAAAAAAAATACAAAGCAGGATAAAGGAGAACAGGAGGGATGTGGATTTGTGAAGACCGGCGACTGGCGACTAGCTGCTGGCGACTGGCCACAGTTCAAAGCTAGAACCTGCTACTGAACTTGATTGTCAGAAATCCAAAACTTTATTGATACTTCTTTGTGAATCTTAGTGGCTTAGTAACTTCGTGGCATTTTAATTTTTAGATACAAAAGTGCTCTGCCAGCCGTTAGTTGCCAGCAGCATTTTGGCCCAACTTTCAAAATCCAGAAATCCAAATTTATTTTAAGCACGAACAGCCAGCCGCCAGTTGCCAGACGCTATCCACATTTTATGGATCAATAAAATCAAAAAAATAACGCTTTTCCCCGTAAGAGAATGTTTCAGTTTTTCCCTACTTTCGGCGGCTGAAAACAAACTTTCTAATATGATGAGTCTTACATCGCGGTTTTTCCTTTTTTTCATGCTGGTTTCTACACTCAG
>CAIYPA010000110.1 GCA_903927965.1 uncultured Bacteroidia bacterium | reverse complement strand
TATCTTACCAAAAGGAACTGCGAAACTTCCTGAAGAAAAGGCTCCGGCAGCTATCAGTAAAATGCCCAATAAAATTTGAAGATTCATCTTGTATAAAAGTTTGTTAGTTGATGTCCACTTACACAAACAAAAATAGAACATCCGAGGCATAGTTTATTACACATTGTCGCCATCTTATTGCACAAATACGATAATCCAAAATAGGTTATTGAAGGAATTTATTATATTTGAGGAGTTTATTATTCGAAATTCTTTATAAGTTAGATAATATGCAATTTCAGGAGATTGGCCAGTCAATTCGATTCAATGTAAAGAATGCAGCTTTTTTGCGATTCGACCGGGTTTCGGAGTACCAGAATATCATCAGCCCTTTCTCGCGAATGTACCTTGTTACAGAGGGTGATGGTTATATTTTAAATCAAAACGAAAAAACGAAACTTGAGGCTGGCTATATCTATTTGATCCCAAGCTATTCTCCGTGTACTTACCTGTTCAATCAGGATTTGGCACATTATTATATCCATTTCAGCATGAGTATGGACAATGGATTGAGTATTTATAGCCTCTTCAACATGCAAAATAAGTTTAGGGCGACCAAACTCGATTGTGCCCTTTTTGCCCGTTTGCTCGAAATCAACCCAGATTTGCAATTGCCTCACCACGACCCAAAGGTTTACCAAAATAAACCATGGGCGAATAAAAAAGTGGACTATCGTTCCATGGGCCACCTGATGGAAACCGTTGGGATTATCGAACAACTGTTTTCGAGGTTCATACAGCAGGAATCGGTGACCGATATTCCCAATTATTTAAACTTGCACATGCAGGAAATTCTGGTCCATATTCAGAAAAATCTATCGAATGATATTGTAATTGAGGAACTTGCACAAATGGCGTGTACCTCGAAAGACCATTTTACACGGGTTTTTAAGTCGATCACAGGCATCCCTCCCTGTGAATTTATTATCCGCAAGCGCATCGAAAAGGCACAATATCTGCTGCTTACAAGTGATTTGTCACAGAAACAAATCATTGATGAAGTGGGGATCAGGAGCGTAGCCTATCTATGCCGGATCTTTAAAAAATACACAAACTATACACCGGAGGAGTATAGGAACCAAAGAACACAAAGTATTTAATAATGAAAGAATTAAGGAATGAAAGAATTTAGGAATGAAAGAATTTAGGAATGAAAGAATACGAATTGAGGCTATGCATTGAACAGCAACTGCCTGAAATACTGGATATCTTTAATGAGGCTATCCTTTATTCGACAGCTTTGTACGATTATAAGCCACGTACAGTGGACGTAATGGTTAAATGGTATGAAGAAAAGCGAAATGGCAATTATCCCATTGTTGGCCTATTTGATCACGATAATGTACTATTGGGTTTTGCCACCTATGGTTCTTTTCGAGCGCGTCCGGCTTATAAATATACGATCGAGCACTCTGTTTATGTAAGATCGGATAAACGTGGTCTTGGAATAGGTTCCATTTTATTAAAGGAGATCATTAAAATTGCCGAAAAGAACGAATTTCATGTACTGATCGGTGGAATAGATGCCTCTAACCTGGCAAGCATCAGGTTACATGAAAAGGAGGGGTTTGAATTCTGTGGCTTGATCAAACAGTCAGGTTACAAATTTGGTAAATGGCTGGATCTTGCATTTTATCAATTAATCCTGAAAACGCCGGAATTTCCAGAAGAAGGATGATAAAATTGGAATCAATGGGTAAAATTCTAATGCGGATTTAATTGTTTAGGGGGAAATAAAAAAGGTGCCTAAGCACCTTTTTTTATTTCAAAATATGTCTATTTCTTACTGATATTTGCCTGAGCAGCAGCCAACCTTGCGATTGGAACCCTGAATGGGGAACAGCTTACATAGTCGAGGCCAGCCATATCGCAGAACTCGACTGAACTTGGTTCACCACCATGTTCACCACAAATCCCCAATTTAATATCAGGACGTACCGAACGGCCTTTGGCAACAGCCATTTTGATCAACTGACCAACGCCATCCCTGTCAAGAACCTGGAAAGGATCCAATTTAAGGATTCCCTTGTCAAGATAAGCTGGCAGAAATTTACCGGCATCGTCACGTGAGAACCCTAAAGTCATCTGGGTAAGGTCGTTCGTGCCAAAGGAGAAGAACTGAGCTTCCTTGGCAATCGTGTCAGCAGTTAAAGCTGCACGGGGAACTTCGATCATTGTACCAACCAGATAGTCGATCCTGTCACCACGTTCTGCAAAGACCATTTCAGCGGTAGCGTTGATAATATCGGTCTGATTTTTCAGCTCGGTAACATTTCCAATCAATGGAACCATGATTTCAGGACGGGCATCAATCCCTTTTGCTTTGAGGTTCATGGCCGCTTCGATGATGGCACGTGCCTGCATCTCAGTGATTTCGGGATACGTTATCCCCAAACGGCAACCACGATGTCCCAACATTGGGTTGAATTCTTCCAAATCGGCAACTTTCTGGCGGATCTGATCGGGAGTGATTCCCATCTCTTCAGCCAATTCTTTTTGTTGCGCAACCTGATGAGGAACAAACTCATGCAATGGTGGATCAAGCAAACGAACGGTAACACCGTATCCAGCCATTGCTTCAAAAATACCTTCAAAGTCGGAACGTTGATATGGCAATAATTTTGCCAATGCCAATTTACGGCCAGTTTCATCTGATGATAAGATCATTTCGCGCATGGCCTTGATCCTTTCTCCTTCGAAGAACATGTGTTCCGTACGGCAAAGACCAATCCCTTTTGCACCAAACTTACGGGCAACAGCTGCGTCTTTTGGGGTATCGGCATTGGTACGCACTTTCATACGTGTATATTTATCGGACAATTCCATGATTTTTGCAAAATCTTTGTCCAATGTAGCTTCCTGTGTTTTTACTTTACCGGCGAAAACTTCACCAGTAGAACCATTCAAAGAGATCCAGTCACCTTCGTTGTAAACTTTACCACTAGCTTCGCAAGTTCTTGCTTTGTAATCGATACGGATAGCACCGGCACCGGAAACGCAGCATTTGCCCATTCCACGAGCCACAACAGCGGCGTGGGAAGTCATCCCTCCTCGAGCAGTCAGGATACCTTTTGCGATCACCATACCTTCGAGATCTTCAGGTGAAGTTTCGATACGTACAAGGATTGAATGTTCATATTTGGCGGCTTCGTCAGCAAAGAATACGATCTGGCCTGTTGCAGCACCCGGAGATGCAGGAAGACCTTTTGCAATTACTTTTGTCGTTGCAAGGGCTTCTGTATTGAAAACCGGATGAAGCAGTTCATCCAGTTTGTTTGGCTCAACACGCAGAAGAGCGGTTTTTTCGTCAATCGCACCATCGTTCAACATATCAACGGCAATCTTGACCATCGCTGCACCTGTACGTTTTGCGTTTCGGGTCTGGAGCAACCAAAGTTTGCCATTCTGGATTGTGAATTCAATATCTTGCATATCAGCACTATGGTCTTCCAGTTTTTGCTGAATTACAAGCAATTCTGAATATGCGACAGGCATAGATTCTTCAAGGGAAGGATAATTGGCTGCGCGGTCTTCTTCAGTGATGTTCTGAAGTTCTGCCCAACGTTTTGAACCTTCAAGTGTAATTTGTTGAGGTGTACGGATACCGGCAACAACATCTTCGCCTTGTGCGTTGATCAAGTATTCACCATTGAAAAGATCCTCACCAGTAGAAGCATCACGTGTAAAGGCAACGCCGGTGGCGGAATTATTTCCCATATTTCCAAAAACCATTGCCTGAACATTCACAGCCGTTCCCCATTCTGCAGGGATGTTGTTGAGTTTACGATAATAGATCGCCCTATCGTTCATCCAGCTTTCAAAAACTGCAGCTATTGAACCCCACAATTGTTCCCATGGGTCTGTAGGGAATTCCCTGCCTGTTTTTGCCAGCACCGCTTGCTTAAACCTAACAACCAATTCTTTAAGATCAGCAACCTTGAAGTCTGTATCCTGATGGATGCCAAGTTCTTCTTTCATCCCTTCGATGATTTCCTCGAAAGGATCAATATCTTCTTTGCTGTGCGGTTTTAAACCAAGAACGACATCGCCGTACATTTGTACAAAACGACGATATGAATCCCATGCAAAACGTTCATTTCCAGAAAGTTTTGCAATTCCTTCAACTGCGAGGTCATTCAAGCCCAGGTTAAGGATCGTGTCCATCATACCTGGCATGGATGCCCTTGCACCTGAACGGACTGATACTAAACATGGATTTTCTTTTGATCCAAAAACAGTTCCGGTCAATTGTTCAATTTCAGCCACTGCCTTCTTTACTTCTTCACTGATCATTGCAAAAGCTTCATCTCTGCCTTGCTCGTTAAACACTGTACAAACCTCTGTTGTAATCGTGAATCCTGGAGGAACCGGAACACCAATCAGGTTCATCTCTGCGAGGTTGGCACCTTTACCCCCGAGTAAATTCTTCATTCCTGCACCACCTTCAGCTTTTCCGTTGCCGAATGTATAAACGTACTTAGTCATAATTAAAGTTTTAATTTGAGAATATTTTCAAATTCTTTTTTTGGCGTGCAAATTTAAGGTTTAATTTTTAAAAATCCGAAAAATGCAAATCTCATGTTGATATTTTATTGTTAATTCACAATCAATTCAACACCATCGGCTGTTAATCCAGGTGATGTGGCGGTCAATTTAATCGTTCCTGATTTTTCGTTTGCTTGAACAACTACAAGACATTTTCCATGAAAAGCTTTTCTCCTCGGAGCTTTGAACGATTCATGACTGACAGGATCACCATTGTCAACGCCAACAATAGTCCCTTCCCCTTCAACCTTAAATTCAATCATTTGATCGGCATCCGGTACCAGGTTCCCATTTTCATCGGTTACTTCAACAGTAATAAACGAGAGGTCGTTTCCATCACTTTTAAGTGTTTGATGATCTGGCGTTACAACAATTTTTGCGGCAGTTCCGGCAGTATTTATCTTCTCCGCCAGCACTTGTCTTCCCAAAGATCGCGAGACAGCTTTCAAAGTTCCTGGTTCAAAGGGTACCCGCCACATCAGGTGCAGTTCGTTATCCTGTTTTTTCTTAACCCCCAACGACTGGTTGTTCAGAAACAATTCGACCTCTTCAGCATTTGTATAAGCCATGACATCGATTGTATCCCCTTTTTTCCAGTTCCAATGGGGGAACAAATGCAAAACATCTTTATTGGTCCATTCACTTTGGTACATGTAATAAACATCTTTGGGGAAACCAGCCAGGTCGATGATCCCAAAATAAGAACTTCGCGAAGGCCACCAGTAAGGGGTTGGTTCGCCCAGATAATCAAAGCCGGTCCAGATAAATTGACCTGCCAGGAAATCGTATTTTTTAATCTCTTTCCATGTCTCTTCATGGGTCGAACCCCAGGGTGCTGAAACATTGTCGTAAGATGAACAAGTATTGTCTTTGTTGGGTTTCGGTCCCTGCCAGTTGTTTCGTACCGGCCACCGACGGATAAGGTCCGAAGGCGGATCATAGACACCACGGGTCATCAATGCGGAAACTGTTTCTGTTCCTATAAATTTCTGTCCTGGATAAGTCTTCTGGAAATCAGCATAGGTTTTGTGATTGTAATTGTATCCGATCAGATCCAAAGCACCGGATTTGATGATGAAATTCGAAGGTTTTGGATCGTTACAGGCCGATGTGATGGGACGCGTGGTATCCAATTCTTTGACATAACCTGCAAGTTCCCTGGCAATCGCGGTACCGGTGCTGTCCCATTGTTCAAGGATTTCGTTGCCGATGCTCCATATCATCACACTCGGATGGTTCCGGTCACGCAAAATCAAATCCTGCAAATCCTTCTTGTGCATGGACTCCCAGACCGTACTGTAATCCAGTTTATTCTTCGGTTTTTTCCACATATCGAAAGCCTCGTCCATGATGATAAAACCCATCCGGTCTGCAAGGTCCAACAATTCAGGGGCAGGTGGATTATGCGAAGTGCGGATGGCGTTGCATCCCATCCCTTTAAGGATTTCGAGCTGACGTTCCAATGCCCTTGTGTTGACGGCAGAACCCAAGCACCCCAAATCCTGGTGGTTGCATACCCCATTGATTTTCATTGATTTCCCATTGAGCGAAAAACCTTTGTCCGGATCAAAATAAAAACTCCTGATCCCAAATGTCGTAGTATAATTATCAACAAGACTTCCATCTACAAATACCTGTGATACAGCAGAATACAATACTGGTGATTCAAGGTTCCAAAGCATTGGATAGGATACCTTGAAATCGAAGGTGGCACTGTATATTGAGTCTTTAATTCCGTTTGAACTGGTCCTTCCAGTAGCAATCTCCTTGCCGGTTGGGTCGATCAGTGAAGTTTTCAAAAGTAATTTCTGACCCTTCCTGAGGTTATTCCTGATTTGAGTGACTAGCTTTACTTTGGCAAGCTTATCTGAAACTTCAGGTGTTGTGACGAATGTTCCCCAGTGATCGATGTGGGTCTTGCCTGTAGTGACCAACCAGACATTCCGGTAGATACCAGATCCTGAATACCATCTTGAATTGGGTTGTTCCGAATTATCGACCTTTACGGCTAAAATATTTTCCTTGTCCCCCTTTGAAAGATAGGGTGTGAGGTCGTAACGGAATGAACTGTACCCATAATGCCTTTTGCCGACCGAAACCCCATTGAGCCAGACTTCGCTTTTTTGATAAACTCCATCGAAATCGATAAAGACCATTTTTTCTTCGGTGTCGATATCAAATTTGAAGGATTTCCGATACCAGCCAATTCCACCAGGCATAGCGCCTCCACCCGGAGAAGCTGGGTTTTTCTCGTTGAACTCACCCTCGATGCTCCAGTCGTGGGGAACATTTAAAGTACGCCAGGAGGCATCATCAAAAGCAGGTTTTTCAGCACCGGGCAAGTCCCCAAGATGGAATTTCCACCTTTTCCCAAAATTTTCGACAGACCTGGGTTCGGTCTGAAAGGTTTTACATTGTTGAAATACAAGAATTAAGAGGGAAAATAGAAGTAATTTTACGGTAGTTTTCATTTTGATCATTTGTTTTCATTTAATAGCCTTCGCAAATATCCGATCCGGTCATCTTGAAATTCTTTATAGGCCTGACCATTAAATACATCGCTCTTGTCGTTGTGGCAGAAATAGCAGCAAAGCACACAATTGTCCAATAAATAATTATCTTTTTGTTTAAATTTGGCAATTTCCAGCCACATGCCCCTCCCTTGTCCGCGGCCAAGTGCCCCGTTCTGAGGAAACCTTTCCGATTTAAGAAGACCAGTCATAACGATCTTTTGACATTCTTCCTCTTTGAGCCCACAGAAATAACATTCTTTTTCCTGCGACTCGTACCAATTTTTGAATTCGTGAAATTCGACATGGTCGCTGAGTCCTTTTTGCTTTCTTCTTAAAAAGTCGGCTTTTATTTTGTCTTCCGGTTTGGGTCTGTATAAATAGCTCATTTTCTTCGGTTTAAATATTTATTTTACTAAAATATCATTGTAAAAGTTTTAAAGCAAACTTAGTAATATTCGCTTAATTGATCATACAAGATAAAAAAAATCGTTTACTACCTTTAAATCATTAAACCTTTTGAATAATTCATCAGAGCTGAATTATATTTCATAATTATTTTGTATTTCATTTAATTTTTTGTATAACTTTGTCATTGTGAGTCAAGTTATTGTAATATTTTAATGAGTTGGTTTTTGGAAGAAATGGCCTTTATTATTAATTATAAAACTTCAAAGTATGAAAAACGATTTCACTGGTGATGGGAAAGCGGATATCCTGGTAACAAGTCCGTGGGGTTTGGGTATGCTTGGTTTAGCCCAAAACAATTTAACAAGGCAAACAATGTCAGCCAATAGTACCAGGTTAGGTGGCTGGACATTGAATACGTCTGATAATTATTTCAGGATGAAAGCCAATTTTGATGGCGATGGAAGGACTGAAGTTTTAGCTGTTAGTCCATGGGGAATCGGTATCCTGAAATATGTCAATGGTAGTTTTTCGTCAATTGCCACAGTTCAAAATGGTACCCGACTGGGTGGATGGATCCTTAATACGGTCGATAACCAGTTCTTGCATGCTGCCAATTTTGATGGTGATGCAAAGGAAGAAATCCTTGTTTCCAGTCCGTGGGGCATTGGTATTCTAAAATTTTGCAACAATTCGATTGCCCCGTTAATGATAGCCCAAAATGGTACACGGTTTGGCAATTGGCTTTTAAATACAAGCGATAATTTTTTCACTCAGGTTGGCGACTTCGACGGGGATGGTATAAATGAGATTTTGGTCACTTCACCCTGGGGAATCGGAATTCTAAAATATAGTGGAAACACTCTGACTACATTAGCAATAGCTGCCAATGGCACACGCTTTGGCGATTGGGTGTTGAATACTGCTACTGACAAATTTGATTTTGTTGGTGACTTCGATGGCGATAGGAAAGCAGAGATCTTTGTGAGCAATCTGACTAAAATAGGCATTTTAAAGTTACAAGGTAACGCACTGGTCTGTTTGGGTTCAGCCAATGCAGGAGCCCGTATTGGAAGTTGGAACCTTGATCCAGTGAACAATAAATTTGGACCGGTTGGCGATTTTGACCGTGACGGTAAAGCAGAAATAGTCATTTCCAGTGATTGGGGTATAGGCGTCCTTAAATTAAGTGGTAATTTATTTCAATTACCGGTTATTGCCCCTAACGGAACATCATTCGGAGGTTGGAACCTGAATACGAAAGATAACCGTTTTAACTACGCTGCCGATTTCGATGGTGACGGTATTACCGAAATAGTCATTGCTTCTCCTTGGGGAATCGGTATTTTAAAACAAAGCGGTAATACTTTCACTTCGGTAACATTGTTACCAAACGGCACCAACGTTGGAGGTTGGAACCTTAACACCATTGACAACGATTTTGAAGCCGGTACCAGCCAATCGTATGGGGTGATCATTTATCACAACCAATGGCAGGGTGCTGTCAATAGTACATCTGCCTTCCTTCAAAATCGAGGTTATATCGTTTCTGTTACGCCAACTGCATCAGTCGGGATTTCAATTTTAAAAAACCTTTCACTCTATTTAAAAGCCGGTGACCGGATTTTTGTTTATCTGGCTGGCCATGGTGGTTCTGACAGAACTATCGGGAATACCGATAAAGCGGTTGCTTCAACCCACGTTTTCCAATTTAATGATGGAAATCTTGTGAGGTTGGATCAATTTTCACCATCCTTTAGACTAATGGCAAATAAAGGAATCGATTTAACTGTATTCGATGGGAGTTGTGATGGGGGTGAAACTGTGGTCAATGCATTCGGTGAGCGATATTGTGCTTTGTCAACAACAAGTGTTTATGCACCCGGATTAACCAATACTCCTGATCCTTCTGAAGTCATGAAATTATTTGGAAAACCAGGTTCAATGGGGTTATGGTGGTCGCAGCAAGTTACTGCAAGCTTACTTACCTCTAAAGTACCCCATCGTTTTTATCAGAAAATCTACAGGAACGATACAAGTGAAATTGCAAGGTTATCCTTGTATTATAAGCCAGCAATCGATTTTTATAAAGCTCTGGATCAGGGCGGTTGGGATTTAAAAGTAAGGCACTGTTACTTATTTAAATACATTTATCCGACAGATTATAATGGTTTGTCTCAGGCGGATAAAAATGCAATGACTGTTTCTGCAGCCAATTTTATAGCAGCAATGAGAAGTGATTTTAACAATCATCGTCCTTCAATTGTTAACCTGAAGAGTATTTTAGCGAATACATCATTGGTCAATCTTGCCGCAAATATCTATTCCAGTTCTTTTCCAAAACCCTGGCAAACTATTTATGGCGATATGAATTGGAATGTTGCGGCCCAACCTGCAAAATATTCTAGTTCCGGTAATGCTTTAATTCCAGGATCTTATGTCGGTAATGCCGGATTTATCAGGATGGTTAATGAAACTTTGAATCTGATCACCTTGATGGAACAAAGTTATAACAGGCAGGAGACATTGTTATCCCAAATTGACAACAATCTGGCAACAAGCAACTTGCATAAATCAGCATTTTCAGCACAGGCACCTAAACCAAAGTTAATTACCGATTATTTGGTTTTCAATGAATTCCAGCAAAAAGTGACCGACGAGCAGCAAAAGATGATTAAGTCAATGAGTTTAGACAGGACAAATTTATTCGATATGTTGTCACGTTCTGATCTCCAGGGGCAAAATCCAGAAGTATTGAAGTTGCACAATTCCAATATCCAATTTATGAAGGGTATTTTCAAACCAACTACATTTGCAGTCTCCACCCTGAATGATTTCATTACAGAATTTAAAGCAATCTCCCTTCAATCGAATATCTATCTGGATAAAATATTCTACCTTTTAACCATTATAGAAGAGGCAATTTCTAAAGTACAATCGCCTGTTACTTCTCCTGGTGACCTGATCCGTTATTAACATGGATATGACTAGATTATAGAGACTTGAAGGAAATGAGTTGAATATCAAAGGTTATCATTTAATTGGAGTTAGCTACCAGGTTATTTATCCTGGTAGCTATTCTAATTTTACCCTATCACAAACCTTAATCAATCTTTAGTAATAATCTTTATGAGTCGTTCCTACTCAAATCTAAAAAATTAGGAAACCAACAGGGTAATTCAAGGCACACACTAAATATATGGTTAAACGATTGAATTACTTTATCTTCACTGGTATTAAAAGTTGCCGATTGGTTTTTTCGTAGGGTATTTCTACCGGATTTTCTTCGAACTGTTCGTAGCAGATCATCTCCGAAATTGTATATCCAATAGAATCAATGTAGTTGTGATTCAAGGCTATAAGCGAATTTAACGTTATATCGATATTGCCGGTGAGTGAATAGTTCAGGTAAAGTCCCTTGTTAAAGTTTATGCTGCTTATTCCCTGCGAAAGTTTAATTTCAGGACTGACCCCCATGCCACAAAGGAAACGGCATTTGGCATAGGGGGTAATAAAGGGGAAGTCGAGCCATATCCCAAAATATTTCGTATTGGTGGTAACCAGTCCACGAGGATTGGCCCATTTGAAAAGGGTTTTAAAGGCAAAAGCAATATTTTCCTTGTGGCTCAGGGTCGTTTGGACACAGGCAATTGTGAACGGAAAAATTGTGCTTAAGATAGGTGTCTGTTCTATCCGGACTTTCTCAATGTTCTCATCGATATTTGTGATCGGGGTGATCCAGGTTGCATCATCAAATGGATACTGACTGTTTCTTTTTTTGTTGATTTCGTTCATTTGATCGGAAGGAAGGTTCCGGTACATTTCAGCGGTAATTCCGTAGTAGTTTTTAAATGCCCTGCTGAATATCGAATCGGAGGAAAACCCGCTACCCAAAGCAATTTCACTGATCGACAGAGCAGGAAACAATTTGATGAAATGTGCCGCTCTTTCGAGCCGTAGCCTGATCACATATTGTTTGGGCGATTCCGAAACAGCTTCCGAAAAGATCCTTTGGAAATGGAATGGGGAATAATTGGCAATACTTGCCATGGTTTCGAGCGAAACATCACCTGCCAGGTTTTGGTTGATGTAGCTCAGCACCTTCATGACCGCTTGCCGGTACTCTGGTTTTAAAGGATGATTTGTAAGCATGTTCTTCTATAAAAATCACAGTCTGGGATAGATGATTATCGGTTTCGAATTTTCTCAATGATATCTAATGGCAATTTTGTAATTTTCTGAATTTGTTCGTTGGAATATCCTTCAACAATTGCATTTTCAACAATCTCGTACTTGCTGTCTCTTTCTATCAGGACTTCCATCTCCTTTCTACCCTCGTCTTCCTTCATCAATTGTAATGTAAGGGGATCCAACTTGTCGAAATCAATTAAATTGACCGCTTTTGCAATCCCCTTATTATTAAGGTTAAGTTTATAATTAACAGGTTCTTTCATTGAAGCATAAAGCAAATCCAACCAATCCTGGTAATTTTTTGGTGTCTCGGAATCCTGATATTTCTTTGACGAATTTAGGAAGACCATGTTGTGTTCATAAATTTTGATCAGTTCGCCCTTCAGATTTCGGGGATTGAAATCCATAACCATTACATTGTCTTTTATTGGCTGTCCATCCCTTTGGTCAAAACGATATGGGCGGGCGAAGACTACAACGCCAAGGACTCGTTGGTTAAATTTATAGCCAGAAGAACTTTTTTGCTGATTGGCAATTAAAGTCAGGAAATAGTGCAGAAATCTGTCAAAATTGTAATCGTAGTCTATCTTTTGAATTTCTATAATAAATTGATGATCAGAGCTTTCGGCATAAATGTCCAATTCAAAGTTAATTGGAGATATTGGTGGTTCAAATTTCTTTTCCGTTTCAATCTTATCAACCACAATATCAATATCAAAAAGGTCTTTCACAAACTGTTGAAAAACAACTTTATCGGTAAAAGCTTTCTTAAAAATCGTTTCGTTGTCAAGTGGCGCAAGCATGATATTTTAATTTTTGGCTTTACAAATATACCAAATTCTTAAATGATACCTGCTATCCATGCAATAAACTCCGAAGCTGGAATAAATATCATTTGTGCAAGGATCGTTCCAATCAATCTTGCTATTACCATATAGACAATATACTTCCTGAAAAGGCTTTCTTTTGTTTTTCCCAAAACCATGTCATCGGTCATAATCGACAAATAGGGATCAATAAAGATGAACATCAAAATCGTTGAAACTCCGTTAATCACAGATGATAAGCTGCTTGCAGTGGTGCGGAAATCAGGGTTCAGGTAACTGGCATACAAAGAGGACAAAACCCCGACTGTTATGATTGCCACGGCAATTACATTCATCAAAAAAACTTTCCATGGAAAATCTTTGTCCAAAGTAATGGACCTGATGTTCTTGGGATTTGGAACTACAAGGTTATCTTTTATCGAAACGATCCCACTTTTTGAAAAACTATGCATCAGTAAATTCGGGACCGATTTATAGATACTGAACTTCTCAACAGCTATCGACAAAATCCTTTGAAATGTGGGGATCAGAAATCCGCCAACGATTGTTGCGACCGAACAGGAAAGGATGATCAACCTGAAATCGAGCAGATTTGCCCCTTGTCCGGAATAGATGATATTTTCGACCGTTTTGGCCAACAATGGAGCCTGTAATCCGTAGGCTGTCCTTGAGATCAATACAAGGATATTGAACAGTGCGAACGAAACCGCAATCCTTCCTGTTCTGATACCGACAATCCTCACCGAATAGGATAACGTTGTGATCAAGTTGATCAAAAAGGTTAATATCAGGACAATGATTATCTGGTGGGTCATTTTTTAAGTTGTTCTTTATCTATTCGTTACATTTTAGTCACTGAGTCGTGACTCAATATCCATTTGTTGGTGTAAAATCCTGATAATTTCCAGTTCGTTGACTTTCAAGTTTATTTTATAAAATATAAAATGTGATTTTACCTTTGAGCGGAAATATCCCTTTCTAACATGACTGTAATCCATTCCAGATTTTGGGTTTATTGTCAGATATTCAATTTCGTCCATTAGCAAGTGGAAATATCTGTCAGCTTGTTCAAGCGACCAGGTTTCAAAGGTGTAACGCCATATCTTCTCAATGTCTTTTAATGCTTCCTTGCTGATCCTATACTTCATTTTTATACTGAATGTTTTTGATGAAGACTTGTCAAAAAGGACTCCCGATCAAAATCTAGTTCAAATCCAGATTCTTCGCCTTTTTTAAGTTCCTTGATGAGTTCTGTTTTCTTTGTTTCTTCGTGTTCGAACATTCTTAAGGCAGCCCTTACCACCTCACTTGCAGAAGAGAATTTTCCCGTTTTGACTTGTTGATTTATAAAATTTTCAAAATAATCTCCCAATAAAACCGATGTATTTTTTGCCATAACTTTTAATTTTAATTCAAAGATACCAATCTTTGGTATATATACCAAGGATTGATATGCGTTTTTTTCAATTCTGGTTTCTTATGATCTTGTAGGATATTGAAATACAATGATAATCTGATTTTCAACTAAAAAAGTGTGAATTATATAATTTATTTCAAAAGTTATGTAACGCATACCGTGTTACTTAGCAACAACTTTGCTATGAATATTTAAAAACCAAAGACAATGAATACAAAAGAAAAAGCAAATAGCCTCCGAAAAAAGCGATCATGTGTTGGAAAATATTGTTGCAGCACGAGATGAGGTGAATAGTGCCTCTAAAATCATCAATCTTATTAAAAAATATCGCTCATGTTAACAAAAAAAACATACCATCCAATTGTTC
>CAIYPA010000109.1 GCA_903927965.1 uncultured Bacteroidia bacterium | reverse complement strand
CCAAAAAAGTTGAGGAAGTTCGCGATAATTTCACGTTCCCTAATTATTGGTGGGGGAAGCGCTCGGGGAGGTATTTTGTAAATAGATCAATTCGTTTTTATCTTGGATGTAAAATGAAGGAACAGGAACATAAAATTCCAGGAACCTTGGAAACAATTCATCGGAATTTTTGGAGCAAGGAAGATACATTTTATTCTGTGACCAAGGGTAGGACAGAAAAAGAACACATACCGACCTATAACCCGGATTCCACGTCAACATCAAATTATCCTCATAATTTTCAACTGGCGAAGTATTTGGAAGGATATTCCACCTGAATACCGCCTCAAAATAAAATCGCCTCCATTTTCCTTCATCCGGCGAAGGATTTCGGATATATTCTCTATATTGTAGCATTTTCGGCACCATATTGACAGGAATTTTACGAATAAATCTTGCAATACAGAATATTGGGTATGGTAAACAGACCTCATCGAACTAACTGAAGCCAACACTGGGACAATATTTGATACTACCTTCTTAAGATAAGCAGTTTTCATACACATCTTTGTAAGGATATTTTGCTGGGAGCTTCATCACAACATATCTTGCCGTTCTGATAATTTTCCCGGCAAGAAAAACGTACTTCAACCGGAATGTCTTGATTTGCTGTCTGTATTCTGAAATGTGGAGAGAATCAAATTTGAACAGTAAAAACAGATTATATGAAAGCATCATCATTTGAAACACTGCTTCATTTGCCCAAAACGATTTCAGCAAAAGATGTCCAACCGCCATATCATACTTGGCTTCCTTGATGTAATTCTCAGCGTTGCCACGCTTTTCGTAAGAAATGACCACTTTTTCGCAAGGTAGTTCAGTATTGGTCACAAAGAAAAAGTAATTATATTCGTCGCCGTCAATGAGGGATAATTGCTCCCTTTCTTTTTCTGGTTTCAATACCCGAGAGATTACAAACCTTCTGTCTTTTTTCCATGTGTTTAGTCTTGTTAAAAGCTCAGCCGTTTCCCTGCCCTCATCACCTGTCACGAATAAAATTGGTGGATCGGTAACTTGAGACACAAGGGTTGGATATTCCTTCGCTTTGATCAAATACTTGCATCCCAGTAATTCTATCGTTTCAATAATGTCTTCATCAAAATAACCACTGTCCATTCGGAAGAGGATTTCTAAATCATCCGTTTTGATATTGGCAACGATTTCTTTGATCATTTCAGCTGCACCATTGGCTGTATAAGTGTTACCGCTTCGTACAAATCCAGTGATGTATGCCTTTAACTCATCACAGAAAGCAAACTGGATGTTGTAACACAGGTTGCCAAGCTTTATTGGATTATATCCTTTAGCTGCACCTTCTTGATGGCCTTCCACGTTGATCACACTGCTGTCTATATCGATGGTGATGGATGTTAGCTTGTGCTTTGAAAGTAGCTTTTTGAAGACTGTGAAATTAATATCTTTGAACATTTGAGTTGTTTTATAGCTGAAGTTTCCTAAAAATCTGGATACCGTTTCGGGTTCTTTCACCGAAATATCAAACTCGTTAACCAGTGGATCCCCCTGCAAAAGCTTGAGCCGTTCCAATTTATCAATTCCAATAAAATGGCCGCAGAGCATCGTTTTGATATGATTCATCTTGATATTGTTGGTTGATTCATTGTCAAACACCAGGTCTGAGTCAATGAGTTCGAAGATACCATTGGCCTTTGCATATTCAAGCAGAAGAAATAGGCCTGCGTTTGACGTCAGATTCTTGGCTACAAAATCGATTTTATTGATCACAATTAGGTCCCTATTCGATGTTGCTGTTTTATCTACATCAATTTTAACATGCGAGAGGTGTGAAAGTTAGATGAATTCAACCACTTTTTCTTTCACCCAATGGGTGAAAACCAGACTCGACAAAATCCTTGTGTTTTCAAACTGATAATACAGGGTATGATATTTTTATAAAAAAAGTGGGAGATATGGGCTTATTTTCCGCTTATATTTGGCATAATTCGTCATTGTTATACCATTTTCGCCATCTGAGTGGGAGAAATATTTATAGTGCGTTTATCCTGTCTGAAAAGGTTGTTTTTTGTGATTACATGACGTGGAATGCGGGTATCACCATACCAACACGACTGGACAACTATGCGCAATCCCGAGTTTGGAAATATGCTCACAGGTGCAATCAACAGTATT
>CAIYPA010000108.1 GCA_903927965.1 uncultured Bacteroidia bacterium | reverse complement strand
CGTTGCACCGTTCATCAATGGGCCATAAACAATGTAACTGTGACCGGTAATCCAGCCTGGATCGGCCGCACACCAGTAACGGTCCTCTGCTTTGATATCAAAAACCATCCGATGGGTGGTCGATGTATATACGCTGTAACCGCCATGTGTATGTACCAACGCTTTGGGCTTCCCGGTAGAACCAGAAGTGTAGAGCAAAAACAACATTTCTGACGAATCCATCTGCTCCGTTTCACATTTGTTGGCAGCAATCGGAAGTGCCTTTAATTCGTGTAACCAATAGTCGCGCCCATTTTCCATGTAAACTTCTACACCCGTACGTTTAACGGTGATACAGATCTCCATGGTAGGCGACAGTTCCATCGCTTTGTTCACAACACTCTTCATTTCTACCACTTTGCCCCGGCGGTAACCCCCATCGGCAGTGATTACGATCCGGCTGTTTGCGTCGTTGATCCGGTCTGCCAAAGCCTCATGGCTAAACCCACCGTAAACGACACTGTGGACTGCACCAATTTTGGCACAGGCTAGCATCGCAATGATCTGTTCTGGAATTTGTGGCATATAGATCGTAATGACCTCGCCACGTTTGGCTCCCATACTTTTAAGGATATTGGCAAACTGGCATATTTCACGGTTCAGAGCATGGAAAGAAAATGTTTTCACATCACCTGGCTCGCCTTCCCAGATCAATGCAAGTTTGTTCCGGTTGGCATTGGTAAGGTGCCGGTCGATGGCATTTAAAATGATATTGGTTTTGCCACCCTCAAACCATTTGTAAAATGGCGGGTCGCTCTTGTCCAACACTTTATCCCATTTCTGATACCAGGACAGGTTTTCTGCCTGTTGTTCCCAGAATTGTTCGGGGTTTTCAATTGACCACGCATACAATTTGTCGTATTCCTGCACATTTGCCTGTTCGATTACCTCCTGAGAAGGATAATAAATCTTTTCGTCATTGATGCTTTCCATGTTGGGTAATAATTTTAAAAGTAAAGAATGAAAAGTGATTGGTTGATACTTGCGTTACAAACAAATATGTTCTAATAATGTTTTAAATCTGGAAATGCCCGGAAAAATTTTAAAATCGTTATCTTTACTAGTATTGAAGTAATTCAAAATATTTTGGAAAGTGAAAGTAACCAGCATATAGAATCAGACAAGTTTAATCGGGTCGATTTATTAGTGAAAAACTCGAAAGATGAGTTGTTGATTGTTGAAATTCAAAACCAGAGCGAGTACGATTACTTCCAACGCATGGCTTATGGAACATCAAAACAGAATTGCTTGGGAAATCAGAGCCGTCGCAAGTTTTTCCTGAATACTATGTAATTAAGGTGAACCAATTCAACGACATTGCAAAAGACTCCCTTGATGAATGGATTTATTATTTGAAAAACAATGAGATAAGGGACGAATTCCATGCCAGGGGAATTGATAAGGCACGGGATCTTTGGAGAATGGACAAGCTCTCTTATGAAGATCAAAAGAATTATGACCGGCATTTAGAGGATCTTAGATATGGTGCCAGTATGGCATGGAGCATGAAGGTGGATGCGGAGTACCGGATAAGGGATGATGAACGCAAAAAAGAGAAATTCAAGATTGCAATAAGTATGAGAAACAAAGGCTTTAATGATCAGGATATTTCGGAGCTTACAGGATTGACCATAGAAGAATTGGGTGACTTATAAAGTAAAGGCTTGACCCTTTCATACCGTGAAAAAGTCAAGCCATCACTAAGTCTAATCCTCACCTTCGGAAAACTCCATCAGGAAAGCTTTTATAAAACCATCGATATCCCCATCCATTACAGCTTGGACATTCCCAGTTTCATAACCTGTACGGACGTCTTTTACGAGTTTGTAGGGTTGCATTGTATAGGAACGGATCTGGGATCCCCATTCGATTTTTTTCTTGCCTGCTTCAATCTTGGTTGTCGCTTCATGACGACGTTGAAGTTCAAGGGCATAGAGTTGTGACTTCAGCAACCGGATTGCATTCTCCTTATTTTGAAGCTGTGAACGCGACTCGGTATTTTCGATGATAATCCCCGATGGGGCATGTTTCAGCCTGACACCCGTTTCCACCTTATTGACATTCTGTCCACCGGCACCGCCAGAACGGAACGTATCCCATGAAATGTCACCAGGGTTCACATCAATTGTAATCGTATCGTCAACCAAAGGTGCAACAAATACAGAAGTAAACGATGTTTGCCTTTTTCCCTGCGCATTAAAGGGTGAGATCCTGACAAGACGATGGACGCCGTTCTCGCTTTTCAAATAACCATAGGCAAACTCACCTTCAATCTCAATGGTAACACTCTTTACACCAACATCTTCGCCAGGTACAAAGCTGGCCTCCTTCACTGTATATTTGTGCTTTTCGGCCCAACGCAGGTACATTCGCATCAGCATATCCGCCCAGTCGTTCGACTCGGTCCCTCCGGCACCTGCATTGATTTTTAAGACTGCCCCAAGCTTGTCCTCTTCATGCCGGAGCATGTTCTTTGTTTCGAGATCCTCGACAAGGTTTCGTACTTCAACGAACTGATCTTCAAGCTCATGTTCAGTAATTTCACCTGCCTCGCTAAAATCGAACATGATCTGAAGGTCATCGACAGCCCCGTCAACAACCTTAAACCCATCGGTCCATTGTTTGACCGACCGGATCACTTTCATTTGAGTTTCAGCTTCTTTGGGATTTTCCCAGAATTTGGGATCCTGGGTCTTCAATTCTTCCTCTTCTAACCGGATTAATTTGTCATCGATGTCAAAGATACCTCCTCAGCGCATCCCGGCGCTCAACAAGCTCTTTGAGTTGTTCCTTTTGGATCATTTTGGAATTTGTATTAATTAAAATGCAAAGGTAATACATTTAGGTTGGTTTGAAAATGGCAAGGGCTTGGGGCGGGGAGCATGGAGCCAGCCGCCAGTTTCAAGTTACAAGCTGCCAGTTAAGGTTCGATATTTCCAATTAATTCATTTGCAACACTATAGGCAAGATCGCTTTCAAATCCATGACCAATGGCATAATTTGCCAGCTTCCCTTTTAGTTCATAAGCTGAAGTGCCTTTAACCGACTTAAATTTCGAGGCCAGTAAGTCACGCAGTATTTTTAAATAAAGTTCGTGATCAATTTCACCAAGTGCTTCCGAGATGGTCAATTCATTAATTTGCATTTGACGGAGCATAAATTGCAATTTGACTTTTCCCCATTTATTAAACCTCAGTTTATCATTGACATAGAATTTAACATACCTCGAATCGTCAATGAATTTTTCTTTGATGAGATATTCAATAGCTGTATCTATTTGATTGTTAAACAACTCAAATTTCACCAATTTAAGTTTCGTCTCATGGGTGCACCTTTCCGATTTGCTGCACCACTCCATTACCTTAGTTAGTGCATGACGATAATTCAATTGGTCTTCCATACCCTGTTCAATTTGAATTTTAATTACCTATTTCACCAATTGTGAAAAAGAAAGTGGCTCCTAAGCCAGGCTTTGACTCCACCCAAATGTCTCCTTTATGTCTGATACATATATTCTTTACCGTACTTAGCCCAACACCCGTACCCGGAAACTCCTGACTTGTATGTAAACGGACAAATGGCTCAAACATTTTGCCAGCTCTGGCCATATCAAACCCAATTCCATTATCTTTTACAAAAAATGTCTTTTGTCCGTAAATTATACTTGTCCCAAAAGTCACTTCAGGATGTTCTGTTTTCCCGGAATATTTCACGGCATTACCAATAAGATTGTTCAGCAAGACCCGCATAAGGGCAGGATCACCGATTACATGAAGATCCTTAAAGATATTAAAATTAACCTTACGCTCAGGATCACGTGCCTGGATCTCTTCAATTACTTCATTGGCAATCTGGCTAAGATCAAGGGGTTCTGATTTGATTTCAGCCCTGCTTGACCTTGAATAATTTAAAAGGTCCACAATTAGTTCCGACATTTTATGGCCTGATTTTAAAATCCATTGAAGATTTGTTTTTACCTCTTCGCTCAATTCATTACCAAATTCATACAATGTTAGTTCTGTAAATCCCAATATACCAGTCAAAGGCGACCGTAAATCGTGTGAAACGGTTCTTGCAAAAGCGTCCAATTGTTCATTGGCAGTCTTCAGATTACTGTTCATCTCCTCTAATTGCTGCTTCGCTTCTATCAGTTCGTTATTTCGGATGATCGCAGCTTCATAAACCGAAAGCAACAAATTAAGGATTTGTTTTTTATCTGAATTGATCTGGTATTTTTGGCCCTGAAAGACAATTTCGATTACTATATCCCCGGCACCTGAACGGCGCATATCGTTGTTTGCAAGTAAATAGTGTATCCTTGAAAGCAGATATTGTTCATCATAAGGTTTGGTAATAAAATTGTCGGCCCCAGCCTGTAACCCTTTTACTATATCGAGAGGATCGCGTAAAGCTGTCAGCAATATTACTGGAATAGAGCACAAAACAGGATTATTTTTCAACTTTAAGCAGAATTCATACCCATCCATCCCCGGCATTACAATATCGCTGATAACCAAAACTGGTGGATTGGAAACAGCCGATTCATAAGCATCATAAGCATTGCTAAATATTTTTGCATTGATATTGTTGTTATCGAAGAAGTATTGAAGCATTTTAGCCTGAACCAACGAATCTTCGACAGCAAGAATGTGTCCATGACCAAGCGAAATAGTGTAAGAGGTCATTGTTTTGTCCATATTTTATAACTTTATAATTTTTATGATTTCATGAGCGATTACCTCTGGTGATCCAGTCATACAGACTGCACCAAGGCGGATGGCTTCCCCCGGCATTCCATGAACTAGCGAACTTAACTCATCCTGTGCCATCGTGAGTGCGCCTAAACCCCTCAGCTGTTTCAGCTCACGGGCACCATCCGAACCCATTCCAGATAATAGGACAGCAATTGCATTTTTTCCATAAACTGTTGCAATACTGCGAAAAAGAAAACTTACAGCCGGTCGGAGATTTCGCTCCGGGGGCTCATTGCTAACCTTTAATGTACCATCGCTGGCAACGCCAAGATGGCTATCCCCGGGAGGCAAATAAGCATGTCCAGCCATAATTTTTTCACCATCAACGGCAATTTGTACCGGCACAGCAGAAGTATCATTCAGCCAGTCGCAAAAACCTGTAGCAAAATTAGGGTCAATGTGCTGAACAATTAAAATTGGAATCGGAAAATTGGAAGGTATCAGGTTCAGGATCGTTTGAAGTCCGATTGGTCCACCAGCTGATGCTCCTATGGCAAGAATTTTAGCATGTACATCATTATTGCCTTCAGAATTTACAAGATTGACAGACTTTGTTACAGTAATTTGAGGGGAAATGGAAGGGTTTTTACGTTGGGCAGTCACTTTAATAGCCGACATCATCCTTAAAGTGTTGCGATAACTCCTGGCAGACTGCCGGTAATCGGGATGCATGGGGCCTACCGGGCTGGGCAGGATTGTGAGGGCACCGGCTTTAAGGATGCTGAACGACAAGTCCAAATTTGATGGTTCATATTGACTACTTACAATAACGATTGGAACCGGGGTATGGTACATGATCTGGCGTGTTGCTTCCAATCCGTCCATGATTGGCATGTTTATATCCATGCTGACAACATCGGGATGCAATTTTGCAACAGATTCAACGGCCTGTTTCCCGTTTATAACAACAGCCAAAACATGAAAGGAAGGATCTTCAGCAATTATTCCTTTAAGCAAACTTTGGGTGGTAAGGCTATCTTCAACAATAAGAACATTGATAATTTTTTTTTCCATAAAGCAGCTCAAATCAAACGTTGCACGGTTTCCACCAAATTACTCTGTTCAAAATTGCTTTTGATTATATACGCATTTGCACCTGCCTCAAGTCCCCGCTGACGGTCGTAATCGGAACTTAATGAAGTCACCAAAACTACAGGGATGCGGTTAAACCGGCTATCGCTCTTTATTTTGGCTGTAAGCTCAAAACCATTCATGCCCGGCATTTCAACATCCGAAACAACAAGTTCGAATTGGTCACCCTGAAGAAACTGGAAGGCCTCGATCCCGTCAACTGCCGTCCTGACATAAAAACCTGCAGATTCGAGGATGTTTCTGATCAAGGCCCTTGAGGTAAAGGAGTCTTCGGCGACCAGAATACGTTGTTGTGAAAGGGTTTGTCCCTCCGGCTCGACGTTCTGTTGAAAAGCATTGGCGGACAATTGTGTGTTAAGAGCTGATTCAATCAGATCGGGAACATTAACAATAGGAACAACCTGGCCATTCCCCAATACAGTTGCCCCAGCGATGTTCATGACATGGACCAACTGTGGGCCAAGATCCTTTACTATACCTTCATGTTCCCCAATTACTTCATCAACGCAAAAACCAATTTTCCGGTATCCAAGGGTTACGATAAGCACCGAAAGGTAGTAATCCACACTCTGTTTAGGACGATGACCAGATACCTTCAGTGCATCGGCCAGGTTCACGAGGGCAATATTCGCTTTGTTGTAGGAAAAGAAGGGATTAGATCCGATATACCTGATTTCATTTGTTTTTATCCGAATGGCATGTTCAACAGCCAATGTTGGTACAGCAAACGACTGGTTGTTCACTTTTACTACAATTCCCCGGAAAGTTGAAATGGTCAGAGGTAAAGAAATGACAAAAGTAGTCCCTTTGCCTTCAACCGATTCGACAGAAATTGATCCACCCAGTCCATCAATTTTTGCTGCTACAATGGCCATTCCGAGGCCACGCCCACTAAGGTCGGTGATGATAGGGCTGGTAGAAATACCAGATCTGAAGATAAGGGAAAGTAACTCCTCATCACCCATATGCTCCAGTGCTTCGCATGAGACAATGGAGTTTTTTACTGCTGAATCCTTCAGCCTTTCCCTATTGATACCCCTGCCATCATCACGGACCACCAATTCTACTTTTCTTCCCGATTCCTGCGTAATACTAATTTCAAGTAATCCAGTGGGTTCCTTGCCATTTTCCCGTCTTACTTCAGGTTTTTCAATTCCATGATCGATACAGTTACGGATAAGGTGGATCAGAGGGTCTTTCATTTCCTCAAGTATCCGCCTATCGATTTCGATTTCTGCACCCCGTATGGTAATTTCAATTTGTTTGTTGAATTCCTTGCCCAGGTCGCGGACAATTTTAGGGACAATATCGGTAAGGGATGAAAAAGGGAATAGCAACGTGCTCTTTACATCAAACAACAATTCATCGACCATCCTACCCATTGAATGGCCAAACCGGTCCAAATCGCGTTGTAAATACTGTAGGGTCGGTGCATTGATACGTTGGATTTCATGGATCAAATAAGATAATGTAGCCTTGGCGGTGATAAACTCCTCGGCTTGTATTAGCAACCGGTTCAATTTTGAAGTTGATACACGGACAGTTTCCTTATGTAAATGTCAGCGATTCAGCCTGGGAAAAAAGTAATTGAGAAATAAGTAGTTGCAGTGAGTTGAAAAATATTTTTTTCCGGCTATTTTTGTGCGTTGGGACATAAAGGGGCTTCAGCCCCAGGGTGCTTTATTTAATTAGCATAATGT
>CAIYPA010000107.1 GCA_903927965.1 uncultured Bacteroidia bacterium | reverse complement strand
ATTATCAATTAGTTAATTAAATTAACTAACCCGCTGTGAATCAGACTTGTAAAATTTATAAATTGTATATAACTGTTTATAAGGTAATTATAAATGCCAAAAATCCAAATATTATACCTGACAAAATGCAACTTGGGTTAAGGCATTGGCTGCCTTCGACAACAAGATTCCATTTTATGTAGCCCTCCCCTCCTCTTCGATCGATTTTAAAATGAACGACGGGATCAGGGAAATACCTATCGAACAGAGGGATAGGGAGGAAGTCAGTTGGATGGAAGGGCAACTTGAAAATGGTCAATTGGCAAAAATCAAAATAATCCCGGATGTTTCACCTGTAGCAAATTACGGTTTCGATGTTACACCGTCCAGATATGTTACAGGTTTGATAACCGAAAGGGGGATTTGCAGAGCAAATAAGGAAGGAATCCTGAAACTCTTTCCAGAAGTCAAGTTATAAGAAGAGGGGCAATTCTCATTTTTAAAGACTCAGTGCTTTTAAAATCTTTTTGTAAATTCATAATAATCCACCTATAACAACTATCTTTGGTCAAACATTGACTTCAGGTATGAAAACCGATCAGCAGCATGATAGTTTTATCAAGTTCAATTGCCATCTTATCAACGACAAGATTGTGATTCCCTCCAAAATATTTGCTCCATTAAATTATTGGCGGAACGAACTGTGGTTAAAGTCCCTGATCGGTGCTTACCATGACGGTATCGGCTATGGAAACATTTCGGCGCGTGTTCCCAAAAGCCATCAATTTTATATCTCAGGTACTGCTACCGGAGGGATACCCGAACTTGAACAGTTTCACTATCCACTTGTAGAACGCTGTGAAACAGCCTTTAATGCCTTATGGTGCAGGGGATTGATAAAAGCATCTTCCGAGTCGATGAGCCATGCCGCAATTTATTCGGCCAATCATGAGGTGGGTGCGGTTGTACATACCCACAGCCGCAAACTTTGGGACAAATATGTCGATATACTTCCTACCACGTCTAGTGATGTTCAATATGGCACGCCCGAAATGGCTTATGAAATCGGACGGATTCTGGCCCATTCCCATACCCTTGAAAAGAGGGTAATTGTGATGGGTGGCCATGACGAAGGGATCATATCGTTTGGAAAGACGGTAGAAGACGCTGCTTTGGCGGTATTAAATTTAGATTAGGGGAAAAAATAGAAATAGGAAAGAAAAGGGAAATAAATAGAAATAAAGAAATGTTTGATTCGGATTCGGATTTTGTGTATCTTTCAAGATATTATAAGGTAAATCACATAATCACTTTCCAGAAATGAAAGTTCAATTCTATTTTTTTTAACTCTGGAAGAGTTTAATATTGGTAGAAAAAGAAATATGATCACAATCAATTGGCGCAATCAGAAAGTTAAAACGGAGTGTTACATTGATCTGCGCCAAAAGGCTCAACCGTTTATTGCGAGCTGCCAGTTTCCAGAAGCCAGCCGCTAGTAGCCAGATGCCCACCGCCATCATACATTAACATTAAATTCAACAACCATGAAAAAAATTGCAATTATCGGAGGATCAGGATTGGAAAACCCGGAGATCCTCCAAAGCGCCAAACATCTCGTGCTGGAAACACCCTTTGGTGCATCCGAAATTACTTTTGGGACGATCAGCGATGTTGAGGTTGTGCTGCTTTCAAGGCATGGGCCAAACCATACGATCCCGCCAACCCAGGTGAACAACAGGGCCAACATCTACACAATCAAGAAATTAAAATGTACGCACATTCTGGCCACAACAGCCTGTGGAAGCCTTCGTGAGTCGATTGGCAGGGGCGACCTGGTAATTCCCGATCAGTTTATCGATTTTACGCGCCATCGGGAAGTGACCTATTTTAAAGAGTTCCTGCCTGGCGAAATGAAACATACCCCAATGGCCGACCCTTTCAACAACTCCCTCAGGGAAAAACTGATTTCTGCCGGTTCTGAACTTGGGTTAACTGTTCATCCAACTGGTTGTGTTGTGACCATCGAAGGGCCACGCTTCTCCACAAGGGCAGAATCGCACATGTTCCGTAGCTGGGGAGCCGATGTGATCAATATGAGCACTGCCCCGGAATGTATCCTTGCCAATGAGCTTGGAATTCCGTATGCCGCAGTTGCCATGGCAACCGACTATGACTCCTGGAAAAACGATGAGGCACCGGTATCATGGGAAGAGATCCTGAAGGTTTTTGGTCAGAATGTCCATAACGTGATCAATCTTTTGCTAAAAATGATCCCGGCGATTTAATTTTAAAAAAGACTTGCACAATACAGGACTATTTGTTAAAATTGCAAACCGAAATTCAATACTGGATTTTGAGGGCCCATAGCTCAGTTGGTTAGAGCATCTGACTCATAATCAGGGGGTCGTAGGATCATGCCCTACTGGGCCCACCCAATAAAAAAAACACTTACAGAATAAATCTGTAAGTGTTTTTTTTATCCGCCAGGTTTACGCCAGGTTTTGGGGGAAAAACGAGTTATTATGCTGAAAATATTAGGTGAGTCAATTCACCTTCCGAATCGGAGTTGAATCAGACCATCCAGGGACTAGTGTATTCACGGGTGAGCCATTTCGGGTCGCCGGTACCTCCGGTGAATTCGTATTTGGCAGGATCCCATGTAAAACGGGCGTGGTGGTAATAGCTCTGGTTCATCAGGTGGCAGCAGATGGCACTATGGGCACCCACAATCTCACTGGTAATAGGCTTCTTTCGGCTCTTGAGGCACTCCATGAAATCGTTGGTGTGACTTTTACTTTTGTAAAGTTGAATCTTAGCATTTTGCAGGTAGGCCTGTTCCGCTTTATTCACCTCGTCTGCACATTTGATTTTACCCTCCTTTTTCTGGATATCCGTAAATTCAGCAATGGTTTTACCTTCAATGATAAGCACAAATTGACCCCTGTTGACCTTCACTTCCCCTTTTGAACCAAAGAAATGAACGCCAAAGCCGTTGTTCTTATGCTCCAATGTAATGCCATTTGAGTAGACAAATTTGCATCCGGAAGTTGCTTTCTCATCCTCAGGAGGAATGACCTCTACCGGGCCGCTGTTGTCCATTCCGAGTCCCCATTGGGCGATATCAAGATGGTGGGCCCCCCAGTCGCCGACACCACCGGAGCCATACTCCTTGTAAAGCCTCCAGTTCGGGAAAGTGTCATGTACACCGCGTGGACTAAGGACAGAATTGTACGGACGAAGCGGTCCGGGACCACACCACATCTTCCAATCTAATCCAGGCTCTATTTGTTCTTCTGGAAGATCACATGGAATACCCGGCGCCCCGAAGCTGCATTCGACATGACTAATTTGGCCAATCACACCATTTTGTACCAGTTCACAGGCGACGCGGAACTCGTTGCTCGAACGTTGCATGGAACCCGTTTGCAGGATCCTGTTATTCACCTCTACCGCCTTCATCACTTCGACTGCTTCGTGAATATTATGAGTGAGTGGTTTCTCACAATAGACATCTTTCCCTGCCCGAAGTGCGGCAAGCATCGGAATAGCGTGCCAGTGATCAGGCGTTGCAATGACGACAGCATCAATATCTTTGCGATTAATGAGATCACGGAAATCCGGGTAAGCCTTACACTCATCATTTTTGTAAAAATCGTTTGCTATTTTTTTATAATGTTCCCTACGTGTAGAATCCACATCGCAAACGGCAACAATCCGGATATCGGGACGCCCCATGAAATTGCGCATTAATCCACGCATTTGTGTTCCCATCCCAATGAGACCTAAGTTAACTATGTTGCTTTTTGGGGAATTTGGCCAGCCACATGAGTGCAGGATAAGCGGAGCAACTACGGCGGTAGCCGAAAGATTTTTAAGGAATTTTCTACGTGAATTTTGCATATTGTAAGTATTTAAATAGTTAAACGGAATCTTCGAATAATCAGCTTTGGTCAATTTACCAAAGAAAACATCCTTTTATTTCACAATTGGAGTTCCGAAAGGGAGAATCGTTTTCCCGGCAACGTCATTCAGGATGATGGCTGCCATCATGTACCAGGCCGAAAAGGCACAGATAAAAAGCTCATATCCGGCCACTTTGTTCCATATTGGATCGACGAAATGACCAAAATCCAAAAGTACGAATCCGAGAAGCAGCGTGAAGAAGGTAACGGCCATGGCTTTATGTATTCGCAAGGAAGCAATTGACATAGTAGCCGTATAGAGTGTCCAGCCAACCAAATAGTAGCCAACATCTGTAGTACTTGATTCATAGATCTTGTAAAAATTTAACATCCAGATGATTCCCAATCCAATCCAGAAACTGCCATAAGCTACGAAAGCACTGTACCCAAAATTATTGCCCATTTTCTGCTCCTGAAAGCCAGCAATCAACTGGGCCGCTCCTCCAAATATAAAGCCCATGGCTACCACCGGGCCGAGTCCCATGAGTCCGATATTGTGAAACTGAAGTAAAATTGTAGTCATTCCGAAACCTGCCAGACCAACCACCGCAGGATTGCCCATCTTTTTTTCCATGTTGATTACTTTTTTAGTTTGGGTAAACTTTTAATAAATTTTTGATGTTTCTAATTGAGTTTTCCGTTTAAACAATTGTTTTTCATAAATGTTTAGGATAAAAAACCACGAACAAAATTTTAAATAATCTTTGGACAATTAGATTTAAACCACCGAGGTAAATTCATTTCCAAAATAGTGCAGCAGAGCCTGTGAATTAATTCAAATTCAAGTTCATAAGATTCTTGTAATGCCTCTGGTATTTCATCGCCGTCGGTTTGCATCGCATTCAGATGCCACTCCAATGATTCAGTATATGCTTTTTTAACGCCATCCAATGTTTTATGAGTTGCCACACAGCCCAATACTTCGTCACTGCAAGCCCCATAATTATCCATCCAACTTACCTATACTTTAATTTTGCCCATGATAGGAAATTTTAAAAAGAATTGATGCGGATATTCTCGGGTTTGGACTATGCGATCCTTCTTCTTGACAACATCTATTTTTGTGAGCGGTTGTTTCCCGAAGCTTCACTAATTTATATTGCTTTCATAATCAGGGGCGTAGGATTGTGCCTTACTGAGTCCCCAAAAATCAGAGAGTTACAGCACCTAAAGTTGTGACTCTTTTTTATTTGCATACAATTTGCATTTTTATTGCCTCAATACAAAAAACCACAATGAAATAGCAGCTTGTTGAAGAAAATGAATGTTTATAACAGAGCACTACAATACTTTGATTTTTCTTCCTCGGCCAGAAAAATCCTACCAAACCCACCAACTCCAAGGTCTTTTACAAAGCGGTATCTGTTGTCGAATAAATCAGGTATTATACGGGTTCAAACAGGTTATTTTGTGACTTTATTCATTTAAACAGGATTAGTACCTTCACTTTTAGGTTCTAATAAATTTCAAACAGGATCATCATCTATGAGATAGTTAACATCTTGAATAATAGCAATTGCAGAATCTCAATAAACGTTAGTACTAATAAGTGATCTAATAGATTCTTTATTTATTACTAATGTTTCGCACATAAAAAAAGTGCTTAAAACATTGTGTTTTAGATAAAAAAAGTAGCATGGAAATTTTGT
>CAIYPA010000106.1 GCA_903927965.1 uncultured Bacteroidia bacterium | reverse complement strand
TCCCTGAATTCCGGATGCTCATCGATCGACAGGCACCTGCCAACAAAATAAAACATCTCCAGGTTAGTCATGCTCAAATAGTTTTGTTATCGCATCTATTGCTTTTGTATTGTTCGAATAGGTAAGCTGAAAAAAAGACCATTTTGCAAGACAGTCAAATAAAATTTCGGGAGTCCCTTCTGTAGCAGCTACCCATGCTTGCCCAAGCAACAATTTAGCACCCACTATCGGATCAAGTTTTATAATTTCAAAATCAACAGTTTGATCATATTTGATAAAAACAAATTCCTTTACTGGAAAAGGTTGTTTGTCAATATCTTCGCTTTTTTCAAGACTTACATATCGTACACCTTTTTCGGGCGTAATAAAATTTAAAGGTTTTTGTTCGAGATCGGGGAAAATAGAGGTAAGAACTTCCACCGCCCCTTGTTTGACCGACATGGCTATCGGGAAAGGATATGCATATGTATTTCGGTCAATAGGAACAAAGTCGTCGGATACCAATTTATAACCACGATCCTGGAGCAAAGCAGCGATTGTTGTTTTCCCACTTCCTGGTTCCGCGGGAAACAAAATTGTTTTTTGTCCGTTGGTTATCGCTGATGCGTGAACAGTCATCAGCCAGAAATCATCATTCTTATGGAAGATCACATTGATCAGGTTCATAAAAATAAGTCCCTTAACAAGATGGGTTTCATCATAAGTCCATAAACCTTTTATCTCCCCATTAAGGCGAAAAGCAATTTTATCGTAAAAAGCAAATAACTCAAAAACAGCTTTCTTCGTTGATAATTGAGCCGTTTCCAGATGATTGAGTAGTGGATGGATATAATATTCAAAATTGCGCGTTTCAAATGAAAATTCCGCAATGGTCTCACCAAATTTATAACAGTAAACAGAAAAAGGCTCATAGGTATAGCTTGCCAAACCATCAGGATACTTCTTGTTAATAAAGACATCTGAAGCCTGGTTCATTTTTTCAATACCTGAACGGATTTCTGTAACATATTTCAAGCTTTCTATTGATGTAAGTCCATATCTATCAACACATTCAGAAGCAATTGTTTCAGTTTTAAATCTCTTAACTGTTTTTTTAAAAACAAACCAAGCTGGTTCTTCCAACTGAACATATAGGTTGCTTTTTTTCAACCAAACCAGATAGGTACTTCCAAACTTACGTTTAATATACTCGATTGCAGGCATTTACAAGATTTGTTATTAACATTAAAAAGGATTTACTGTGTTTGCCTATGAATACATTAAGGCCTGTTATCTTATTCACTGACCAACTCTATTTCCATTTTAATATCAACGATAGGCCTGTTGTTGATATCGCATGGTTGGGCAGCAATATCGTCAATAACATGTAAACCTTCAATTACCTCTCCAAAAACAGTATAATTCCCATCCAGATGGGGGGTGCCACCCACTGTTGTATAGACCTGCTTCTGCTCCTCCGTAAGTTTAAACGGAGTTTGTGCTGTTTTGGCAATTGCCTGGTTTTGTAAACGTTCCATTAAGGTGGCAAAAGCCACCTGATTCCCTGATGACTGGTAAAATACTAGGGAATCATTATTTTCACGGACAAGTTGCCGCATATTGCTTTGTGCCTGTTTTTCGTTCCCTTTTGCTTCGAGGGCAGGAAGATCATTGGCCGGAAATACAACTCCCTGAACAAGGTAGAATTGTGACCCGGATGATTTCCGTTCAGGATTAATATTGTCGCCTTGCCGTGCTGCTGCCAGGGCACCTTTTTTGTGTAAAAATTTTGTGTTGATCTCACAATCAATGGTGTAATCAGGACCCCCGTTTCCCAATTGCTCATTTGGTTTTGCATTTCTTGATGAAGGATCACCACCCTGAACCATAAACTCTTTGATCACCCTATGGAACAAAACCCCATTATAATAACCTTCCTTAACAAGTTTCAGGAAGTTGTCGCGGTGCTTCGGAGTCTCATTGTATAACTCCACCTTCATATTTCCAAATTGAGTTTTTATCAATACAACAGGACGTTTTTCTCCCTTATTTTGCGCATGGCAACATGAAAACAAGAGTACCATTGTCAGTATGCCAAATCCCTTAATTATGCTTTTCATCTTCATTGTTCTTTTTGCCAAAGATAAGAATAGAGTAATGTATTAGACAATAGGGTATTTTTTTTAATTTTGTTTTTTTATGCATAAAAACATTTGAAATGGGTGACTTTATAATTTACAATACTTTAAGCCGGAAAAAGGAACTTTTCAAACCGATCAATCCTGGACATGTGGGGATGTATGTATGCGGTCCTACGGTTTATGGAGAAGCCCATCTCGGACATTCTCGTCCAGCTATTACATTTGATCTGCTTTTCCGATATCTTAAATACTTGGGCTACAAAGTCCGATATGTCCGGAACATTACCGATGTAGGCCATCTTGTGAACGATGCTGATGAAGGGGATGATAAAGTTGAAGGTAAAGCAAAAGTCGAGGAACTCGAACCGATGGAGATTGTTCAGAGATATACAAACAGCTATAGACGGAACATGCTACAATTAAATGTGTTGCCACCAAGTATTGAGCCATCTGCATCAGGGCACATTATCGAACAGATTGAGACCGTTCAACAAATGATCAATTCGGGTTTTGCCTACGAAGTGAACAACTCGGTTTATTTTGACGTGGAGAAATATGCATCAATCCATTCCTATGGGATCCTTTCAGGCCGGAAAATTGAAGACCTCTATTCAAATACCCGCGACCTGGATTCGCAGGGCGAGAAAAAATCAGGCCTTGATTTCGCCGTTTGGAAAAATGCCACGCCCGATCACATCATGAGATGGCCGTCACCCTGGGGTTATGGATTCCCTGGATGGCATACTGAATGTACCGCAATGAGTACCAAATATTTGGGAGAGCCTTTTGATATTCATGGTGGAGGACTTGATTTACTTTTCCCGCACCATGAAGCTGAAATTGCCCAGGGAGTGGCCTGCTTTGGACATAGTCCGGTCAATTATTGGGTCCACAACAACCTGATAACCATCAACGGTCAGAAAATGGGAAAATCATTGGGGAATTTTATCAATTTAGATCAATTGTTCGCGGGCACCCACCAATTGCTTGAAAAAGCATATTCACCAATGTGCATCCGCTTTTTTATTTTGCAGGCCCATTACCGGAGCCCCCTCGATTTCTCAAATGAAGCCTTACAAGCCGCGGAGAAAGGGCTCGAACGCTTGTTTAAAGCTGTGACAATGATCGATGGACTTAAAATTTCAGATCAATCAACCATTGATGTGCCTGGAGTGATAGAGAAGTGCGACAATGCGATGAACGACGACCTGAACAGTCCGATTCTGATTGCCCATCTTTTTGACGGTGTAAAAATGATCAATTCCGTGAATGACGGAAAGAGTACGATAAATTCCATTGACCAGGCGATGCTGAAAAAACTTTACAATGATTATGTATTTGATATTCTAGGACTTCAACCGGATATATCTGGTGCCGGCACTGAAAATAGCAAAGTGTTTGGACAAGTCGTCGATTTACTGTTGAACTTAAGGATTGTGGCAAAAAAGAACAAGGATTGGTCAACTTCCGACAAAATACGCAATAGCCTTGCAGATTTGGGTTTTATTGTAAAAGACACCAAAGATGGTTTTGAATGGGAATTGAAAGGTTAAGAATCTCAGCTTCCTTAATGCAGTTTATGAGGATATCTCAAATTTTCTTGTACAAAAGACTGTTTTGTCACCGGATTCAATCAACTGGTACTTTCAAAACTCAGGTTTGAATGCAAATATCATCATTCTAATCATCAGGATGCCAGATGCAAGTTGCCAGATGCCAGTAAAAAAATCTCCACAACAAAAACCCCGGTTTGTAACCAAATCGGGGTATAGTAATTTCTTCAGAAGAACCTATTTCAATGGCTCTTTCTTATTCGGTTTTGGTATCTCTTTTGGAGCTTCATTTTGCGATTCACCCGAAACTTCCCCATCCTCTTTAATGGCCTTTTTGAAGTCTTTCATCCCCTTCCCTATTCCTGACATCAGTTCAGGGATCTTCTTGCCACCGAAGAGAAGCACCATGGCGATTACCAAAATAACAATGTGCGCTCCTGAAATTGTTAATACGATCATTAAACTCATAATATCCGGATTTAATCTACCTTACAAAAATAGTAAAAGTTCGGCGAAAATATGATTTAACACTTCGATTTATTTATTGAGGTGTTTGAGACCAGCAATAACCAAGTTTGGAAATATATAATTATTTTTACTGGCTGTTTTAATACAAGACTGATTTGGTGAAAACCGATTTCTTATTCTTATATTCATTTATAGATTGGACAGGCAATAAATCAGAATAGCCATAATTAACTATATATCTTTTTATTATGAAATTCAAATTATTCTTTTTCCTGGGGATGGCCATTATCCTTGGACTTTCCCGACAAATCTTCGCCCAGACCAGCACTGCATCAACTACTGAAATCAAATCTACAGAATCACAGAAAAAAAAGGGAGAAAAGGTCTTTATTAAACACGCCGACAAATGCTTGACAATTATTGAGAAGGCTGCATTTAAGATGTCAATAAACGGCGTTATGATTATTGCATTTATACCAGGGGAAATTACATCCACCTGGATATCTAAAATAAAAGTTGTGGGTACTTTAACCAATAAAGATTCAAACCTTTTGGCAGTGGCAAGTTGTAAGGCAGCGGAAATGGCCGATACCTTTAAGGATAGCGGGAGCGGAGTAAGAAAACCGTTAAAAGGGGAAAATGGATACAAAGGGGGGGTCATAAAAAAAGTAGGCTCCGGCTATATCCTTACTGTATTTTCAGGGGCAAGTGGCGATCAGGATGTTGCAGCTGCTACGGAAGGCATGGACTATCTCTATAAATATTTCCCGAAGACCAATTAGTTGCAAAATGCAAATTCTTCAATAACAATCATATTTTACTTACCATGAAAAAATTACTGTTGTTTTTTATCTTCCTTTTCGTCCTGAATTCAATCCATTCACAGCCTATGGGTTTTGGCGGTGTAAACTGGTTGCCGGATGGGAACAGCTTCACTGCAGTTGAAAAATATTCAATTGTTAAAACCGAACTGCCCTCAATGACAAAAACGGTCCTGTTTGACTTTGAACAAATCATACCAAAGGACAAATCCCATCCACTCACTATATCCTCATTTACATTATCAAAAGATTTGAAGCAAGTTCTGCTGAAAATGAATACCAAAACCCAATACCATAAAACGACTGGTGAAGTATGGGTATATGATAGTGCCTCCGGTAAAATTTATCAGTTGGGAAAGACTTTAAAAACCGACGCATTGATGTACCCTAAATTTTCGCCCGATGGTACAAAGGTGGCCTATGTTTACCAGGACAAAACACCACTCAGGGTGGTTTATAATCTTTACGTCGAGGAAATCAAAACTGGAAAAACCAAACAATTAACTTTCGATTTCAAAGACCGCAGCATTAACGGGACATTTGACTGGGTCTATTCCGAAGAATTGTTTTGTACAGACGGGTTTAGGTGGAGCGAAGATGGGACCCGGATAGCCTACTGGAACGTTGATGCGTCAAAAGTTCGCAATTACTTGATGCTCAACACTACCGATTCCATTTATCCCTTTACAGTTGCTGTCGAATATCCCAAAGCTGGCGAAGACCCCTCCCCTACCAAAATAGGGGTTGTCGATTTGGCCACGGCTAAAACAAAGTGGATAGGTATTGAGGGTGACCCACGCCAGAATTACCTTGTCAAAATGGAATGGTCCTCAAAAAATGAACTGATCATCCAGCAACTTAACCGCAAACAGAATCTCTCGAAAATCTGGATTGCCAATACGGCAACCTGTGTTTCAAAGGAGTTGTGGAGCGATTCCGACAAGGCATGGGTTGACCTCGAAGCGACCTGGAACTCCAACAACAATACAGGCTGGAACTGGATTGAAGGTGGCAAAGCTTTTGTCTGGGCCAGTGAAAAAGATGGATGGCGCCACCTCTACAGGTTAGGGTTGGACGGCAAGGAAAGCCTGGTCACCAAAGGCGATTTTGACGTGATCAAAGTTTACCTGATCGATGAACCCAATAACCTTCTCTATTTCGCGGCAACCCCCGAAAATGCGACCCAGCGTTACCTTTATTGCACCAAACTGGATGGTTCTGAAACACCCCAACGAATAACTCCCAAAGATTTTACAGGCACCAACGATTATATCATTTCACCAAACGGGAAATGGAGCAGGCATACATTTACGAGCCACTTGTATTCCTCAGCATCAGAATGGATTACGTTACCCTCACACTCCCCTTGCGACCAGGCAAAAAGCATACTGAGCAACCTGAAAGAGGATCCGATGGGAAAACAGGTCTCCTTCTTTAAAGTGACAACCGAAGACGGGATTACCCTGGATGGTTGGATTGCAAAACCGAAAGATTTCGACCCGGCAAAGAAATACCCAGTTTTCTTTTATGTTTATGGTGAACCGTGGGGATGCACTGTTTTCGACAATGCAAGGTTGGGCCGGTCGATGCAATTTGGCGGCAATATTCCGGATCAGGGATATCTCTATGTATCTGTAGATTGCAGGGGCAGTATGGCACCCCGTGGACGTGATTGGCGCAAATCGGTTTACAGGCAGATTGGGAGGTTAAATATCCGCGATATGGCCCTTGGTGCCAAAGAGGTATTGAAATGGGGTTTTTGCGATACGAGCCGTGTGGCGGTTCATGGTTGGAGCGGTGGCGGTTCCTCAACATTGAACCTGATGTTCCAGTATCCCGAAATTTTCAAGACCGGTATCGCGGTTGCAGCAGTTGCCAATCAATTGGCCTACGACAATGCCTATCAGGAACGCTACATGGGTGTTCCTTCAGAAACAAGGGATGATTTTATTGCCGGTTCACCATATACTTATGCTAAGAACCTAAAAGGCAATTTGTTGTACATTCATGGTACCGGCGATGACAATGTCCATTACGCCAATGCAGAGAAATTGTTCAATGAACTGATCCGCTACAACAAACCTTTCCAGATGATGTCTTATCCGATGCGCTCCCATGGCATTTATGAAGGTGAAGGGACATCCACCCATTTGGCAACAACCTGCAAAAAATTTTTGTTGGAAAACTGCCCTCCTGGGGGAAGATAGTTTATGCAAATTAAAATTATCGATATTAAATGAAAAGCTGCTGGCAGTTGGTTACTTGCGGCCGGCAAAATCAAGGTTTAGAGTTTATTGAGAGTTGTAATCATGGCAAGCAGGAGGCTTGCCCAGTCTTAACAAATAATTTCAATCATTATGGATTCAAACCGGAGGACTTTTATCAGACAATCGGCTTATACCACAACAGGTATTGGGCTTACAAGCATTATTCCATCCGGAGTTTGGGGTGCGAAAACAGCCCCGGGCGACAAGATCAATGTAGGATTGATTGGATGCCACAACATGGGTTTTGGCGATTTGCAGCAGCAATTAAAAACTGGGGAGGTCAATTGTGCCGCTCTATGCGATATCGACAACAATGTGCTGAATAACAAGGCAAAAGAAATCAAGGACAAATACAACCAGACACCCAAATTATTCAAGGACTTCAGGAAATTGCTGGAACAGAAAGATATTGATGCGGTAATAATTGGCACGCCGGACCATTGGCATTGCCTGATCATGGTAGGTGCGCTCGAAGCCGGTAAGGACGTTTACGTCGAAAAACCGATGGGGAACAGCATTGAAGAGTGCAACATCATGGTTCGTGCAGCAAAAAAACACCTGCAAATCGTCCAGGTCGGTCAGCAGCAACGTTCAGGTTTTATCTTCCAGAGGGCTATGGAACTGATCAAAACAGGAAAGATTGGCACCCTCCGCAAGGTCAATATTTGGGCAAACTTTGAATATGGTGTTGGGTCGCTGATCGTACCTGATGGACCTGTTCCGCAAGGAGTTGATTACGACATGTGGCTTGGGCCAGCCCCTAAACGGCCATTCAATGCCAACCGCTTCCACGGTACCTGGCGCCATTTCTGGGATTATGGTGGCGGACTTGCTTCTGATTGGGGCGTCCACCTTGTTGACATGGGGTTATGGGCAAAAGACATAACAACTGCACCGGGATCGGTCCTCACATATGGGGCGAACACCTTTCCTGAAAAAAGGGCCCGAGAAACCTTCGACACCATGACGATTTGTTATCCCAAAAGTGACTTTGTGATCAACTATGACCTGACTGCAGGCTTACAACATGGGCCATGGGACATGCCTTATGGGATAGCGTTTATCGGCGACTATGCGACCATTGTTACGGACCGCAACAAAATGACCGTCTATCCCGAATATGACAATCAATCAAAAAAATTCAAAACCGAAGAATACAAATTCACGGAAGGGAAAGAGTCTCACGATTTGCATGCCCGGAATTTCCTCGATTGCATTAAATCACGCCAAGCGCCGGTTTGCCCACCTGAACTGGGAAGGGCAGCTGCTTTACATGTCCATATGGCCAATATTGCTGCCCGCGTAGGTGAGCCGGTCCTCCTTTGGGACGATGCCAAAAACAGGTTTACCAACAGTGAGGCGGCCAATCGATTAATCGTTCCGGAGTACCGGAAACCTTGGGTATTGCCGAAATACTGATGAGC
>CAIYPA010000105.1 GCA_903927965.1 uncultured Bacteroidia bacterium | reverse complement strand
CTGTTCAAAGATTATAGGCAAATTGCCAGAAGTATTTTTTTATTTTTGATTATCAATTAGATAATTGCAATAACCGTAATCCAATGAAACGTGAATTCACCTTTTTTCAGGTGCGGAGCGCCGATAATATTTGTAAATAAATATCCACATTTTTAGAAAAGGTACAGCGTACCGACAATAAAAATCTATTCCAATTCTATCGCGGTACGCTGTACCTTCCACACCTCTTATATTCGTCTTTCTACAAATATTTCGCTACTCCGTAGCTTATATCCAAATAAAGTCCCATGAAAAGTGAAATGGCTTTTTATTTGTCAACAGGCTATTCGATAAGCTACATGGCAATATTTCAATATATTTCAATTTATTTCTTCGTATTTCCTTATATTTCAACCTATTTCAACTTCATATCCATTTATTTCCAACCTCATTTTCCCATCAACTTCCCCAACAACCATTGCTTTGATTTCTCGTTCTGCTCGGGATAGGTCCAATGGCCTGTCTCCTGCATGATAAACAACTCCTTGGGAGCCGATATTGAATTGTAAGCTGAAAATGTGGATGTTGGTGGGCATGTTACATCATTGAACCCCCATGAATAGAATCCGGGGACTTTTACATTTTTGGCAAAATTCACAACATCATAGTATTTGGTGGTTTCAATCTTCTCTTTCACAACTTTTTGATCACGGAACATATGTGGCCAGCCACCTGCACGATTGTTGAGATAACCGGTCAGGTCGCACAGAGCCGGGTAAAAGGCAGCAATGTATTTGACGCGTGAATCCAATCCTGCCGAAACGATAGTTAATGCACCACCCTGACTCCCTCCGGTAACCGCCAGATTCGACCCATCAAATTCAGGAAGCGAATAAAGGAAGTCAATGGCACGTACACATCCAAGGTAAACCCTTTTGTAATAATATTTGTCTTTGTCGTCGAGGTTAAAGAATGGATAGCCATCCAACGTTGTTTTTCCCAAATCAAGATAAACAGATGGATCCATTGTAACTGAAATCCCATGGATGCCAATTTCAAAAGTGATCATCCCAAGATCTGCTGTGGCCGCATCCCCATTGTAGGGTCGTACTCCGGCACCGGGAACCCTGAGCAAAGCCGGATATTTCCCTGGTTTTTTAGGGATACTGACGATTCCATACAAACGCATCCCAGGTTTGTAGTTTTGGATATTTGCCTGATAGACATTTGATTTCTCGGTACACCTATCTGGCAATAACGTCAATTTGACATCCATAGGAACAGTTGCAAGCTCCTGTTTCGCCTTTTCCCAATATTGGACAAAATCTGCTGGGTATTCAACAGTCGGTTTGATCAATTCGGGATTGAAGGCGGCTGTAGCCAACCCTTCATATTTCAATCCGTCGAATTCAGCGACAACCTTGCACCTTAGAAAGCCAGGCTCCTTTAGTGTACCACCCGAAATTACCAGATTTCCATCTGTAAGAACTGTTGATTCCTTTAGTACCGGACTCAACATTTCAGGCCCAACTTCATAACTGATTTTTACGTTCTTCAACAATTCACTGTTTTTCGTCACAGTCACTTTAAATTTTGTAGGTTCACCAGTTTTATAAACCCAATCGGCATGATCGGGCGCAATGGCAACCTTCACCATTTTCTCAACAGGCTGAGCCTGTAACCTTGCACTAAGGGTGAATACGATTAAATAACAAAGTACAAATCGGATCAATTCATTGGTTTTCATCTGATAATTAATTAGTTAAAATATTGGATATATGGCTGACGATGAGTCGGGCCTTAAAGTCGCAAAGTAAGAAAAGGATCAGAGACCACCTCAATCTTATTGTGAATTATTTTTTGAGGATTTAAAGGGTCAAAATTGCATGGAAATCACTTTTTCAACTCAATTTGATTTCCCTCATCTTACCCAAAAGGTTAAAAACGCGCGTTTTTACGCGGCCAATTTGCATTTTCAATCCGATTTTTTGCTGTAAATTTCAATTTTATGAGCCAATTATATTTGAAAAACTGATTTTTATCACAAAACATAAAATGCTATCTTGCTAATATAT
>CAIYPA010000104.1 GCA_903927965.1 uncultured Bacteroidia bacterium | reverse complement strand
GTTCGTTCAATACAATATTTGAAGGTGAAATATCCGAGGCAATCCTGCGACCATTGCTTTCAAAAGAAATATTTGAAAATCCACCTATATTTAAACAATAGTCAAATTCAGGGAATAAAAGTTGATCTCCGATCGGTACCAACGGGGCACCCTGTCCACCCAGGGCTACATCATAGTTTCTAAAATCGCTGATGGTAGTAATTCCAGTTTTTGCCGCAATTGAAGCTCCATTGCCAATTTGAAAGGTTAGTTTTCTTTCGGGTTGATGGAATATGGTATGCCCATGTGATGCAATAAGTTGTGGCTGTTCTTTATCATGGAGGAACCGATTGATCAGATCCCCAGTATAAGCTCCATATTCATTGTGTAAAAGAATAAAATGCTCTGCATTCAGAAATGGGGCATTTTTTAATTTTTCAACCCAATCCATTGAATAATTAAATGTTTGGGCCTCAATGATTTCATAACTCCATGATTTTCCTTTGTCTGAAAAACGGCAAAGAGCGATATCTATCCCATCGAGCGATGTGCCCGACATAACTCCAACTGCTAAAATATTCATTTATATATAATTGCTTTATATTCACTACTGTTGTCCTTGTTGTCAGTAACGGTTAAACGCAGAAGGTGAGATTTTCCGAAAACCATCCTCTTTTTATCAAATATATAAGTGATCAGGTCTTTTTTTGCATCAAATTCAAAAAGGACCCACTTCCCATCGATTTCGCCGCGGTAAGATTTTATTCCCGAAAGATTGTCGGTAATTTTAAATTCCAGCTTTATGCTGTCAGTCAATGTTTTTTTATCTTTAACACTTAAGGATACAATTACTGGTGGAGTATTATCAACCGCAACGGAAAATGAACCGAAACTGTTCATATTTGCAGTTACCCAACCCGCTGAATATTCACCCCCGATCGCGAATTTTTTACCTGATGTTTGGTCGATGGCGACTATCAGGGCTTTATCTATAAGACTTTCGGGTAAAGCCTCACATTTTAATGAAATTGAACAGGGTTTTTGGAGCGGCACAAATTGTGTTTGGACAAATTGCATTGGCGAATAACAACCTGGAGGTTGTGGTGAAGATTTCCAGATGAAATCCAGATTATCGTACAATGCACCTTTGGGTATCCCAATTTTAATCTGGTCATTGCCGAATTCATTGGGTTGGTCGAACAGGAATTTTTTTGTGACGGGACGATATATTAAAGGTAGTTGTATTTTTTTGCTGAATGTCGTGAACTTCACCTTTGTTTTATTTTTAAACGCATCGCTAACTATGATCTCGAATTCGTGCCCTTTCCCATCATCAAGGCTTAAAATTCCATCGTCGATCAATGGCTCGTAAATTTTGATGTAATTTCCAGGTTGACGATATAAACGTTGAACCCAACGGTGCGATTTGACCCTTTCTTCAAAATCTGCCTGCGAATTGGCATAACGTGAGTCCTCAAAAGCAAACTTGTCCATTTTAAACCCGAATACCGGAATCCCATCGCACAACAATGTTGCGGAATAAATCCCGCATTTTAACCCCGTCCCGTTAAAGTCGTCATCGGCTTGAATACCGAAACCTATTTTCCCAAAAACCTCGATTGGAAGGTTATTTTTTAACTGATAGCCCCCTGAAATCGGTATGGTTTCAAATCTTTTTTTAATGTTCAGCTGGGCAACACTGCTTTTTTCGGTCAAGGGATAAACGTACACTGCGGCTATTTTTGGCGCACTGTTGTCTTTAATTCCAAGGTCATAAAGTAGTGGATTACAGGCCATTTCTGATTTGGTATCCCTTATTTCAAAGTGAAGGTGTGGTCCACCTGAACTTCCTGAATTTCCCGACCACGCAATGATTTCACCTTTCTTAAAATTAAACTCTTCGGTAAAAGGGGAAAGGTTTACCGTGAAGCTTTCTTTGTCATATTGTTTTTCCCTGACATATTCCTCCAATTTGGGATGAAAACGTTCAAGATGCCCATACAAAGTTGTAGTTCCGTCCGGATGGTTCATATACAGGGCATTGCCATAACCTGATGAGGAGACTCCTATACGGGAAATGTACCCGTCTTTTGCAGCATAAACAGGTAACCCCGTCCGACCCTGTGTGCGGAAATCGAGCCCTGAATGAAAATGTGAAGCACGCAATTCACCAAAATCTCCCGAAAAAAAGAACGGTGGTTTTAGTGGACTTATAAATGACTCATTAGCAGACAGTTTTTTCGCATGAAGTTCAGGTTCTTGGTAAAAAAACAGCATTAAAATCAGAAAAAAATATCTCATTACCTTCAGTTTTCAAATAGCTGGCTAAAATAATAAACTTTTAATAGCGATGTAAAGGAATTTAATGATTGGTATGCTTTTGTAATTTGATTAATATATTAACTTTGTCTCAGTAAACGACGGGTATGACAGAGCGAGAGACTGTTTTATTGCATGGGTTTAAAGTTAAGCTCGATAAACTGATCAATCTCAATTTGAGGTTGAAAAATGAGAAACAACTTTTGGTTGAAGAACAGGTTCAATTGAAAGAGCAGGTTCGGTTGCTTACTTTAAAGAACAATGAACTGGTTAAAAAGGAGGAAGATTTGAAATTTGCAAAATCGTTGCTTGGTGCGGTCGATGATTCGCACGAAGCTAAAATTAAGATAAACAGGTTAGTGCGGGAAATAGATAAATGTATTGCGCTTCTGAATAAGTAATACAACATGCTATGGATGATAAACTTTCGATAAATATCAATATAGCCGATCGGTTGTACCCTTTGAGAATTGATCGCAAAGAGGAAGAGGGGATCCGAAAGGCAGCGAAAATTATCAACGAGAAGGTAGTTCAATATAAGCAAAAGTATGCTTCAAAGGATTTGCAGGATTGTTTGGCGATGGCAACTTTACAGTTTGTGATTCAGAAATTTGATACCGAAAAACGGATAGATAGTTCGCCATTGGTCGATGAATTGGAAATTTTAAATGATCTCCTGGCAGAGTTTCTTGAAAAGGAATATTAGATTTTTTATATAGACCCCGCATATTTCGACGATTACGAGATGATCAATTAATGCTGATCATTGAGAGTTGAATGTGCGGAATTTTTTTTGTTAAACCATTAATTGTATTTTACTAAATGACAATGACAATAATTTTCGCGGTCATTTTTTCATTGCTGGTAGGAAGTTTAGGTTCCTATTACCTTTGGGATATGATGCTGATCAAGAAGAGGCAAAAATTGCTCAAAGATGCTGAAGAGCAATCGGAAATGTTGAAGGAGAAGAAAATGCTCCAGGCAAAGGAGAAATTCATTCAATTGAAGTCGGAACATGAAACTTACATCAATGAACGGAATTTAAGGATTGCAAATGCGGAGAACAAACTGAAACAGAAAGAAACGATTTTTCTGCAGCGCAAAGAAGAGGTTCAGCGTACTGTGAAAGAGCTCGAAAATTCGGAGCGTGAAATTGAAGTAATCCGCGAGAACCTTAACGTACAACTTGAATTGGTTGAACAAAAAGAGGAAGAGATGCTCAAGCTGCATAAACAACAGATTCAGCAACTTGAGGCTTTATCTGGTATTTCAGCAGACGAGGCAAAATCTCAATTGATTGATTCTTTGAAAAATGAGGCTAAAACGGAAGCCATGTCCTTTATTCAGGAAATCATGGATGAGGCCAAAATGACCGCCAATAAGGAGGCTAAAAAGATCATAGTCAAATCAATCCAACGTGTAGCATCTGAGACTGCTATCGAAAATTCAGTGACTGTTTTTCACATCGAAAGTGATGAAATCAAGGGTCGTATTATTGGGCGGGAGGGGCGTAACATTCGCGCACTTGAAGCTGCAACAGGTGTTGAAATTATTGTGGACGATACCCCAGAAGCCATCGTTCTTTCAGCTTTTGATCCTGTAAGGCGCGAAATCGCCCGGCTTGCTTTGCACCAATTGGTAACAGATGGAAGGATACACCCTGCCAGGATCGAAGAAGTGGTCAATAAAGTTAAAAAACAGGTTGAAGAGGAGATCATCGAAACCGGGAAACGGACGACGATCGACCTTGGAGTCCATGGGCTTCACCCTGAATTGATCCGAATGATCGGTAAAATGAAATACCGTTCATCTTACGGTCAGAATTTGTTGCAGCACTCGCGCGAGACAGCCAACCTTTGCTCCATTATGGCAGCAGAACTTGGACTCAATCCCAAGAGGGCGAAACGTGCCGGACTGTTGCACGACATTGGAAAAGTTCCGGATGATGAACCAGAATTGCCACATGCGATCCTTGGTATGAAACTCGCAGAAAAATTTAAGGAGAAACCAGATATTTGCAATGCCATCGGTGCCCACCATGACGAAGTTGAAATGGACAGTTTGCTCGCACCAATCGTACAGGCTTGTGACGCCATTTCGGGCGCGCGTCCCGGTGCAAGGCGCGAAGCTGTGGAATCGTACATCAAGCGGCTCAATGACCTTGAGAACATGGCATTATCTTATCCTGGTGTGACTAAGACCTATGCGATTCAGGCTGGGCGTGAGTTGAGGGTTATTGTTGGAAGTGATAAAATGACCGACATTGAGGCCGAAAATCTTTCTTACGATATCGCAAAGAAAATCCAGGATGAGATGACTTATCCTGGACAGGTAAAAATTACAGTTATCCGCGAAACACGGGCAGTTAGCTATGCAAAATAGACCATTCGTGTTTTCATAAATTAAAAAGGGGCTTTGAGCCCCTTTTTAATTTCAAAATTTATAAAGTTTATCTATTAACTGGGAAGTAACAGCAGCCTTGTCAGTGAAACCTTTTGATAGGTAACTGTTTTTTAGTAAGGTTAAAAGCTGTTTAATGTGCCTTCCTTCGTTGAGTGGCACTATGTTTTCAGAGGTACCTTCTTTAATATCGTGAACCACAAACTCCAATTCCTTGGCGCCTAAAATTGCCCCTTTGTGTTCCATATTGATATAGAACAGGTAAGGATGTGAGTCGTCTCCATAAACTTCTTTGGCGATTTCTGGTTCGTAATATCCCAGAATAACAAATTGTCCGATGCTTAAGGGATGGATTGGAAGGTTAAGTTTTTTTGCCAAAATACAATATAAGGTTGCCAAAGAGAGCTGATTCCCTTTTCTGGACACCAGTAAATTATTTAAGAGGCAATTTTCTGGTGCATTCATATCCGCAAGGTTCAGTTCAAAATGGTATATATTGTAAAAGATATGGTTGATGATGGCCACTTTTTCAATTGAGGTCAGCGATTCGTTGAATTCGATCCAGATATCAAGATAGATCCGTTGAATCAACTGTTCTATTTTTTCGGGAAGGATGGTTGGATAATGGACCGAACTCAAAAGGATCCATCCATCTAAAAGGGTTTTTTCTTCTGAATTGGCCCATTTGGCAGTTTTGTCAATTAATTTTGAAATTTTCAGGTGATTGATGATTTGTTCAAGCCGATCATGTTGCAGCAGGTTGAATGAAGAACTCAGTGCGTATTCAAGTACAGGTAAAATATCCGGACCCGCAGCTAATAAACGATCACGGACAGCAAAGAAAACCTCATCGTCATGATCATCGATCAGCGCAAGCAAAGTATCAAAATTAACAATATTGTCCATTCTATTATTGCGTCAATTTGTCGAGGATTTTTACAACAAGTTGCTTCATAAAGGGTTTATAATCTGAACTGGCGTTGCGGGTAATCCGGTTTGCAATGATTATACAAACTGTAAGCGCTTTATGACCAAGCAGTCTGCCAAGTCCATAAATTGCAGAACATTCCATTTCATAATTTGTGATTTTCAATCCGTTGAACCGGAACGATTCGATTTTATCGTTAATCTGACGATCAATGATATTTAAACGCAGCTCCCTTCCCTGGGGACCGTAAAAACCCGGTGCTGATATTGTAATCCCGGAAATAAAACCGTTTTCTGCAATCTTATTGTAAAGGTCTTCATCACAATCAACTACATAAGGAGAGGCCAGCAATGGATTCCAGCATGTATAGGTCTTGAAAGCCTGTTCAAACTCCACATCGGCAAATTCCTCCCTTCGGGCATAAAAATTCATCAAACCATCAAATCCAATCGCTTTACGCGAAATCAAAAAAGCATCGACCGGTATATCGCCTTGCAATCCACCTGATGTCCCGATCCGTATCAGGTTAAGACTGGTCTTTTCTGCTTTGATTTCCCTTGTCGCCAGATCAATGTTCACCAATGCATCAAGTTCATTGACCACAATATCAATGTTATCGGTTCCAATACCTGTTGAAAGGACTGTAATTCTTTTCCCTTTGTAACGACCAGTCGCAGTGACAAATTCCCTATTCTGGATCTTGTATTCAATTTCATCAAAAAAACCGGTTATCATATCTACCCTATCAGGATCACCCACCAGAATAATATCCCCAGCCACTTGACCTGGCTTAAGATGCAAATGGAAAATTGAACCATCATTGTTAAGGATCAATTCAGAAGGTGCTATTTTGTTTGTCATCATTTTATTTTAAAAGTTATTCAAAAATATTGAAAAATCAGGATATTTTTGCACAAAAAACAGGTAATGATACAAAGAATTCAAACAGTCTATTTTTTAATATCCGAAATACTTATCGGGCTTCTTTTTTTTGTCCCTTTCGCCGAAATTGCCGGCACAGGTAGCGCAGTTTATCGGTTCGATATGGATGGCCTTCATCTCATGGGCGTGCCAAAACCGGAATCTATCATTAGTGGACAACCTTTGGTTTTTTTAAGTACCCTTGTTCTTTTATTTGTAATTAGTGCCATCTTTCGTTTCAAAAATAGGAAAACCCAAATCTGGATTACCATTGTGAATATCATTTTCTTGCTTGTGCTTTGGGGCCTAATGTTTTATGATGTTCTGTCTGGGGCCAAATCTGTTTCTGGAACCTATTCCTTTCGCTTTTATTTTACCTTTCCGCTAATTGCTATTGTTTTTAACTATATGGCAATCAGGGAAATAAAAAAGGATGATATATTGGTCAGATCGGTAGACCGGATCAGGTAACCTAAAATAGCACCGAAAGTTTTTGACAGATTGAAGTTAGGAAAATTTCATCTTCCAATGTGAATGGGGCAGGGGAGTGGGAATCAATGTCAATTTCTGCAACAAACTGCCCATCTTTGAGGATCGGCACGACAATCTCGCTTTGAACATCGATGCTGCAAGCGATGTAATTGCCTTCCTGGCTGATATCCTGGACAATTTTTAATTGGTTATTTTCAGCAACCTGACCGCAAACTCCCTTTCCAACCTGGATCTGGGTATGCTCTGTCGGTTTTCCGGAAAAAGGTCCTAGAATTAGTATCGACTGATCCTTATCCAACAAATAAAATCCAACCCAATCGTAATGGTAAACTTTTGATTTCAATAAACCAGTTATATCTGAAAGGATTCCGTCCATGGTTTTACAAGCACTGATGTATAAATCAACTTCTTGAAGGAGTTGATCGTAATTTATATGTATATTATTCATTATCAATATATTAATAGCAATATTCAGAAAAACATCATCTCATTTTCATTGGTTATTTTTTCGCAATAGTAACATTTCATTGCTATCGGTTTGACTGATAAAATTTCAAACCGCGTTGTGACCTGTTCACCATTGGAAATGCATTTCGGATTGAAGCAACGGACAATGCCTTTGATCTCTTTGGGTATTTCAACAACCTTTTTCTCAATCACTTCGTAATTGCGGATAATATTCAGTTTAGCATGAGGGGCAACAAGGGCAATTTTGTTTAATTCTTCGTCAGCAAAATATCTATTGGCTATTTTGATAATTGCTTTTGTGCCCATGGCCTTGCTGTCAAGGTTGTTTCCAAAGGTAACCATTTGACTGCAATTTTCGAGATTGAGGATTTTTATTACCTTAAAAAGTGCTTTTGTCGGGATATGATCGATCACCGTTCCATCTTTGATCGCACTGACTTTGAGATGTTTTTGCATTGCTTAAGTATTAAAATTATTTAAGGTTCAATAAATGGGCTATAATTGCCATCCGGGTAAAAACTCCATTTTTGGCTTGCGTGAAATAGTACGCTTTTGGATTGCTGTCAACATCTGTATGAATCTCATTGATCCGGGGAAGCGGATGGAGGATTTTCATGGTACTCTTGGTATTCCTCAGCATTTCGTTGCGGAGGATATAGATATTTTTAACCTTTTCATATTCTACAGGATCTATAAACCTCTCTTTTTGAACCCGGGTCATGTAGATGATGTCTGCAGCGTTGATGATATCGGTAAACTCGGCATGTTCGAAATACCTTATCCCTTTTTCGGTAAGATGGATTTTGTATTCATTGGGCAATGCAAGTTCTGGTGGTGCAATAAAATTGAATATTGGATTTTCAAATTGGAGCAAGGCCATAATCAGGCTGTGGACTGTTCGCCCATATTTCAGGTCTCCTACCAAAAATAAGTTTATATTGTCGAGGCGCCCCTGGGTTTTTAGGATCGAATACATATCGAGCAATGTTTGGGAGGGATGCTGATTAGCACCGTCGCCTGCATTGATGACCGGGACGTTCGAGATTTCAGCGGCATATCGGGCACTACCTTCCAATGGATGGCGCATAATGATCATATCGGCGTAATTGCTGACCATTCTGATGGTATCGTGCAGTGTTTCACCTTTCGATACACTAGATGACGAGGAATCTGAAAATCCGATTATTTTGCCGCCCAATCTGTTTATGGCCGTCTCAAAGCTTAATCTTGTGCGGGTCGATGGTTCAAAAAATAAGGTGGCAATTACTTTTCCCTGAAGCAGTTTCTGATTGGGGTTGGCCTCGAAGTCTTCGGCAAGGTGCATAATTTTCAGGTACTCCCCTTTTGTGAAGTCAGTAATCGAAATCAGGCTCTTTGCTTGCATAAATAATTAATTTACAGGTTGTTAATAAGGTATCGTATGAATAGTCATAAGAAAACGGTACAAAAATATGAATTTATGTCCTTTCAGAAAACTTTTAAGGGTTAACCGCAGTTAAATGGGCTTTGAGATGGTCTATTTTACCAAGCTTTTCCATGATCTGATCCTTTAGTTGTTTTCTCACAGAAAAATTTACCTTGCAAGTGGTGTCAAAATGACTCTCTTTCATCCCCACCTGAAATTCCTTAATTATCCTCATGAAATCGTTCATTGCCAGATAATCGAAATTGACTTCAACGTTAATTTCAATTACTTTCTCCATGATGCTGGCGTTGTTCAAAACGTCGGCAGTAGCATGTTTGTAAGCATTGATCAATCCACTGGTACCCAATAGGATGCCTCCAAAGTATCTTACTACAACTACAAGGATATCAGTTAATTCATGTTGCTGGATCTGGCTGTATATCGGCCTACCAGCCGTTCCTGACGGTTCTCCATCGTCATTGACACGAAAAGATTGTTGATCTGTGCCGAGTCGCCATGCGAAACAATGGTGCCTTGCACTATGATGTTCTTTTTTTAAGTTTGTGATGATCTCCTTTATCTGTTGTTCGTCAGTTACAGGAAAAGCATAGGCAATAAACCTGCTTCCTTTTTCTTTATAGAGGCCTTCATTTGGCAATCCGATTGTTTTATAGGTATCCGTATATTCCATAAAACTGGACAATGTTTTCGCGTATTTAGAAACAACATTTATTGAACTGACGCCAAAAAGAAAGCAGACTACAAAGTCTGCTTCCAATAATCCAATAATTAATACTTTAATTTCATCTCTATTTCGTCAAGATAAACTTTGAAATTTTTATCGGTATCTTTGAGATTGGCGACAGTCCTACATGCATGAAGAACCGTGGCGTGATCCTTACCCCCGATTTGCGATCCGATCGATGCAAGGGAGGATTTTGTCAAAGACTTCGAAAAATACATGGCTATTTGCCTTGCCTGGACGGTTTCCCTTTTCCTTGTGTTAACAATCAGTGAATCAACGGATAGATTGAAATAATCACATACAGTTTTCGTAATATAGTCGATTGTGATTTCACGGACGGAGCATTTAACCAACTTATTGATCATTTTTATCGCTAAATCGATCGTTATTTCTTTTTTGTTGAGTGTCGATTGCGCCAGCAACGAAATCAAAGCACCTTCCAACTCACGAACATTGCTGTTGATATGAGATGCAATGTATTCGAGAACCTCTTCAGGTATTTCTATGCCATCTTTATAGATCTTCTTGCGCAGGATGTTAATCCGTGTCTCAAAATCAGGCACCTGCAGATCTGCAGTCAATCCCCATTTGAACCTTGACAAAAGCCTTTGCTCAAGGCCTTTCAATTCAATGGGCGGTTTATCTGAAGTAAGGATGAGCTGCTTGCCAGTCTGATGCAAATGGTTGAATATATGGAAAAATGTTTCCTGGGTTTTTTCCTTACCGGCAAATTCCTGTACATCATCAATGATCAAGACATCGATCATTTGATAAAAGTGAAGAAAATCGTTGCGGTTGTTGTTGCGTGTAGCCTCCGAGAATTGCGTCTGGAATTTGTTTGCATTCACGTACAGGACAATTTTATCAGCGAAACGCTCCTTTACTTCAATGCCTATAGCTTGTGCAAGATGGGTTTTACCCAATCCGGAATTTCCATAAAGCATCAATGGGTTAAAAGCAGTCCCCCCCGGTTTTTGTGCCACGGCATAGCTTGCACTTCTTGCTAACCTGTTACATTCGCCTTCGATAAAATTGTCGAATGTATTGTCTTGTTTAAGCTGCGGATCAATATTCAGTTTTTGGATTCCGGGAATGACAAAAGGGTTTTTAATCGTGTTTTCGTCCTGAAATGAAGCAGTTACAGGCCTGTTTTTCAGATTGTTATTCTGATTTGTTGGTAATTTGACCGTATAGGGTTTATTATTGGCGTTGAGATTATTGTCAACAACCACACTATACTCAAGTTTGGCACTTGCACCCAGTTCTTTCCTTAAGGTTTTCCTTAGGATATCAATGAACTGTTCTTCGAGGTATTCGTAGAAAAACGGGCTCGGCACCTGAATTGTCAGGATATCCTTTTCAAGTCTGATTGGCACGATAGGCTCGAACCACGTCCTGTAACTGATGTACGGTACGTTATCTTTAATAATCCTCAGACAATTTTCCCAGATATGATGATGATCCTTGTTCATTTTAGGACTTAGGTAAATAAAATTAAACCTTGTATTATTTTTCTCCAACGCAAAGGTTGAAATAATTTATTTTGAAAAAAACTGCTTAAAATGTTGCATAATTCTATGGTTTTAAATTTCAGTCTATTGCAGTGAAAAAAAATCTTAAAAAATTAATGTGCTCATAATCAAATAGTTAAATTCTAATATTTTGCAAGCATTTGATTCATTGTATTTTGTAGGAGTAAATCCTGACAAATTTAATAATGAAATGAATACTTTTTATTGGAATCAGAAACTCCGAAATACATTCTTTCTGTTGGTCTAAAAGTAAAGTAAAAAAGTACATTAAAAACTAATTTTTCATCATTTTTAATGCAATTTTTAAAGATATCTCTTTTCCGTTTTTGTAAGGCTTTAAAATAGCCTCTGGAAAAGCACTTTGTATCTTATTTAGAATGAATCTAACTTTATCGTAAGATGATTCTGGTTCTGTCAAGTAATAATATTTGTCACCCAATTTAACTTCCGAAACATTGTCAATTCCCTTAAATTGAGGAGATTGAAGGTTAATTGGACTGGGTGAAGAGAGTAGTTGGATTCTAAATATCAGATTTTCAGATGTTTGGTGACTTGCAGAGGTTGAAACGTTTACTTCACGGCCCAAATCGATAGCTGAGAAATGGACATACCGTTTCGGATTTAAGCGAAAATCGACAAGCAACCGGTTGAGGTTATCACTTGTATTTGTAAGGTTCTGATACAACAATGGATCGTTTACGAGTTTCCCGATGGTGCCGTTGGCAGTATCAATTTTGCTTAATATGGACTGTAAATTTGTTATAGAGGTATTCAGGTGGTTAACCGTCTTGTTTACTTCAAGTTTGACAAGTGAATCGCTGAAATTGGAGAAATTGTCCATGATGTTTCCAAGTTTAACGGTATTGACTTTCAAATTTGCAGTAACATCGTTAATGTTGGTAATTGTCGAAGAGAGGTTTTTCTTTTGATTTGAAGTTACTTCATTCAGGTCGCCTGATATTTTTTCAAGATTGATCAATGTCAGACTGATTTGCCTGAAACTTTCAGCAATGTTTCGTTGTGATTCGTTGTTGAAAATCTTTGAAGCTGTTGAAACGATCGAGTCGAGGTTCTCGATCAACCGCTCGGCCTTTGCTTTTATAGGGGCAATTTGCTCATTGACCTGCTGCATGATATCGGGTGCCATCTTTGTTTTCAAAGTATCGTTTTCATGCAGAAGTTTATCGGATTTGGCAAGGTTTATTTTTACTACCTTCGATCCCAATAAGTCACTACTTGCAATTTCTGCAGATGTACCAACAGGCAATGGAAAATTGTTGTGAATGGCAATCCTCACGATTAAATCTCCTGAAAGGTCTTCAGCGAAATAGATATCACGAACATATCCTATTTTTAATCCATTCAGTGTAACCAGGGTAGTTGCTTCGAGCCCGCCAACATTTTTATAGCGGGCAAAAAAGGTCTTTTCTGTCCTGAATAAATCCCTTCCTTTGAGGAAATTAATTCCCCATATCAGGATCGTAAGACAAATGACCGCCAGAATTCCGATTTTTGAGGTTTTTGAGAGCTTCATTTCTTAATTAATAATTTGAATGCAAAAATACACAGGATTAAGGTTTAAAAAAAACACAATTCTATTTCTTATGATCCAAAGCTTCTTTAATTGAAACAATCTGATCGTCTTTAAAAGCAACGATGAAGGCACCTGGAACTTTCAATTGGACTGATTGAAGATTTAGTTTCGTTTTTGTAAAAGAGCCCGTTTTGAAGCAATAATATTTGAAATATCCGCCGATGCTGATTTCCTCAATATTTTCTATCCCTTTAAAAGTATGAGAGTTCAAAGGAATCTTTTTGAGAGATGCAGCGATTTGGATCGCAAAGGTAATCTCCACAGATTGAACGGGAATCTTTAGAACCTCTTGTTTTACAATTGGTTTAACCTCTTGTTTGGTCTCTTTTTTGACTGGTTTAACCTCTTCTTTGACTATCAGTTTTGTTTCTGCTCCGACCTCCTTTTTAACATCTGGCTTATTTTTTTTATCAATTGAATCCTTAATTTTCCTTTCCTTCGACACTGTATGTTGAGGTTCCACTTCTTTTACAATTTCTATAGGTGGGTGTTCTGTAATCGCAGTATCGGCCTCCTTTTTATTTGTTTTTTGGTCGTTTGAGGCCAAATTAAGCCGGGAGTCATATTTTTCTTTGTACGATTGAAATGAGTTAAAAATAGATAATGCGAGCGTTTCCCTTCCTGAGTTTGTCATGAGGTAATTTGCCTCCGAAAGGTTGCTCAAATAGCCGGTTTCGATCAGAACACCCGGCATGGCCGTTTCACGCAAAACCAGAAAACCGGCTTGCCGTACATCTCGGTTTGCCCTTTGGGCGTGTTCCTTAAAATAATCCTGCAAAATTCCAGCAAACAAGACGCTCTGATCGATGTGTGTGTTTTGAATCAATTCGAAAATAATGTAAGATTCGGACAGATTGGGATTAAATCCTTCGTAACGGGTTGTGTAATCTTTTTCGAGCAGGATGACACTGTTCTCTTTTTTAGCCACATTGAGATTGTCTTCTGTTCTGTGAAGGCCTAAGACATAGGTCTCGGTACCTTTTACCGAAGGGGTATTGCAATAGTTGGCATGGATAGAAATGAAAAGATCTGCATTATTTTTATTGGCAATGACCGATCTTTCAAACAAAGGAATAAAAACATCCGTACTTCTGGTATAGACTATTTTTACATTTGGTAATCTCTCTTTAATTAATTTGCCTAAATTCAATGCAATAGACAGCACTATATCCTTTTCACGGGCGTTTCCCACCACGGCACCGGGGTCTTTCCCACCATGCCCCGGATCGATTACAATGGTTTCGAGACCTTTTCTGGGTTGGTTTTTGCAAAAAACCGGGTTGCAAAACATAATTGCAACAATTACCATAAGCAACATCGATGTACTTAATGTGCCACTGACTTTAACCTGAAAATTCTCTTTAATCATTGCAATGTCCATTGTATAGGTGTACTGATCCTAAATGATCAATCCCTACAAAAGTAGAAGATTAAATTATTTTTTCAGGTAGTATCTTTCTCTAAATGGTTTTTTTACTTTTGCCCTATGCAATGCGTTGCATTAATGTCAGATTTAACTTGATTTGGAAACGTTTTGAGCAAGTTGCGATTTTTATCTTCCCTTGGGGTCATCCTCTTCCTGGCACATGGAATTATTTTTGGGCAAAAGCTTGAGAATAGTAGGACTAATTCCGTTGAAAAACAGAAAGTTCCAAATCTGGGACTCAAAAATATGCGTAACCTGGCACGGCCGGACAGTCTTCTTATTTCGAAAAAGGACTCTATCGTTCCTGACAGTTTGAACGCGGTTGAGGCAGCTGGTTTTGATGCTGAAGTGGAATATGTCGCCGATGGTTACATCACGATGATCCAAAATAGCAAGGGCAACAAGATCATTATGTACAAAAATGCCCAGGTGAAGTACAAAGATATCGAACTAAAAGCGGCATATATCGAACTGAACCGCGACAGTAACCTTGTTTACGCAGTTGGAAAACCAGACTCGACCGGGAAGATTTCCGGTAAACCTGTCTTTAAACAGGGTGACCAGGAGTTTGAAGCTGACGAAGTCCATTATAATTTTAAAACAAAAAAAGGGATTGTAACTGGCGTTGTCACCGAACAGGAGGGAGGGTTTGTACATAGCGGCAGGACTAAACTGATCAATGATTCGACCTATTGCCTTCGTAACGGGAAATATACTACCTGTGATGCTGAACATCCCCATTTCTGGCTTGAAATGACGAAGGCGAAGGTTCTTTCAAACAAGAAGATCGTTACCGGACCAGCTTACCTTGTGATCGAAGATTTGCCACTTTATTTTGTGTTTATCCCTTTTGGGTTTTTCCCAAATTCGCCCAAATATTCATCGGGTTTTTTAATGCCTTCCTACGGTGATGAGATCAACCGTGGTTTCTTCCTTCGTGATTTTGGTTATTATTTTGCCGCAAACGATTTCTTCGATGCTTCGGTAAAGGGCGACCTCTATTCCAAGGGTTCCAGGGGAATTAAGCTGCATACCAATTATAGGCTCCGATATAAATTTAACGGATCTTTCGACCTGAAATATTATAAAAATGTTTTTGGGGACAAAGGTTTGCCCGATTATAAGACACAAAACGATTTTGCCATTACCTGGAGCCATTCAATGGATTCAAAGGCAAGTCCAAGTCAGACTTTTAGCGCAAGCGTCAATTTTTCAACCAGTTCTTTCGATCAGAACAACTCTTACACTACGGAGAACTATCTGACCAATACAAAGCAATCAAGTATCTCCTATGCAAAGCGTTGGGAAAACTCACCGTTTACATTGTCTGCCAATATGCGCCACTCCCAAAATAGCCGAGATACGACGATAAGTCTTACCCTACCGCAAATGACTTTTAATATGTCGAGGATTTACCCTTTTAAATCCAAGACACGCTCAGGGAAAGAGAAATGGTACGAGAAGATAGGTTTAAGCTATTCCATGGATATGCAGAACACCATCAATACCAAGGAGAATAAATTGATGAATTCTTCATTGATAAAGAACTGGCAAAATGGTATCAAACATACCATTCCGATCAGTACCTCGTTTAAGGCCTTGAAATACATCACAATCAGCCCTTCGTTCAATTATGGGGAGCGCTGGTATACCCAGCAGATCAGGAAGAAGTACAATACAACGACCAAACAGATAGAGATTTCGGACACTATTTATGGCTTTACCCGAAATTACGATTATTCGTTCAGTGTTGGGGCGTCCACAAAAATCTATGGCACTTTCATGCCATTAAACCCCAAATCAAGGATCAAGGGGATCAGGCATGTTATGACACCAAACATCAGTTTCAGCCTTAAACCCGATTTCGGCCTTCCCAGATATGGGATGTATGAAAATATTGAATATTTTGATGAAAAAGGGTTGCCGGTAAGTTATAGGTATCCAATACATGAAGGTTCTATTTACGGAACTGCCAGTGCAGGGCGGGCTGGTTCAATTGGATTCGGCATAAACAATACCCTGGAAATGAAAATGGTAAATACAAAAGATACTGTTTCAAAAGAGGCATTTACCAAGGTTAAACTCTTGGACCAGTTATCGATAAATGGATCTTATAACCTGGCGGCCGATTCGTTGAACCTCTCAAACATCAATATTACTGCCCGAACCAAGGTTGCCGGGATTGACCTTAATTTTGGTGCGATATTGGATCCTTATGCCATGCAAAACGGTCATTTGATTAATCAATTTCAATTTTCGCGCAATGGCCAATTGGCTAGGCTAACCAGTGCAAATATGTCTTTTGGACTGTCGTTCAAATCGAAGGAGGGGAAAGAGAAGGAAAAAGAACAGGAAAAACTGACACCTGAACAACGAAATGAGGCAGATATGGTTAAAATCAGGCAGAAATCAGGTGATATCCCCGAATATGCCGATTTTAGTGTCCCATGGGATTTGTCAGCTAATTACAGTTTCAGGTACAATAAGCCTGACCCTACAAAATCATCAACTGTTACCCAAACAGTTGATTTCAATGGAAATATCAGTATGACAAAACAATGGAAAATTGGTTTTTCCTCGGGACTTGATGTCCAGAAACTTCAGGTCACTTTTACCCAATTCAATATTTTCAGGGACTTACATTGTATGCAAATGTCGTTAAACCTGGTCCCCTTTGGATACAGGCAAAGTTATAGTTTTACGATCAGGGCTACTTCAACCTTGCTTCAGGACTTAAAGCTCAGCAAACGACAGAGTTACTATGATAATGTATCTTATTGATAATAAATTCTAAATCAAACCATTCAAATTTCTGATTCAGGAATTCAGTTTCATTGGGACAGTAAAATGAAAACTACAACCGTTCCCAAATTCGCTTTCAACCCATATTTCTCCACCGTGCATTTCGATAAATTCTTTGCAAAGCAATAACCCCAGACCTGTACTGCTTTCACCGTTGGTGCCAGGCCTCCCTGTTTTTTTATCAAGTTTAAACAGATCCTGAATCAACTCAGGTTTCATTCCAATCCCATTATCGCTAACCGTAACCGTTACAACCTGGTCATTCAGTTCCAGCCGCAGCTCAATTTTCCCATTTGGGTAGGTAAACTTTATCGCATTGTTGATCAGATTCCTTAAAACAGTATTGATCATTGCTTTATCGACAAATAATTCAGTATCAATTGATTTTGTAATATTTAATGCAATCGACTTTTGTGATGCCACTTCAAAATAAAGCAACTGGTTTTCATTTAAAAGTTCAGCAATCCGGACAGGTTCCGGTTTAAAATCAATCGTTCCGGTTTGGGCAAGTGCCCAGGTCATCAGGTTTGATAGCAGGTCGATTGATTTCTTTGATGCCTGATGGATCAATTCCGCATATTCGATCAGCCCATCTGAATTATTGGACTGAACCATCATGATCAACAGTTCGCATAAACCACTGATACTGGCAAGCGGACTTCTCAGATCATGGGCAATAATTGAGAAAAATTTATCTTTTTCACTGTTTATTTTTTTGATTTCGTTTTTTGCGTGATACAGGTTAAGGTGATTTTTTACCCTGACCTTGACTTCTGTCGGATGGAACGGTTTGGTAATGTAATCGACAGCCCCGTATTCAAATCCTTTGATTATGTCTTTGATATCGGTCTTGGCTGTGAGAAAGATGATCGGAATATCTTTCATCTTTTCATTTTCCTTGATGATTTTGCAAACTTCGAAACCATCCATTTCAGGCATCATAACATCAAGCAGAATAAGGTCAGGAGTCCCTATTTCAAGGAGTTTCAATGCGTTCTTACCATTGTTTGCAATGCTCAGGGTATATTCCTCGCTAAGTACACTTGCTGCAACTTTTAAATTAATTGGTTGGTCGTCAATAATAAGAATCACATCCTTACCATTATCCTTTTTTTTGTAACTTGCGGTCATCATATTTTTTTGTTAAACATTTTCATGATTGATGTCAGGCTATACTGAATGTTGTCAAAATCAAAAGCTTCGATATTTTTGTTCAATTCGTTGCTCAATTTAATTAACTGATTGATTGATTGCTTATTTGCGAAAAAATTCAATTTGTTTGCAAGAACATTCAGTGAATCAATGATAATAAAATCGGTTTGTCTTTTTATTTCATCAAAAAACAGTTCATTAAATTCAACTATTAATTCTTCACTTAGCACCGAAGGTTCTTCCAGGAAAGAATTATCTTCCAGTTGGTGGGATACGCCTGATTCATTGGCTTTTTCAAAGGGTAGATATTTGATCAATTCGTTGATTACAGTTTTTTGAAGGACAGGTTTGCTTAAATACCCATCAAATAATGAATTTATCCTGTCCATCTCACTTTGAAGGGTGGATGCTGTTAGGGCAATAATTGGAATATTTGCAGTTAATTTATTGTTTTTAAGAATTTTAGCGGCTTCAAAGCCATCTAGTACAGGCATCCGGATGTCCATCAGGATGAGGTCAGGTAAGCAAGCCTTTGCCATTTCGATTGCCATTTCCCCATTTTCAGCCTCAAATAGGTCAAGTTCAAATTTGCTGAGGAAAGTAAGCACGAGGTTCCTGTTTTGTGTCACGTCATCAACTATCAGAATTTTTGAACCTTTAAAAATGAATTTATCCCCTCTCCAAAAGTATTCCCCTTCGTTTTCGGAATGGATATCCGATTGTTTTATATTTCTGAATGTAACGGTAAAATTGCTCCCCAAACCGGGTTTGCTGTCGAGCCTTATCTGGCCATGCATCAATTCACATAACCGCAGGCATATGGTCAAACCGAGACCCGTGCCACCATATTTTCTGGAGTCTTGTCCCGATTGCTGTATAAATGAATCAAAAATACGTTGGTGATCCTTTTCCGGAATCCCAATACCTGTATCAATTACTGACAATTCAAAATCTAAAATTCCATTTTCATTCCTTAGTGTTTCGACCTTTAATTTTACATAGCCAAAATGGGTGAATTTCACTGCATTTCCCATCAGGTTGAGCAATATTTGTCTTAAACGCATCTCATCGATCATTACAGCCCGAGGGAAGTCCTTATCGATCTCAATTAATAATTCGAGATTTTTTTCCCTCATTTTATGTTTAAATAATAATGCTATTTCGTTGGTTATCAACCTGAGGTCGGTAGGTTCGGGTGAAATTTCCATTTTACCGGCTTCTATTTTTGACAAATCAAGGATATCGTTGATCAGTGAAAGCAGTGTCCTGCCACTTTCAAGGATTGTTTTTAGGTAATTTTTTTGTTTTTCGTCATGCGTGGTATTGAGCATCACTTCACTGAAACCTAGGATCGAATTCATCGGTGTCCTTATTTCGTGGCTCATATTTGCAATGAATTCCGATTTGGTTTTATTTGCAGTTTCAGCCAGGTCCTTTGCCCTGATCAACTCGTCTTTTTTCTTTTGAATTGATAATGCCCCACCAATGGCGTTTGCAAAATTCTCAAACAATGCATCTTCGTAGGTTTCCCATTTTCTGTTTTGAACGCAATCGGCAAACCCAATAATCGTATGGGTGTTGTCTTCGTAATAGGTCGAAAGGTTAATACTCGCCTTGCAACCTAACTGAAGCATGAATGGTTTGATTTGATTGGTACAATCAGCAATATTAATCCTTACGTGTTTTCCCTGGCTGATATCGTTTATAAGATCATGGAAGATATTGGTTTCAACACCATTCATCGCTTCTGGGATTAATCCCGCAATGGGTTGTAAAAGCTGATTGTCATACCATTCATGTTTTAATGTAAATGTTTCTGTATTAATCGTTTGATCGAATTCGACAATATATGCCCTGTGGTATCCCAATGCATTGGCTGTCATTTTTAGAAAATTGTGTATTGAACTGCTGAAATCGGGGTCGGTCAACAATACTTCCGAGGCCTGATTTGCAGTACGCAGCAGTTTATCAGTCGATTCGAGGTGTTTTCTTGCAGCCACCATTTGTCTGATTATGATGGAAAACAAGGCAATGATACAAACAATGATTACCAAAAAGTAAACAAAAATTGCAAAGTTTGATTCATGTTGGATCTTCCAAAGTGAATCGGTATCGATAGAAAAACCAATGCCAATGTGTTTTCCAAGAATATTGACAGGATAAAAAACTGTATAGGCATTGATGTCTTTCGAAGTGTGGATGGTATGCTGTATGGAGGTTAAAAGGTTCTCTTTTAAATTCTGGCTGAATGTACCATCCTGATCAAGAATAAAATTGCCTGGTGCTACCTGCTCACTATATTTATGGATCAGTATAGTTCCGGTAGTATCTATGGCCCAATACCAGGAGTTCTTACCGATGTAAAATTTATCAAAATGAAAAGATAAGAAATCAGAAATTTTAAGTTCAAGTTTAATGTTGGCCACCAGGATACCCTCGTTATTTTTGATGGGTTGTATGAATGTAAGTTGCCCGTTTATCTCTTTGACCAGAGTCTGGTTGGATAATTTGACCTCCTGAGCAAATGGCTGTGGGGGCAAAACTTTGAAATAATTTTCCTCGTTGCGTTCGAAACTGCTAAAATGGGTAGTGTTATACACTGTAATTTTTGAAATTAACTCCTGATGGTGGGAATAGAAACGCCTGATTCTTTTAATTTCACTATCAACATATTGGCTGTGAGTTTGATAGTTGTTGGGATTTGGTCCGGAATTGAAAAAATATTGCAATTCACGGTTGGAAAATTCAAATTTCACCGATTCCTCAAAATCATAACAGGCATCCTCTATATTTTTTCCACATAAAATAATCTGTTTGTAAATGAATTCGGCTGTTTCCCTTTGTTGCTGGCGATTATGGATGATATATTGCCTTATCGCTAGGCCAATGAAAACGGACATCAAAAAAATCAGGAAATAGGATCTTTTTTTCATTTTAGAATTTCCAAAAGGTGCCAATTCAACTCAGGAATAAACGATGCAATAATGGTGATTTTTTCATTGTTAATTTCAACTTCGATCAATTCTTTTTGTTTTGTCAGTATTTGATCGGCAATGTTCCTGACTTGAATATTCTTGCTTAATGCCAGGTTAAAGGTCTCCTTTTGATAGGTATCCTGCTTGATGGTCTCAATGTATTTGTGCTCAAATAATGGCGGGAACGACAAAATGTTGATGGCCATTTCCTGGGCAGTGACAATATTGCCGCTGTTGTCTATTATCATGGTCATATTTTCCTGATTGTCAAGTATGTATCTTTTAGTTATCCTGTTTATTGTCACATCAATACCGGGCACACCTGCAAGCTTGCCCTTAAAGTAAACCGGAGCAATTGCCGATACCATCCAGCCACGACCTGCAGGATCGACATAAGGTTCCCCAAGCCACAATGCCTTTCGTGCCGGATTGTGTTTTTCATCGGCCATATAGTAGAAATTGAAACTTGGGATATCCATTTTTGCCTCATATTGGGCCAATACATCAAAAAAAGGAAATATCCTGTTCATTGAATTTGCATCGTTATAATAAACTTGTACTATTTCAGGGTATTTCTTTACAAGGGCTTTAAAAGCAGTGTCGATAGGCTCTGTGAAATAGACAGCCTTTTTAATCGTTTCGTTAATCGGGTAATATCCCGATACAAAAATCGCAGAACCACCATCATCCACAGGTTTAGTGAAAACCCCGTTACTGGCAAGTTGATATTTTCGAGTATCAATTCCAGGAAGGACCTTATCCTGTTCTTCATAGAGTTTAACAATTTCTTTAGCCAGTGAATCGACTTCCATCCTGATCCGCATGAAATCCGTGTTTATACTATTGGCTTTACCTTGAAGGGCTTTCTGTTCTTTTACTAGATCGAATTTTTTTCCTTCGCTGCAACCTGAAATAATCAGGGCCAAAAGAACAAGCATTTTAATCCTTTTCATTTCGTTCACTTTATGTTCATTCAAAATTAATCGACATCCATCTGAAAAACCATCAAATAATTGTTTTACTCTTCCGGTTTGCCCATTGCCTGTGATGTCGTTTTATGACATAACGGGAGAATCTACGATAGGTGATCCATATTGTGAGGGCAAGAAAAAATGTAAAAATAAGGATTGCAGCAGTCCGATTCAAGTTATCACCCTTTGCCCGGCTCCACATCTCCAACACGATTTCGTTTTTATCAAGAAAATCATGAATAATCGCACATCTGTTAATAACAATACTATCAGGATATTGAATAGGGTTGATCATGACACTGCGAGCACCCGTACCAAAAAAATAACTGACATTTACAGGTTTTGTCAATGAGGTGTCAGTCTGGGCTTCCAGGATCTCAGGAGTGGCAATAACACTTGTGTAGCCGGTTGTTCCCATATTGAGGAGAGCAACCTCAGGACTGCAAAGGTAGTCGAGAAAATAACTTGCGGCTTTGGTGTTCTTGGCATATTTAGGAATCACCCAACCATCGAACCAGACGTTGCTCCCTTCGTAGGGTACTTCAAATCCCAGGTCCACTTTTACCGATGCTGCTTCTTCGATTGCCCAGACCGCATCGCCACTCCAGGCATAACTCATCCAGATCTTCCCTTTCGTCATCATCTCCTTTCCAAAGTCAGCCTCCCAACCCGCAATGTTAGGTTTTAACATTTTCAACTGCTGTTCGACCAATGCGATATCTTCCTGGGTGTGGTTATTTGCAGCCGAATAAAGTGATGTCCTGCCCTGCGCAATTTCATTGCTCCTTGCCCTGATGATGGAAATGTTGTAGGCATCCCAATAACTGTCTTTCATCAACACCTTACCCTGATTTTTTGGGTCCCAAAGGCAATTCCACGATTTAACCTCTTCTTTATTGACGAGGCTTTTGTTGTAGAGGATACCTGAAATTCCCCACATATAGGATACCACATAATCGGATGCATTGATTTCGGAGGTACTGAATGTGTTGACCTGCTTTTGAATAAAGGGGGAAATATTGGAGAGATAATTTTTAGTTTTGCCAAAGTCCTTGTTGATGGGGAGCATCAATTTTTTATTGATCATCCGTTCGATGACCGCTTGTGTAGGGCAAACAAGGTCAAAATCTTCTTTTCCGAGTACGATTTTGGTGTACATCACCTCGTTCATATCAAAAACCTGATATACAATTCGGACCTCCTCACCGGTTTGTTCTTTGTACCATTTTGGGAAATTGGTGAGTACAGTATCGTTCATATAGTCGGCCCAGTTATAGATTTTAAGTACTTTGGCACGTGATTCATCCGATGGTTTGCAACCAAATATGAACAAGATTATGGGCAACATGGCAAAAAAAACGATGATGCGCTTTATTTGGAGGGATGGATTGAACTTTGTCATTTTAGCTTTTATTTTTGGCTGCACGTCGGTTGATCACAAGCAACATCAGTAAAACGGAAATGAATATAATGGCTGACAGGGGCCGTAGTTCAGGAGTTAACCCTCCCTTTCGCGCATCGGCATAAATATAAGTTGATAATGTTTCAAGCCCTTGATTTCCAATTGTAAACAAAGTGACAACAAAATCATCGATCGAGAGGGTGAAGGCCAGGATAAAGCCACTGATCATCCCTGGTTTTAGTTCGGGCAACATGATTTTCCTTAATGCCTGAAATGGGGTTGCACCAAGATCCAGGGCTGCCTCATAAAGGTTTTCATTCATCCGGATTAACCTTGGGAGCACACTTAAAACCACGTAAGGTGTACAAAATGAGATATGTGCCAATATTACTGTCGTCATTCCCTGCGATATTCCCAGACTGACGAAAAGAAGAAAAAGTGATATGGCGGTTATAATATCGGGGTTTAAAACGGGAATACTGTTGACGAGGTGAACAGCCTTTCGCGCCCTGGGGCGCAGGTTAAAAATTCCAATGGCAGCCATTGTGCCCAAAAGCATCGAAACAAAGGCAGCTATCAGTCCTATTATCAATGTGTTCCATAAAGCGCTTGCCAAAGAATGGTGTACTCCGGTTACAAGTAATGATCGGTAGAGTTTTAAGGAAAAACCAGTCCAGTTGCCCAATACTTTTGCTTCAGTAAACGAGAAGATGATAATGATCAGGATGGGAGCATAAAGCATAACCAGCAACAATCCAAGATAACTGCCTGCAAATATTCGCTTCATCATAACAGTCCTCCTTCCTCTGATTTGGCACCACCTTCACTTCCGAGAAGCGATGTAACACCAATCAATAACAACATCACCAATGAGAGCGCTGCGCCATAATTCCACATACCATTGTAGATGTTTTCCTGTAGAGTTGATCCAAACAGCTTGATATTGTTGATCGTAAGCAATTCTGCAATTGCAAAGGTGGATATAACAGGCATAAATACCATCATGATACCACTCGTGATCCCGGGAACAGACAAAGGAACGATTGTTTTTAAAAAAACCTGTCGTGGATTTGCGCCCAGGTCCTGAGCTGCTTCGATCAAATTTTGATCGGTCTTTTGCAATACATTGTAAATCGGATAGATCATAAATGGAAGGAAATTGTAAACCATCCCGAAAAGCAATGCCCCCTGACCAAGAGGAAGGTTCAGGAAGTCGAAAAGTGCAACTGTGGCAAGGGTACGGATCAGAAAGTTGATCCACATCGGAAGTATAAACAACAGAATAAGGATCCGGGCGCCCCTGGTGTTTGTTTTACTTAGTATATAAGCAGCAGGAAAACCCAATATCAGGCATAAAAATGTAGTAATCAATGCAATGCCAACCGAATAGATGAATGTGTTTAGCGCTTCAGGTTGCATCCAGAACTTACGGAAGTTGGCCAATGTTGCCGTACCTTCCGTGTCCATAAAGGCATACATGACGATCAGGAACAATGGGATCAGCACGAAAACGAAGAGATAAAGTAGGTAAGGAATTGCCCAATTCCTTCGTAAGCTCAACAATGTCAGAAATTTGGGTTGTGCCATGGTTATGAATTGATATTGGTTATGTGGATGGATCCCGGAGCGAAGGTTATCCCAACACGGTCGCTGGTATCCCAAACATCGTTGGTGTCAATATAGATATTTTCGTTCCCATGTGTCGAAACAGTAAGGTGATAATGGTTCCCTTTGTAAAGGATAAATTTTACATCGCCGCCAAACAATCCATCTTCCTCGTAATCGAAAAGAACAACATCCTTAAAATCAATATATACTGATACAGTGCTGCCGAGAGTAAATGATGATGCTTCGGCACATTCAAAAACCTGGTTCAGAAATCTTACATGTGCCTTATCAACCACTGTTCCTGAAAAAGTATTGAACAAACGTTCTTTTTTCATCACATGGATGTCGGAAGGTTTCACCCGAAGCCCCACATCTTTCCCCGCATCGAAACAGTGATAATCCTGTATGATAAATTCATAACCCTCTGTTGTCAGGACAACCATCTCGTAGTGTACACCCTTAAAGATCGAAGAGGTGACCTTTCCGGTCAACATTGCTGCTTCCGAGGGATCGAAAATATAGAGATCCTCAGGCCTTAAAACAACATCTACGGGCTCCTGGCTTTCAAAACCTTTGTCAACACACTCGAATTGATGCCCTGCAAAGGATACAAGGTTGTCTTCGATCATTATGCCATTTAAAATATTGCTCTCTCCTATGAAGTCAGCAACAAAAGCATTGGCGGGTTCGTCATAAATGGCCTTTGGGGTACCCATTTGCTGAATTTTCCCTTCGCTCATCACAACAATTGTATCACTTAATGTCAAGGCTTCCTCCTGGTCGTGGGTGACATAAACAAACGAAATGCCCAATTTTTTGTGCATTGCCTTGATTTCCATTTGCATATCTTTCCTCATTTTCAGATCGAGGGCAGCCAAAGGTTCATCAAGCAGCAGTACCTCTGGTTCATTGACAATTGCGCGTGCAATGGCGACACGTTGTTGCTGTCCTCCGGAAAGGGAGTCAACATCGCGCTCTTCATAATCGGTCATGCCCACCATTTTTAAAACTTTGTTCACCCTCTTTTTTATCTCATCAGAAGGCCGTTTTTTCAGGTTAAGACCAAAAGCGATGTTGTTGAACACATTGAGATGGGGGAAAAGTGCATATTTCTGAAATACGGTGTTCACGGGACGTAGATAGGGCGGTATTGTCGTTACATCGGTTCCTGCAATCGAAATCGATCCTTCGGTAACTGTTAAAAATCCGGCTATCAACCGAAGAAGTGTTGTCTTTCCACAACCGGAAGGTCCAAGGATGGTCACAAATTCCCCTTTTCGGACCGTAAAACTTACATCATCGAGGGCAGCCTTTTCACCAAAATATTTCGACACGTGCCCGATATCAATTATGCTTTCAGAATTTTGCATGGAAGTATTTCAATTAAATGTATGTTATAAAAATATGTCACACCATTCGTCAAACCTGGTCACGCTGCTTTTCCCATATTTTTCCATCGATTTCCTGATTTCGCTGACCGATTTTTCATGATTGATGTCACCGCTTTTTGAAAAAAACTTGTCCGCAAAACAGATGATCTGCTCTTCGACCGAAACTGGTAAATAATCGCGGAGAGGAAGTGGAAGTTTGTTGGCAATGATCTCTTCGACTGTAATTCCGACGCCTGTATGCCGCTCGCAGACCAGACCATGATCTGGATATCCCTCTTCTACAAGAAGTTCGCAGCCAAGGTAACCATGGCATAAATAGGGATATTCGCCAAAGCACAAAAGGTCAGGGGCATTTGTCCTGAAAATTCCGATGTCGTGCAACATTGCTGCTTCCTCCATGAATACCAGATCGGGAAGGAACTCTTTATGGTTTTGTGCAATTTTCAAAGCTTTTTCAGCGACCAAACTACTATGGCATACCAATATTTTATATGCCTTAGACCTTGGTTTATAGTATTTTGCAATAATATCAAGTGGCTCCATGAGTAAATAATTTACTTTCCAAAAATCGACAATTTTTAGTAAAAATAGTTTATTAAAAGATTAAATCATTACTGTAAAAGGAATTGAACCAAAAAAACAACGATTTTTGATAATTTTATCATTCACATATCGACAAATGGTTCATTAAAACTAATTTTAAGCCCAAATTTGAAAGAGTTAGGATGAGTCAGATAATTGAGAATGCCCCAAGACCTTTTAGGAATGGGATAGAGTGCCTTAAAAAGGGAAAAGTTGCCAGAGGGACTAAAAAAATTGAATCTTCATTAATGGCAGGTTTTAAACCTGCAATGGTGTTTCTTGACATAATAACTCATGAAAGTAATGTAAATGAGGCAATTGCATCGTTTGAACTTTTAATGGGCAAAAGTCTGTCCGAAGCACTTTTAGCGATAGGTAAAATGTATTATGAAGGGAATGACCGGTTGTTTTCACGCGAAGCTTCGGTAAAATGGTTCCTGGAATCTGCACGCGAAGGTGGGGTAGCGGCATGTAATTATATCGGCCAGATGCGCGAAAACGGGAATGGACTTCCACTTGAAATGAAAAAGTCCTTTGAATGGTATGAACGTGGTGCAGAACGAGGCGATATTGTTGCAAAATATAATTATGGACGTTTATTGCGCACAGGGGATGGCGGATATAAAGATCTGAACGATGCTGTTGACAACTGGTATGAATCGGCAAAAGGCGGATATCCACCTGCAATGTATCAGGTTGGCCAGATATTTGAAGAGGGACTAACCGTACCGGTAAAATTGAACAAAGCCTTCGACTGGTATTTGAAGGCAGCAAAAGCCGGTTATGTACCTGCTTATGAAAAGGCCGGCGTATTTTTATATGAAGGAAGGGGCACCGAAAAGAAAGCCGATGAAGCATTTGAATGGTTTTCCAAAATAGATGGTAATGTTTCGGCTGACATTGCTTTGATGCTTGGAAGGATCTATCTCGAAGGGCTTGGGACTCCAAAAGACCTTTTAAAAGCGAAGGAATACCTTGAGCAGGCTTCCCACAATGATTTGGTTGATGCGATCTATCTGATGGGTAAGCTTCTGGATGAAAGTGGTGATGAAACGGCTTACGACTGGTACCACAGGGCAGCGGATAAAGGAAGTGCAGATGCCCAAAACGCCATAGCAGGTTTGTATCTCAGGAAATCGGATGAAGAAGGGGTCGACTGGCTCAAGAAAGCCGCTGCCAATGGAAATCCCGAAGCAATGTTCCGTCTGGCACAGAAATATGAAGTTGGCGATGAGGTGGAGTCGAACCACAAAACTTCTGTCGATTATTACCGGAGGGCTGCTGAAAAGGGGATTATAGAAGCGCAATTCAAATATGCCAGTATCCTTCTGGCAGGTGTGATGACTGTCAAGGATAATCAGTCGGCTGCCGATTATTTTAACCGTGCTGCCGAAGCAGGCCACTCGAGGGCTGCCTATATGATTGGTATTGTCCATGAAAAAAGCCTCAGTTACTGGTCCGAAAAGGAAAAGGCTTTTGAGTGGTTTTTGAAAGCGGCTGAAATGGGTGTTCCGGGGGCGATGTTCCGCGTGGGTGTCTATTTTGAAAATGGGATTTCCAGGACTCAGAATAGCGACGAGGCATTCAAATGGTATCAAAGGGCGGCTGATGCCGATTATCCAAAGGCTGTATTCAACCTCGGGGTGATGTACGAATCTGGCAAGGGTGTGGTTCAGAATATGCAAAGTGCTGTTATACAATATGAAAAGGCAGCTGAATTGGGTGTTGCGGAGGCGATGAACAACCTCGGGAATGCTTACCATCAGGGCAAAGGGATCGAAGCAAACCCAATAGAAGCGGTAAAATGGTATGCAAAAGCAGACAAAGCTGGTTTTTATCTCGGCACCTATAACCTTGGGGTAATGTACTATTTTGGCGATATCGGGGAGAAAAATCTTGAAAAGGCATTTGATTGTTTTAAACGTGCCGCTGAATCTGGTTATGCCCAGGCGCAATATAACCTTGCGGGTATGTACTACTTTGGTGAGGGAACAACCAAGGATTTGGAGGAGGCATTCAAAAACTATTCAAAAGCTGCTGAAAGCGGTTACAGCGATGCCTGGAAAAATCTGGGCGAGATGTATTACAATGGTGAAGGTGTAAAAAAGAATATAGAAAAGGCGATCCTGAGCTATGAGAAGGCCGCTGAAAAGGGCGACAACGAAGCACGGACTGAACTTGGGAGGTTGCTTTTCACAACTATTGGATTTCAGGATTTTACAAAGGCTCTGAGCAATTTGAATGCGGCTGCCGAAAATGGTTTTGTCCTTGCTTATAATCCATTGGCTGTTATGTTGTTATCGAAAAAGGTGGCTGACCGGAATCCAGTAGTTGCCTGGGAATGGCTCGTTAAGGCGGGCAATGAAGGATCGAGGGAGGCAAAGCTCAATCAGGCGACTTATCTGAAACGTGGAGAAAATGGAGTTACCGATTATCAGCAAGCTTACATTATTTTGGATTCGCTTGTGTCTGAAGATAAAGATGCGGTTGCCGCATATCTTTTGGCTCTGCTGATTCTTTCGGGTGTTTGTGATATTAAAGATCAAACCATTGCAAGGAATTATCTTGAAATGTCGGCAAAGCAAGGCAATCAGTCGGCAGCAAAACTTCTGGGGAATGATGACCTGTTTACAGGTCCTGCAATCCTTAATTTCTGGGAAGATTATCTGATCAGCGAACAAACAGAGGATTGATCCTATTTTTTATAACTGATTGAAAATCACATTTTTAGATTTCCCCCTTTTTTAAACTGAGCGTAGCCGAAGTAGGAAAATGGGGATCAATGGGGATTTTTCTTCCTATCGGGATTTATTTTTAGTATACGAATTAGCCGAGTCTGAAAAAAGAAATTTTTGTCATCATTGTTTAATAACTAAATCATTAAAATCATGAAAACTAAATCGTTATTGGTATCATTTCTATTTATTTCCTTATTTCTATCTGTATCCCAGCTACAGGCCCAAACCGGTAAAGTCTTGCGCCATGTTGTGATGTTCAAATTTAAAGATACCGCCACACCTGCAAATATCAAGACTGTTGAGGATGCTTTCGCACAATTGCCAAAGAAAATCACCACAATTAAAAGCTACGAATGGGGCATCAATTCAAGTCCTGAAGGATTGAACCAGGGATTGACCCATTGTTTTATCCTGGCTTTTACATCCGACAAAGACCGCAATGATTACCTTGTCCATCCGGCGCACAAGGAATTTGGGAAAATACTGGGGCCTTTTCTGGATAAGGTAACAGTTGTCGATTTTTGGGTGAAATAGAATATTCGAAATTCATTCTTTTGAATTATAGGTTATTACAATTTATTTTTGTATTTTTAATTATCGTTGGCTTAAATGAAAAAAATATAAATATCCACCAAAATCAATGTCACACATTGGTACTTTGGTGGATTTTTATGATCATAAATCAAAGAAATCCATATGAAAATTGGATTGTTTATCCCCTGTTACATCGACCAGTTTTATCCCAAGGTTGGCATCGCGACCCTTGAACTGCTCGAAAAGTTGGGTTGCAACGTGGGGTATCCGATGGACCAGACCTGTTGCGGGCAACCAATGGGCAACAGCGGTTCCGAAAAGGAGGCAGTAAAAACTGCTGAATTGTTCGTGAAGAATTTTCAAACCTATGATTGTATCGTTGCCCCCACAGGAAGCTGTGCTTGTTATGTGAAGGAGCATTATGATATCTTAAAGCAGACCGATGCTACAAAATACGTCCGTGAAAATATCTATGAACTTGCAGAATTCATCACAGATATTTTAAAAGTTGACCAGATTGATGCCACATTTCCGTACAAAGTTGGGTTTCATTCCAGTTGCCATGGACAGAGAGGATTGCGTCTTGCTCAGTCGAGCGAACTGAATTTACCGTTTTTTTCAAAGCAGAAACAGCTATTGTCAATGGTTAAAGGAATTGAAATCGTTGAAATTGACCGGCGTGACGAATGTTGCGGTTTTGGCGGTACTTTCTGTGTGACGGAGGAAGCAGTCTCAGTTAAAATGGGAAAAGATAAAGTGGCAGATTTCGTGCGAAATGGTGCTGAAGTGATCACTTCAGGCGATGTGTCCTGTCTGATGCACCTTGATGGGATCATCAAAAGGCAAAAATATCCCGTAAAAGTATTGCATATAGCTGAAATACTTAACAATACGATCGAAAGATGAAACATTCTGAAGCTGCTGAAAAATTTATTTCAGACAACGAACGGACCAATTGGCACGATAAAGCTTTGTGGTTTGTTCGGGCCAAAAGGGATATTGCGATAAAGCAAGTCGCTGAATGGGAGGAACTTCGGGCTTTGGCATCTCAGATCAAAGCGCATGTGATGTCCAATCTCGATGTTTTATTGGAACAGTTCGAAGCCAATGCAATCAAAAACGGTATCCATGTCCATTGGGCAAAAGATGCTGAAGAACATAACAATCATGTCCTCAATATTTTAAAGGAACATAGGGTCAAAAGTCTGGTTAAAAGCAAGTCGATGTTGACCGAGGAGTGCCATTTAAACCCCTTTCTCGAAAAAAACGGGATCGAAGTGATCGACACCGATCTGGGAGAACGTATCATCCAATTTCGCAATGAACCACCGAGCCATATTGTGCTGCCAGCTATCCATTTGACAAAGGAAGAGGTTGGGGAAACTTTTCATACCCATCTTGGAATTGAAAAAGGAATTTCTGATCCAAAAATTTTAACAGATATAGCACGTGCCCACCTGCGGGAAAAGTTTTTAAGTGCGGATGCTGCCATGACAGGCGTGAATTTTGGGATTGCAGATACGGGCGGATTTGTGGTATGTACCAATGAGGGCAATACCGATATGGGTGTCCACCTTTCACAGGTTCATATCGCAAGCATGGGAATCGAAAAGATCATCCCGCGCCAGGAAGACCTTGGCGTTTTCACACGATTATTGGCCAGAAGTGCTACAGGACAACCAGTTACGACCTATACGTCCCATTATTTGACAGCTCAGTCTGGGCAGGTTATCCATTTGATCATCGTTGATAATGGGCGGAGCAAGCAGTTGGGGCGTGCCGATTATGTGAAATCATTGTTCTGTATCCGCTGTGGGGCTTGTATGAATACCTGTCCCGTCTATCGCCGGAGTGGTGGTTACAGCTATAGCTATGGCATTCCCGGACCGATTGGCTCAATTTTGGCTCCTGGTGCAAATCCAAAGGAACATTCGTCAATGCCATTTGCTTCTACTTTATGTGGGTCATGTACCGATGTTTGTCCTGTTAAAATTGATATCCATCAGCAGTTGTACAGTTGGAGACAGGATTTAACGGAAGACAAAAAGACAAGTTCTTCGAAACGATTGATCATGAAGATGATGGGAATTGTATTGGCTTATCCGAAACTATACCGGTTTTCAGGTATAACAGCAAGATGGTTCCTGGGTTTTTCGCCACGGTTTTTGATCTATAACAAGTTGAACCTTTGGGGCAAGCAACGTGAATTGCCCTCTGTTCCCACCGAAAGTTTCAGGGATTGGTATTCTAAAAACAGGAGGGCAAATTTATGAGCAGAGAATCTATTTTAGCACAGATACGAAAAAGCAAACCTGAGTTGGTGGGTCTGCCTATCCTACCTGAATGTCATATTGTTGAAGGCGATCTTACCGAACAGTTCAAAAAAACGTTGCTTCTGGTAGGTGGCCAGGCAATCGAAATTAGTGAAGGGGATATTGAACTGCACATCAAAAAGATGTTTGGGTATTTGAAATTGACCGCTTGTAATGATGGAACATTAAATTTCTCTAATATAGATACTTGCTCAATTGATGATCCCAGGGAACTTCGGGACATAGACCTGGCGGTTTTGAGGTGCAGGTTTGGTGTCGCCGAGAATGGTGCGGTTTGGTTGACAGATTCCGATCTGAGCCATAGGGCTTTGCCTTTTATCACGCAACACTGTGTTTTGATTATTCCCAAAAATGGGATGGTTTGGAACATGCATGAAGCTTATCAAAGAATCAAGCAGGAGAATTACAATGGATTTGGGGTTTTTATTTCGGGGCCATCCAAAACAGCCGATATTGAGCAAAGCCTCGTCATAGGAGCGCACGGTCCCAAAAGTTTAACCGTATTTTTAACAACATAAATTACCCCGGTATTTTGGCAAAACGTCAACTTACATCAAATAAGATAGCCCTATGCAAATCATTAAATCAACATTAAGACTCAACACCTTATTTTTCATTGTTTTGCTTTGTTTTCTTGGGTATCTCTGCAATGGTGCTACCAGGAGTAAGGCAAAACGGGTTCCCGATTTCCGCAATTTTTATGGCATTTGCTGGAATGGCAAAGCTCATGATAACCTTGTATTTGCCAAACAGATGGGCTACGATTATGTTTTCTATCAGAAGGGGATGGAAAACGATCCGCTGGCAAAAGGCCTGAAGTTTTATATCGAATCGCCTCAATATTCGGTGTATCCTGTCCCCAGGATTTTGGATGCTTCCAAACCATTTACCGATAAAGAAAAGAGTCTTTACGAAAAGTATTTTGCAAAGATGAACAACCAGTCATTTCCAAAAAATATGGCCACAGGATGGTTTACAGGTCCTAATTCGTTTAGTGTGGAACCCGATTTTCAACAGCAGGAGGTCATCGACTCGATGGTCAACAGAATAATCAGGTATGCCAAATCTTTGGAGAGAAAGGAAAATAACTTTTTTTGTGGTGGGTTTGCCTGGGATGTACCCCAACTTCCTGGCGATTTCTGGGATGCGCCTCAACGAAAAGGAGGTCAAGGCGGAGGAGGCCGTCAGATCACATTATCTTTTTGGAATGGTAAGGACACTGGTTATCAACCTGATGGTGTGAAGTTCAATTATCCGACCTATAGCGATGGACATGCTGCCTTCTACAAAGAACTCTATAAAAAAGGCCGTGAAGCATTTCCAGGATCGAAATTTATGATTGAACCCTGGATCGTATGGGATTCATGGTTTGCCCAGATTAAAGACCGTCCGGATGCCTGGGAAATAACGCCTGATCTTGTATTGCAGGAGAAGGATGGGACTGAATTTGTCGATGATGAGCGGATCTTTAAAACCGATATAATCTCGAAAGAATTTGTTGGATGTACAACTCCCAATCGGGTAGGAGAGAAGCAGAACCGGGTAATGGCCGCAGCCGCTGCCATGAATAGAGCCTGGTTCAATTGGTTTGGAAGGTTTGGTGGAACCGGTGATATGCCAGGGTACAAGAATGTTTATGAAGTGCCGGCCAGGCTTCAATTGGTCAGAAGGGTTGGGAATTGGGACAATCTAAACAATGTTCCATTGACATCACGTTCATGGGATGGTTCTGTTTATCAGAGCCCTTTAAGCCGCATAGATTCTACTGTAATATACTCGTCCCATCCCGATAGCGGGAAAATATTTGCAGTCTGGCTTTCGCCGGAAGGTAAAATCGATTTGCCGAAGAAAGCAATATTAGTTTCAGTCTTCCGAACCGACAGCCTGTTTGTCGAAACATCAAATGGGAAAGAGGATATTGAATTAATTGATCATCGTGTTAAGCTAATCAATAACCATGGCGTAGGTAAAGGGTATATTCTCACAATCAAAAAATCGGAAAAATGAAACCAACAATCTTGGCCAGGATTCAATATGTAAACCCGCTTTTATAAGGTTTTACATTGCGGCGCAGGGTTCATCCGATCTCCCAATAGCCTTACTGATTGCGCCGCTTTGTCGGTGCGATAGTCGTGAGTTACTAAGGTTTGGGAAAAAGGAAAATAAGGTTTTTTCTGCTGACAAACCTTATTTCAACATTTTAACCTTAGTAACTAGTTTATATTGTCCCCACAAGCAAAACCTTATTACCTTATTTTCAGATGTTAAATCTTAATTCCGTTTACATACAAAATCTCCGATCTTGTTTTAGTGTCCGGGTGACTGGAAAGCGGTTATTCTTCGTGCGGGCATTTGCTCCAAGTCACCGGGACACTGCATCCTGGAGTTTGTTTTTCGTTTCCTATATCAATCAATTAAAAATGAATTTAATAATACACAATATGTTATAACCCTTAATGGGTTAAACGTGAATAGCCCTGGGTAAACGGTCCCGAATAAATGCTATGTCATTGCTCAAAACACAATCGGACCGTGCAACCCAGGGAAAAATGACCACCCCAGAAACCGTCCGCGATCAAAACTCCGGGAAATAGCAACTTTGATTTCGGACGGGGATAACAAACCTCTTAAAAGTCGGTGGCGCAATTTACAATTTCAATCATTGTTATGTCTTTGCCTCTGCGGGGCATCGATCATTTGAGCTTTTTGAAGTTCGAATCCCTATTATTTCAGAACCAAAGGTTTGCCATTCACACTTACCTTATTGATTTTAAAATCCTTATATTTCGTCAATAATTCAGGCTTCTGCGCGGTAGCCTCAATATTTTCAAAACTGATATTTAAAACCTGATCCATTGGGTTTCCCAGCATTTCGCCAAACACATTGCATTGCACCTTTATATTGGAGATGGATATATTCCGAACTATGCCATAAGGTTTTTCAGTGCTGCCTTCCATCGTAAAGAACTGGGTCCAGGGTCTCATTTCGATAATTGTCCCACATTTTCCGGTCACATTTTCGATAGTGATGTTTTCATAGACCTGATACGTATCCGGCCTCATCTTCATTCGCAAAATCGGACAATTGCTATCTGATTTACAGTTGCGCAACGTGATATTTTTGGCATGGATACATTCGCTTCCAAGGGTCAGGATGCCATGGGAATCGCCAAACGTACAATCTTCAACCAGGATATCCTCCACAACTCCATTTTCGGCAAGTTGGTGTGCATCAGGACCTTTCCCGCCTTTTATGCAGACCGCATCATCGTTCACCGAAATGTAACAGTTCCGGATGGTTACCCGCTTGCAAACATCAATATCGACACCATCGGTACTCGGTGCTTTGACTGGTTTAAATGGGGAACGGATGTCGCAATTCTCGATCAGCACATCGTTGCATTGGTACAAATGGGTTGTCCAGAACCCTGAATTACAAAGTTTTACATCCAAAATTTTCACATTGTTGCATCCCCAGATAAAAAGCAGTCTGGGACGATGGACCTCCAGGTTGGTTGCCTCCTTATTGATCCTTCTCATCGAATCCCTGTAGGACCAGAAATATTTCCAGTATTTCAGCCCATTGCCATTGATTGTCCCGGGACCGGAAATCCCAAAATTATTGACGTGATAAGCATTTACAAGGGCTGCATAATAATAAATGCTCTTCCCTTCCATGCGGGATGGAATCAGCGGGTAATCGGTTATATTATCCGAACCTTTGAGCACACCACCTTCCTCCAAACGCAATTTTGTATTTGGCTTAAAAAACAGGGCCCCAGATAGGAAAACACCCTTGGGCACCACGACAGTTCCACCACCCTGATTTGAAGCCAGATCGATAATCGACTGAATTTTTAACGTATTAATGGTCGTACTGTCTGCCAGTACGCCATAATTTGTAATGACGTAATCGGCAGACCTTGCAGACAATACAACCGCCAACAGACAAAAAAACAACATCGATTTCTTCATAACATTTGAATTGAACAGGATAAAGATATTGAAATAAATTTACGCTGTGATATTTTTAATAAAATGAAAGAGAAAAGTTGTCAAAGAGTTCAGGAAACTATTTCATAACTAAAAGTTTATCTTTAAGTTTACCGCAATTTCCAAATCTGATAGTCCAAATGCAACAAATGGGAAAAGACGATCTGAAACAACTAATCGCACAGGCACGTTTAAACGAGGCTGTTGATCGGTTATTGGAGCAGATCAAGGCTCATTCCGTGGTCTCAAATTCCGATAAACCGATTGGAAAGTTAAGCGACATCCTGATTATAAATTCTGGCAAACTCCATGGCTTACAACACGATAAAATGCTAGGGATACTTGATCGCCAAAATGAGCTGATTACGGAAGCCCAGGTCCAACAAGCTATTTTGTATGTAATTGACGAACTGCCCGATGAGTTCTGGAATGTTCCGCGAGAACGCCAAACCACCAAGCAAAATAGTGGAAATGAGCAGACCGAATTGCTCGAAGCTGTTGAAAGTTTAAAGCAAGTCCAACCTAGTGAGTTTGAATATGACCTTTTTGTGAGCTTTTCTTCCCTCGACCGCGAAGTTTTGCAACCCGTGGTCGAGAAATTGCGTGGCTATGGGTTGAGTGTTTTTATTTCCGACCAAAATTTAAAAGACTATGCAGGTATATCTTTTTCCGACACCATCGAGCATTCGCTTGAATATAGTCAGCACTTTGTTTTGGTCAGTTCCCCAAATTCGGCAAAATCCGGTTGGGTAAAATATGAGTACAAAACCTTTTTCGACCAGTTCCACGTTCATGACCAAATCAATAGACATATATTTGTTTTGCGAGGGATCGGTTTCGACTTGAAATTTGTACCGTTGTTTCTGAGGAACATGCAAATTGCCGACAATGCCGAGCAGATTGTCAATACGTTGGTTTCCGAATCCAGGGCACAGGAAAAATTAAAAATTAAAAATGAAGAATTAAGAATAAAAGAAAGGAAAATTCAGGAAGCGGCAGAGGAAGCTGAAGAAGAACGCCTTGGAAATGAAAAACATGACAAATTATTGCTTGAACAATGGCTACTAGAGACTCAAATAGCGGAACAAGACCGATTAGAACAACAAAAATTGTTGGAGGAGCAAGCCGAACAATATAGGTTGGTAGAGAAGAAAGCTGAAGAAGAACGCATCGAAACTGTAAAGCAAGCCAAATTCTTAGCCGAACTACAGTTAATAGAGAAACAGCAAAAAGCAGAACAAGACCGACTGGAAAAGCAGAAATTGGCGGAGGAAAGCGCAGAGCAAAAAAGGTTGGAAGCCCAAAAAGCTGAAGAGGAACGCATTGAAAACGAAAGGAAAGCAAAACTTATAACGGATCAACAGTTAAAAGAGAAACAGCAGAAAGCAGAGCAAGACCGATTGGAGCAACATAAACTGCAGGAAGACCTGGCCGAGCAACAAAGGTTGGCAGCCCAGAAAGCTGAAGAAGACCGACTGAAACAGCAGAAATTGCAGGAAGAAAAAGCTGAACAAGAAAGGTTAGCAGCCCAGAAAGCTGAAGAAGAACGGATCGATAACGAAAAGCTAGCTAAACTCTTGGCTGAACAGAAGTTAAAAGAGAAACAGCAGAAAGAGGAACTAGTCCGTATTGAACAACAAAAATTAGAGGAAGAAATAGCCGAACAGCAAAGGTTGGCAGCACATAAAGCCGAAGAAGAGCGTATTGAAAACGAAAAGCAAGCAAAATTCTTGGCTAAAAAACTATTAAAAGAGAAACAGGAACAAGACCGACTTGAACAGCAAAAATTGCAGGAAGAACAGGCTAAACAACAAAGGTTGGCAGCCCAAAAAGACGAAGAAGAAGAATCTATCCCGGTTTTAAAGCAGCAACCAATGTCCGCAGAGACCCACAGGAGTCTGCAAGACCCTGCGGCGTCTGAAACGATAAACCCAAACCGCAAAAAGTTGATCTACCTTCTTGCACCTTTGGTACTAATCGCCTTGGTGGTTTCGATTGTTTACTTTTCCACCAAGCCCCCTGAACCCATAAAAAAAACTGAAATTAAACAACCTGAAAATAATGTTGTAGAAATTAATAGCCTCTCTCCGCCAATGGTTCTTGTAAAAGGTGGTGAATTTATGATGGGTGATGACAATAGTACCGAAAAAGATGAAAAACCTGCCCACAAAGTTATTGTTTCCGATTTTTACATCGGCAAATATGAAGTGACCCAAAAGCAATGGACCGATATTATGGGAACTAACCCTTCGAATTTTAAGGGTTGCGACAATTGTCCAGTGGAGCAGGTGAGTTGGAACGATGTACAGGACTTTATCAAAAAACTGAACCAGAAACCAGGCAAAACCTACCGGTTGCCCACAGAGGCGGAATGGGAATTTGCCTGTAGGGCAGGCACGACAACACCTTTCAATACGGGCAACAACCTTACAACTTCGCAAGCCAATTATAACGGCAATTACCCCTACAACAGCAATCCAAAGGGTATTTACAGGGAAAAAACGATGCCAGTTGGAAGTTTTGCACCTAATACCTTGGGTTTGTACGATATGCATGGCAACGTGTGGGAGTGGTGCAGTGATTGGTACGATGGAAAATATTATGCTAATTCGCCACAGAATAATCCTAAGGGGCCTTCTACCGGCTCTGACCGTGTGTTTCGGGGTGGTAGCTGGGACCGCAACGCGCGGAACTGCCGTTCGTCCTATCGCTTCAGCAGCTACACCCCCGACGACCGTTACGACGATTTGGGGTTTCGGTTAGCTCTTGTCCCCTAGTTCAAAAACCAAATCAGGAGGCTTCCCTGAAAAAAAAAGAGATAAAGAAATAAGGAAATTGTACTCGAAGTTGGCCGGTGCTGTGCGCAGCAAGCGCAATGCAATGGAGCAGCAGCGTACTGCACAGGGCAACGGCGCAAGATCTAAACACCGGCTTGCCGGTCGAAAAATTTTGTGGGACTGCATTTCTGATTTTTTGGCGAACCTTCCCCAACTTTTAAAACTTTGTGGCGCAATCCTCGATGACGAATATCGATAGGCCTTTATCTATGCGGCCGATTCCGTCGATGAAAAAATAAGGTAAATAAGGTTGATTTCAACGATGACCGGAGCTATTAAGGTTGAAAAAATGGAAAAATAAGGTTTGTTCCGGTTTAAAAACATGGTTTTTGTTCTTTAAAACTTTGAATGTTAAGACTATATGAAAATATGATTTAAGGTTTTTAAACCTTATTTTTGTTTTTCCAACCTTCATAGCAACGGGTCAACGTACACCCTAACCTTATTTACCTTATTTTCAGTTATTTAAATGTATTTGTTTTGATTTGTTTTGATTTAAACAATCAATATTATGTACAATGTTCAAACCACTTCGGGGTTGCAGTTGGATCTTGTTCATTTACCCCCGGTTTCGCAGGCTCACCGGGGGTTATTCAAATTCAACCCGCTTCGGGGTTGTGATAATTTTGATGTAGTGTCCGGGTGACTGGAAAACTCTTTTGCTTCGCATGGGCATTTGCATCAAGTCACCGGGACACTACATCCTGGAGTTTGTTTTTCGTTACCGATGCCAATCAATTAAGAATGAATTTACTAATACACAACATGTTATGTTATAACCCTAAATGGGTTAAACGTAAATAGCCCTGGGTAAGCGGTCCCGAGGCAAATCCTTGTCAATGAACAAAACTATCTGGGACCGCGCCACCCAGGGTCAGAGCGCACCCCATCTAACCGTCCGCGATCGAAGGTCAATAAAAGAGGCAATGCACCTTCGGACGGGGATGACAACTCTCATAAAAGGATGTGGCGCAATACACGTTTTGCTTATTTTCCCAAGGCGTTGCCATCGGCTTAGTATCCGGGTGACTGGAAAGCGGTTTTCTTCGTGGGTAAACGGTCCCGAACAAAAGCCATTTTATTGCTCAAAACACAATCGAACTGTACAACCTAGGGAATAATAACGACTCCAAAGACTGTCCGCGATCAAACTTCGGGAAAGAGCGAGCGACCTTTCGGACGGGGAAAGGCGGAAAATCGTTACAAATGACAAACCCTCAAACCCTCAACCCCTCGTTACAAACGACAAACCATTAACCCCTCGTTACAAACGAGGGGGATGCTACTTCCTAAAATTTGTCTGTCCAACATCAATCTACTAAGGCTTTTTTTTTGAAACTTCTCATTATCAAGAGGTTTTCCTGTACCTGAAAATCGCCAAACCAAAAATCGAAGCGGCAAATACAGATAGGGTTGCAGCTTCGTTGATGATATCCGGGAAATTGGACCCTTTCAGGATAACGCTCCTCATGATCTTCACAAAGTAATAAAGCGGATTCGCGTAATCGAGCTTTTGCGCCCAATCTGGCATACTTTCAACAGGGGTAAACAGCCCGCTCATCAGGATAAACACAATCAGCATAAAGAAGGTAACAAAAGTCGCCTGTTGTTGTGTGTCCGATATGGTCGAGATAAACAATCCAAGGGAAAGGACCAGAACAAGGTAAATAGAGGCCATCCCGAAAAGCAGCAGAAAACTTCCCCTGATCGGGATATTGAAAGCCAAACGGGCTACCAGCAAACCAAATGCAAGGTCAAACAAACCAATGGCAAGGAAGGGGAGGAGCTTGCCGGCAATGAACTGCCATTTTTTGATCGGGGTCACATTGATCTGTTCGATTGTCCCAATCTCCTTTTCCCTGACAAGGTTCATCCCACCCAACAGCATCCCAATCACCGTAATCAAAACCACCAGGATTCCGGGAGCCATATAATACTTAAAGTTGAGTTGAGGGTTGAACCAATAAGTTGGCTTGACCACAATATTTTTCATCATCACCGATCCAGGCACTGCTGTTTTCAAAAGGATTTTCTGGCTGTAGCCTGCGATCACACTTGAAAGGTAACCCAAAGAAAGCTGGGCAGCACTTCCATTAATGGCATCCACAAGTATCTGTACTTCAGAGCTTTTGTTTAAAGTCAGATCCTTGTCAAAACTTTGGGGAATGATCAGCGCAAGATCGACTTTATTGCGCATCAAAAGATCTTCCGCTTCCTGCGTGTTGACAAGGTTCTGCTTTACTTTAAAGAAAGGGATACCGGCAATTTCGGAAGTCAGTTTTCGTGAAGAGGTGGAATTGTCGAAATCGACAATGGCCACATCGACCTGGCGCAGTTCGTTGGTAGCTGCAAAAACAAGGACCAACATTTGGATCAACGGCATCACAAAGATGACGGGCAGCATCGATTTGTTCCGAAAAATCTGGGTAAATTCCTTTTGCAGGATGTAATAGAGTGTTCGCATAGTTTTCTATTGAAGACGTATTTTGAATTTTTTGACGCTGATAAAGATAAAAAGGATTGACAATCCCAACAAGATCAAGGTATTCGGCCATATTTCCGCCAATCCCCCGCCTTTGAGCATAACAGACCGGTTGATCTCGATAAACCACCGCGGTGGCATCAGATTGGCAATTACCTGAAGGGGAATGGGCATGTTCTTGATGGGAAAGATAAAACCGGAAAGCAAAATACTCGGTAGCATCAGCACAAAACCGGATATTGCCATGGCAGTTAGCTGACTGTCAACAAACGTAGAGATGAGGATTCCCAAGCTAAGGGCCAGGAAAATGTAAAGCAATATTTCAGCCAGAAGCAGGGCAAAACTTCCGATCACGGGAACTTTGAAGACAATCATACCTAACGCCAACACAACCAGCGCACTGACAATGGAAAGCAACATATATGGCACAACCTTTCCAAGGATAATCTGTATCGGTCGAAGTGGAGAGGCAAGCAAGATCTCCATGGTACCACTCTCTTTTTCGCGGGCTATCGTGATGGCTGTCATCATCGCAGAAATAAGCATCAATATGACGGCAATCAGTCCTGGGATGAAATTATAGGCGTCGCGCATATTTTCATTGAAAAGCATCCTGACCTTTATGTTGATCCCAGGAAGCACCTGGTCTTTCATCAACTCGTTTTTGACAAAACTATTGGTGATTGCAGTTGTGTAATTTACAATTAGTTGCGCTGCATTGGGTTCCGAAGCATCGGCAATTACCTGAATATCGGCACGACCCTCGTTGATCAGGTGCCGCCCAAAATCTGGTCCAAAGATCACCAACTCCTTGATCGTTCCGCTGCGGAACAGGTTTTCGTAATCAGCTTCTGCTGTTGGGATTGCTGACAATTGAAAAAATCCGGATGACAATAACCTGTTTGTCAATCGCTTGCTAAAATCATCCTGTGAGTGGTCCACAATTGCGATTTTTACGTTGCGGACTTCGTTGGTCATCACATAACCAAAAAGCATCAACTGAGCAATTGGTATCCCGAATAAAATAATCAGGGTACGTGGATCGCGGAAAATATGGAAAAACTCCTTTCGGAGGAATGCTAAGAATCTTTTCATCGTGCAATTTTTAAAAATACTTCGTCCATATTGGACGCATTGTATTGTTCTTTCAGCTTTTCGGGTGTATCGAGGGCAACGATCCTGCCATCAGCCATGATTGAAACCCTGTCGCAATATTCCGCTTCGTCCATATAATGGGTCGTCACAAATACCGTAATCCCCTTTTCGACCGCCTCATAGATCAGATTCCAGAATTGGCGCCGTGTTATAGGGTCAACACCACCTGTGGGTTCATCGAGAAAAACAATTTTTGGCTGGTGAAGGATAGCAATCGAAAATGCCAACTTTTGTTTCCATCCCAATGGCAGGTCACCGATTTTCCGGTTTTCATAATCAGTAAGCCCCAATCTATCAAGCATTTCAGTAGTCCTGGCTTTTCGTTCGGCGACTTTCATCCCATAAACACCGCCATAAAACCGGATGTTCTGATAAATCGTAAGATCCTCATACAGCGAGAATTTCTGGCTCATGTACCCAATGTTCTGTTTGATCTTTTCCGTTTGCCTGAAGACATCAAATCCAGCAACTTTCATTTCACCTGAAGTAGGGGTTGAAAGGCCACATAAAATTCGGATCGCCGTCGTTTTTCCGGCTCCATTGGCACCCAAAAAACCAAAAATTTCCCCTTTGTAAACCTCAAAATTGAGGTTGTCGTTGGCGACGAAATGTCCAAACTTCTTCACCATATTTTTGACGGTAATAACCGGTTCTTTTGTGATCATGATTTTGCTTTTCGGTTATTCATTAAAAGGATAAAAACATCTTCGATTGTTGCCAAAGCAGGTTCAACAGTCAACTCACTTTCATCGTGAAGTGAAAGGAACTCCTTGATTGATTGTGGTGTATGCTTCCCTTTGGGAGTAACGAGGTGCAGGACCTGTCCAAAGCTGTTGACCGAAATCATCGAAGGGAGTTGCCCAAGCAGTTTTGAAGTGTGGTAGATTTTCTTTGAGCGGACTGCCCATAAATCTTCTGCAAAAGCCTGCATCATTGCCAATGGAGTCTCGACCGACATCAGATGTCCGTCCTGGATCAACGCGATCCTGTCGCAAATCGTAGCCTCATCCATGTAAGGTGTCGAAACCAAAATGGTTATCCCCATCGCTTTCAATCGTTTAAGCATTTCCCAGAATTCCTTACGTGAAACTGCATCCACACCAGTGGTTGGTTCGTCCAAGATCAGGATTTCGGGTTTGTGGATCAGCGCACACGATAGCGCCAACTTTTGCTTCATACCACCTGACAGTTTACCTGCCCTCCGGGTTTTATAAGGCTCGATCTGCTGGTAGATTTCTTTGATCAGGTGGTAGTTCTCTTGAATGGTCGTACCGAAAACAGTCGCGAAGAACTGAAGGTTTTCTTCTACGGTTAAGTCAGGATAAAGCGAAAACTTACCAGGCATATAGCCGGTAATCAGCCTCACTTTCTTGTAATCGCGCACAATATCAAGGCCGTTCATTGTGGCAGTTCCCCCATCTGGCAGCAAAAGCGACATCAGAATCCGCATCAGCGATGTCTTTCCAGCCCCGTCGGGACCAATCAACCCGAAAAGTTCACCTTCTTTAACAGTAAGGGAGACCTTCCCAAGTGCTACCGTTTCCCCGTAAGTCTTGTGTAATTCATTGACAACAATCATGTTGTTTGTATATTGTCTTATTGAAATTTGATTTCTCCCGGCATACCCAATTTGAGCGTACCGTCGTTCTGGACGCTGACCTTCACGGCATAGACCAATTTTACCCGTTCTTCGCGAGTCTGGATGATCTTGGGGGTAAATTCGGCCTCCTGCGAAACCCATTCAACTGTACCTGCCATCTCTTTTATCCCATCGTTTCCATCGATCATGACTTTTACAGGAGTTCCTATTTTGATCTGGGTGAGTTGAGTGCCGCTGATGTAAACCCTGAGGATCAATTTATCGAGGTTTGCCATTTTGTACAACGGTTTTCCAGGTACTGCCAGTTCACCGGTTTCTACGTACTTTTCAAGGATAACTCCTGAAATAGGGGCTTTAACAACTGAAGTTCCTATCCTGTCGTTCAATACAGTAATCTGTGCTTCAACTGCCTGGGCATTTTTTTCGATGGCAGATATCTGTGCAGTATAGGCCTTTTTCTGCTTGTCAACCAAGGCAATCTGACCATCGATATCATCCATTTGCTTGGCTGTCGCGGCACCATCTGCCAACATCTTCTTTATCCTGACCTGATCTTTCTGGACATTTGTGATTTGCTGGTCCGACACGGCTATTTGGGCATAAAGGCTCGCCTTTTGGGCCAGGATTGATTCTTTTTGTGCGTCCAACTGGCTCCGTTGAAGGACAAGGTTTGCCGTGTCTGTTTTCACCAAGACAGCACCCTGGGTGACTTTTTCCCCTTCGTTAAAGCCAGTAAACAAAATTTTGCCGCTATTTTCGGCAGATACTGTTACCTCGTCAGTTTCAAAATTCCCATAAGCATCGGGTTTGGTTTTCCCATTCGTACAAGCCCCGATGATGATGATCAGCGATACAATTATTAATGTTCTCATATTTAAAATATTATATTTTTTTATTTCAATTATTTCAATCTATTTCAACTTATTTCTATTCACTTCCACCTATTTCAACTTATTTCAACTTATTTCCACCTATTTCTATTTATTTCCCTTAATATTCTGATAATTTACTGTCGCCTGTATCAACATTACTTTCCTTGTTTCCAGGTTGGCTTTTGCCTGAAGCAGTCCGTTAAGGTCGCGGATGTAATCGGCGGAGGTGATGGTCCCGTTTTCAAGCGCAACAGCCGAGCGTTTGCTGATCTGGTCTTTGACCGTAACCAATTGTTCATCCGTTGAGATTAGGTCCTTTATCTTTTGAAAATTGTTTTCTTCCTGACTCAACGACAGTTTGATGGCGCGGTTGAACTGGTCGAGGTTGGTGTCGATCAGATTTTGCTGAAGTTTGATCGAAGCTTTATCACGGCGGGTTTTGTGCCAGTCCCAAAGATTCCAGGTCATTCCGGCACCCAACATATAATAGTCGGCAAAGCTGTTGTCGAGCATATTGAATCCCGGACGGCCATATCCGGCCTGACCGAAAGCATAAACAAATGGTTTTCTGGAGGTTGAGAGCAGTTCGGAACTCTTCTCCAATTTTGCTTTTTGCAATGTGAAGAGCTCCAGTTCAGGTCTTTTCAGCTCACTCTGTTCTGAAATTGTAGAAATCTGGGGTTTTACAAATACAGTTTGCTCCGAAATAGATCTACCTGTAATTATTTCAAGCAAAGACAAGGAGACCTTCCTCGTCGAATTGAATTCTGTCTCCTGTTGCTGGGTCATTATCTTTTCGGCCTTGAGCTGGTTAAGATCGTTGGGAAGGGTTACGCCGTTATTCACCGCCGAGCTTACAATTTTAATTCTTTCATCCAGGGTTCCTTTTTTAAGATCGACAATCAATAAATTCTCCTGAATAATCAAGATATTGAAATATAATGAATTAACGGTTTCTCGGATTTTGTATAGCTCCGTTTCATTTTGTTGCCTCGAAACGAGCCTGTCGGCTTCTTCAAGTTCTTCCCGTTTTTTTGCCACACCCCCGTCATAAAGTTTCTGGCGGATATCGACATAAGCTTTGTACTGGTCTTTTGAAAGCGGTTTGGGACCCGAAACCCCGGGAATATTCAGGACCATTTTTGTCACGTCCGATTGCCACGAAGCCCTTGCCGTGAGGTCGAACTGTGGCAGGTTGGAAACCTCGATATTTTGTTGCCGGAGTGCCGAAATCTCATCAATGATCCCTGCCTGCCTTAACAACGGATGGTTCTTTCGCGCCATCGATTGACAACTGTCAAGGTTGAGTTGTTGCGCGTTGGCCCACGAAAGGGCCAGGGTGAAAAACAAAAACAAAACTAACTTTCTCATGCTTCTATAATTTTTAAAACCATATTCTTAACAATTTCTTTCCGTTCGGTAAGGAACTGATTATAAACGTCCTGATCATCATTGAAATAGATCATTTGCAGTATTGGCCTGGCCACAATCGGGAATACCAGCATACCGATAATGCTTACGACCAAGTGGCGTGGATCAATTTTTTTAAGGGTTTCGCCATTTGCCTGTTTGTCAAACATAAATAGGATCTTTTGGGGTTCGATTCCCGATTCAAACATCAGTGATTTTAACATCAAGGGATCACGGTTAATCTCGTTGATGATAAATTGCGGCACATACGGATTAGACTGGATCAAATCGACATACTCGTCAATAAAGAGCATCAGTTTTTCTTTTACAGTTGCTTCCGAAAGCAGTGCAGTACCTATCTTCCTGAAAAATTTCGTAAAAATGTCTTTGAAAACCGCTTTGAACAGGTTTTCTTTGCTCCTGTAATAGTAGTGAAGCAAAGCCTTGTTCATACCCGCCTCATCGGCAATCTCCTGCATCCTGGCACCTTCCATCCCTTTTGAAACAAAGACCCTCCTTGCAGCTTCGTAAATTTTCTCTTCTGTGGAACTGTTCAATGTTTTATCCATACAGTTTAACCAATCAGTTAATAATTCAACAAAGAAAAACTTTTATTTTGGATTAACCAAATAATTTAACCGGATAGTTAAATTTATTTTTGTGTATTAAGTAAGATTTTTTGTAACTAAATAGTAGTTGCAATCGTAAAATTTTGTAACTTTGTAAAAATTCGAACCATGTCCAAAACTGAAAAATTGATTTTACGGTTGCAGTCAAAACCAAAAGATTTTACCTATTTAGAGTTAAAGACAATTCTTGCTTTTTGGGGATATGAGGAAATACAGGGTTCTGGTTCACGGGTTTGCTTTAGGAGTAAATCACATAAGATAAAACTTCATAAACCACATCCTGGTAATCTGTTAAAGTTGTATCAAATTGGTTTAATTATTGACGAACTTAAAAAAGAAGGCTTAATATAAAGGAGAATTAAAATGAAAGATGTATTAAATTATAAAGGATTCAATGGATCAGTTCATTTTGCAGCTGATGACAGTGTGTTTTATGGTAAGATTGAAGGTATAAAAGACTTGATCACATTTGAAGGCGAATCGGTTAGCGAGCTTACCGAAGCTTTTCATTATATGGTTGATGAACATATAAAAGATTGTGAAGCTGAAAATATCGAACCCGAAAAGAGCTACAAAGGGAGTTTTAATGTAAGGCTTACACCTGAACTGCATAAGCGTGTTGCCCACTCAGCGAAGATACGCGGTATTTCCATCAATAAATATGTTTTTGAAGTATTGAATGAGAACTTATCTCGCTAATCAATATTGTGTTGCAATTTTATCAATTCACAGGTATAACTTTATTCCTTCAATAAAACGAAAGTCCTTTTTATTAAGCGTGTAAAGTTCAACATCACATCCGTATCGCATAAAATTATTTTACCCTGTTCCATGCCTTGGCTCATAATTCTTTTGCGTCAATATTTTTATCTTTCCACATTCCGGCAGAAGCGAAGAAATCATGTTTTTCATTTCCGTCTTTTACTTTTGCCGATTTTTCAATTTCGATAAAATCAAGTTGCTCTATAAATTGTAGAAAAGAAACGTACTTTTCATGGTCTTTGATATTCAAAACAATAGTTTCCATACTGTTATATTACTAATTGCAGATTTCCCTCTTTGATAACCTTTATTGCAAAAATACATTAAAAATTATTGCATTTTCCAAATATTTTTCCAAGGCAACCGCCTAGTGCTGAAAATATCGGATAGTGAAAGTGGTATTTCAACAGTATTTATTTATGGCCTACTTCTGAACTTCATAGGTGTATTGTCCATATTACTGAGATACCCGGAATTTCAATCAATAAATGAGAGCAAATATTTGATCTCCTTGTCTGTGATGTCCTCCTGTTCGGATTTGTCGTAGATGGTAAGTAAAAAGACATTTTTTCCAGTAACCTGAACGTGGGCAATGACCCTTGTCCCACCTGATTTACCTTTGCTCTTGGATTTTATGGCCAAGCGGATTTTGAAACAGTTATTGGCGAGTGCTGCACCCTGAATAGGTTCAGTTTCCAGACTTTCGACCAATTGTGCATATTCCATTTTTAGGGAAGGGAATTTTTTGACTAGCCGTTTAAGCTGCCTGTCGAAAGGGGGGATAGTAAGAACATTATAGCTCATTGAGCAAGTCTTTAGCAGGACGGGCTTTTAGTTTTCCCTGTTTGACAAGGTTCAGGTTTTCAACCGCTTCTTTGATTTCTTCCAGCAACTTGGCTTTGGCAGGGGAAATCGGTTTCGCTTTTGCAAACGAAAAATTGTTCAGCAGTTCCAGTATAAAATCCACTTTGTTGTCCTTGACGTCAACCAATAATTTCATAAGTCAATGCGTATTTGTTTTTTTATAACAATAGGTCAAAATTACAAAACTTAGAGGTTACAACAAAATCCAAACGGGACTTTACAAAACTACTTGTTCAAGATATAACTTTAATCCTTCAATAAAACGAAAGTCCTTTTTATTTAGTGTTTAAAATTTAACATCACATCTGTATCGCATAGAACTATTTTACCCTGTTCCATGCCCTGGCTTTTAATTCTTTTCCATCAATATTTTTCGTTTTTGTTTTTCCTCAAATCGCGGTCATTCGGAAAATTTTGTTTTAATTTACCCTTCAAACTATAGGAATACAATATTCTGACTAATAATTACTTATAAAAACACTTACAATCAACCGAGATGACTTCAGTTTATTTTAGTTCATTCAGAAGCTTGAAATTAGCTGCTGCCTTTGCGCTATTGGCCATTGCATTTTTAATCTCTTGTAATCCAACATCTAAGGATGTTTCAAGTATTACTACAACCTTCCGCGCCCCGGCTTATCCTTTAATCACTGTCGATCCGTATATGAGCGGCTGGTCGGAATCGGACCAGTTGTTCGATGAAGCGGTGAAACATTGGACCGGAAAAACCCGTTCCCTGATTGGCGCACTTCGTGTGGATGGCACAGTTTACCGTTTCCTGGGGAAAGAAACCATTCCATGGAAAGCCCTTATCCCGATGGCTGTCGGCAAAGGTTGGGAAGGAAAGTATGTGTTGACCCAACCTGCGAAGGGATGGGAGTCCACTGGTTTTAAAGACGATGAATGGAAAACCGGCAAAGCCGCATTTGGAACTTCAGGCATGCCTTCATTGTCAACATTATGGGAAACAAAAGATATCTGGGTACGCCGCGAATTCAATTTTCCTGAAAACATGGGCAACGGTGATTTATTCCTGATTTACTCACATGATGACGATTTTGAACTCTGGCTGAACGGAAAAAAACTGGTCGAAACCGGCTACACGTGGAAGAACAATGTCGTCCTTCCCATCGACAAAAGTTTGCTGTTGCCAAACGGGAAAAACGTACTTGCAGCTCATGGCCAGAACCGTGTTGGCGGCGCATATGTCGATTTTGGCTTGTTCCAAAAAAGTGACGATAAGGAAGTTTTTGCGCAGACTGCTATTCAAAAATCGGTCTCCCTTTCGGCCACACAAACACATTACGAATTTTCCTGCGGACCAATTGACCTGAAATTAAAGTTTGTCGCACCACTTTTACCCAAGGAACTGGATATCCTGTCGCGCCCCATCAATTATGTCAATTATGAAGTGGCCTCAACAGATGGGAAGGCTCATGAAGTACAAATCTACTTTGAGGCAACCCCGGAATGGGCTGTCAATCAAACCAGTCAGGAAGTGGTCTTGCAAGAAGGGCATACAACCGGATTGACCTATCTCACCACCGGTACAACAGAACAACCGATCCTTGCAAAAAAAGGAGATGACCTCCGTATCGACTGGGGTTATTTCTACCTGAGCGGAAAGGAAATCCCTCAAATGAGCTATGCCATTGGTGATTATTTCGGTAAAAAGAAAGAGTTCATTTCAGCAGGAAAAGTTTCATCTTCCAATGACCCGGTTACGACAACTATGGGCGGGAAACTATCAGTCCTTGCAGTTGTTGACGGAATCGGCAAAGTTTCTTCCAAACCAGCTACCGGATTTATCATGGTTGGTTACGATGATATCTATTCGTTGCAATATTTTGGGACGAACCTGAAGGCTTGGTGGACCCAAAATGGGAAGGTGTCGATGGATATGGCTCTGCAAAGTGCCAGCAACGAACATGATGTGATAATGAAAAAATGTGCAGCTCTAGACTATGAGTTGTGGAAGGACGCCATCAATGCAGGTGGAAAGAATTATGCTGACCTGTGTATCCTGGCTTTCAGGCAGTCGATCTCTGCCCATAAATTGGCAAAAGACACATTGGGCAATATCGTATTCCTTTCCAAAGAAAATTTCAGCAATGGTTCCATCGGGACAGTTGACGTAACTTACCCATCGGCCCCTTTGTTTCTCTATTATAATCCCGAATTGCTGAAAGGGATGATGAACCCGATATTCCATTTTTCGGAAAGTGGGAAATGGACAAAACCATTTGCAGCGCATGATGTTGGGACTTATCCGCTTGCCAATGGCCAAACCTATGGTGGCAACATGCCTGTTGAAGAGAGCGGTAATATGCTGATCCTGGCGACTGCTATTTCGCAAATTGAGGGGAATGCTAAATATGCCGAACAACATTGGGACGTTTTGACCACATGGGCCAATTATTTGCTTGAAAGTGGCCTTGATCCTGAAAACCAACTTTGTACCGATGATTTTGCTGGTCATTTTGCACACAATGCCAACCTTTCGATTAAAGCGATCATGGGTATTGCAGGTTATGGCCGAATGGCTGAAATGTTGGGCAAAAAGGATATCGCCCAAAAATATACTGAAAGTGCCAAACAGATGAGCCAGAAATGGATGGAGATGGCAATTGATGGCGACCACTACAAATTGACTTTCGATCAGGCAGGTACCTGGAGCCAGAAATATAACCTTGTGTGGGACAATTTGTTAAAGTTGGAAATCTTCCCAAAAGAGGTTGCACAGAAGGAGATAGCCTATTACCTGTCAAAACAAAATCCATATGGTCTGCCTTTGGATAACCGTAAAACATACACCAAATCTGATTGGATCGTTTGGACTGCTACCTTGGCTGAAGACTCCCTATCTTTCCAGAAATTGATTGATCCGGTCCACAAATATGTGATCGAGACGCCTAGCCGTGTGCCAAACAGCGATTGGTACGAAACGACCAATGCAAAAATGGTAGGATTCCAGGCACGCTCGGTAGTTGGTGGATATTTCATCAAAATGCTGAAAAATAGACAATTAGCCAAATAGTTGAAATATGAAGTTAAAATGTCTGTTGGTATTCTTTACTCTAGTTTTTAATGGGTATGTTTTTGCACAGAAATCGCCGGCTCAATATGTAAACCCGTTTATCGGGGCAAGCACAAATGTTGAAAAGGCTGGTGCGACACATGGTTTGGGAAAGACATTTCCAGGGGCTGCCACGCCGTTTGGTTTGGTGCAGGTAAGCCCAAATACGATAACCGGTGGTGACAATGGTCCCGGTTACAGCTATGAACACACTTCTATCGAGGGTTTTGCTTTTACTCAAATGAGCGGAATTGGCTGGTACGGCGACCTTGGGAATTTTCTGGTTATGCCAACCACGGGCGAATTAAAGACCTTTGCCGGACGAAGTGACCATCCTGGGGAAGGATATCGCTCCCGATATTCCAAAGAAGATGAAATTGCATCCGCAGGTTATTATGCAGCTACTCTGACCGATTACCAGATCAGGGCTGAGGCAACAGCCGCCCCGCACAGCGGAATTTTGGCTTTTACATTTCCCAAAAATGATAAATCACGGATACAGATCGACCTGGCCAGAAGGGTAGGGGGAACATCCGTAGAGCAGTACATCAAAGTTATTGACAATCATACGATTCAAGGCTGGATGAAATGTACTGCCGCAGGTGGGGGTTGGGGCGATGGCGGAGGAAAACCCAACTATACGGTTTATTTTTATGCCCAGTTCAGCAAACCAATCGAAAATTTCGGTGTCTGGAGTGCAGAAATTCCATCAGAATGGTCGCGTAAAAACAATGATGTGGCGAGCGAAAAATACCAGCAATTCATTTCAAAGTCGCTGATTGAAAGGTCGTGCCGCGAGAAACAAGGCAAACACCTTGGCTTTTTTACCGAATTCAAAACCGAAAGTGACGAAAAAGTCATGCTGAAGAGTGGGATCTCCTTTGTAAGCATCGAAGGTGCCAAAATCAACCTGTTTTCAGAAATCAGTGACTTTGACTTTAACCGTGTTAAAGCAAACGCTTTTAAACTTTGGGAGGAAGCCTTAAGGAAAATAACGGTTCAAGGTGGGAGCGAGGAGGAGAAAACAATTTTTTATACCGCTTTGTACCATACGATGATCGATCCACGGTGCTTTTCAGACATCGATGGAAATTACCTCGGTGGCGATGGTAAAATACACCAATCCAGCAAGTTTGTTAAACGGACTATTTTTAGTGGATGGGACGTTTTCAGGAGCCAATTCCCGTTGCAGACGATTATCAACCCCGCCGTGGTGAATGATATGGTCAACTCACTGATTACTTTGGCTGGTGAAACCGGCAACGATTATCTGGAACGATGGGAATTCCTGAATTCCTATAGCGGATGCATGATAGGCAATCCTGCTGTCTCGGTAATGGTGGATGCCTACAACAAGGGGATCCGAAACTTTGATGTTGTGAAAGGGTACCAATTGGCGAAAAATAGTTGTGAAAGGTTTGGAAATGGCGACCTGGGACATTCCTATTCCATTTCGTCAACTTTGGAACATGCTTACTTTGAATGGTGCCTTTCGATTTTTGCAGATAGTTTGGGAAAAAAGGAGGATGCTGCCAGATACCTCAATCGTTCAAAGAGTTACAAGAATGTCTTCGACCCTTCAGTTCAATGGTTCCGACCACGCAAGAAGAATGGAACATGGATGGATTGGCCAAAGGATGGCCGCCTTACCCAGAATTACGGTTGTGTGGAAAGCAACCCTTATCAACAAGGGTGGTTTGTCCCACATGATGTTCCGGGATTGACAGAATTACTTGGAGGCAGGAAGAAAACACTTGCAGATTTGGAGCTATTTTTTACACTGATGCCTGAAGATATGTTCTGGAACGATTATTACAATCATGCCAATGAACCTGTGCATCATGTCCCATTCCTGTTTAATCGTTTGGGGGCTCCATGGCGGACCCAATACTGGACAAGGGAAATCTGCCGCAGGGCATATCACAACAAGGTGGAAGGCCTGGTTGGAAATGAAGATGTAGGGCAGATGTCGGCATGGTACGTTTTGGCAGCGAGTGGCATCCATCCGGTTTGTCCGGGCGATACCCGTTACGAAATAACCAGTCCTGTCTTCGACAAGATTGAATTTAATCTTGATCCCAACTATTCTAAAGGAAAAACATTTGCGATTATTGCCAAAAACAATTCACAGCTAAATTGTTACATCCAATCGGCGAGGTTGAATGGGAAACCCTGGAAAAATTGCTGGCTTACCCATCAGCAAATTTCCCGTGGGGGTTCCCTTGAATTGGAAATGGGCAGCAAACCAAATGTTGATTGGGGCGTAGATCATTAGAAATGATATAGATGCCAAATTTTGGCCATCCTGGTCAGTAACTGAAATATGACCCATAATTTGTTTATGATTTCCCTGATTCAGTTGAACCTGTTTTAGGAATTGTGTGTTTTAAGAATAAGTCGGAAAATGGACAAGCAAACTTCCAAATTTATGCAGCCTGTAAAAGATCAGAATAATCATCTGTTGAGTAATGAAGATACTATAAAACTTATTAAAGATCTGGAAAACCACCAGATTGAGCTGGAATTACAGAACAGGGAGTTGCGGTATGCAAGGGAGAAAGTCGAATCCGCCAATGAGAAATTTATCAATCTTTATGATTTTGCCCCTTCCGGTTATTTTACGATCGATTCATTTGGGATCATATCTGAACTTAACCTAAGTGGTGCCAAATTGCTGGGTCAGGAGCGGTTTTTATTGTTTAAACGGAATTTTAACTATTTTCTTGAATCTGAATCACAATCAGTTTTCAATGATTTCATAATTAAGACTTTTGAAACAAAAGTGAAACAGGTTTGTGAAGTCGAAATGGTTGTTCCGAGGAATGACCATTCATTTATTCACCTTGAAGGTGTCATTTCTGACGATCCGTCCAAATGTTTGTTAACTGCTATTGATATAACTGAAAGAAGAAAGGCTGAGGTGGCATTGCGGATCACTGAGGAAAAGTACCGAATACTTTTGGATGAGTCCAGTGATCCGATCTTTACTTTTTACCCCGATGGCCAGTACATTTATGTAAATAAGGCTTTTGCAAATGGGGTTGGGAAAAATCAGGAAGATATTATCGGTAGAAGGATATGGGATGTGTTTCCACACGAAGAAGCAGAGAAACGTTTTGCCGCAGTTAAGTGGGTATTTGAAAATGGACTGACCAAAGAAATTCAGGTTCGTGTCCCACTTCCCAAGGGAGATCATTACTACCTCACGACTGTCAAACCCATATTCAATGAGTCTAATAAAGTAATATCGGTCATCTGTATTTCAAAAGATATTACCCAACACAAACATGCAGAAGAAGTTTTAAGCCTTTCGGAAGAAAAGTTCAGGAAGGCATTTAAATCTCATCCTGGCATTGTCGGGATATCAACCTATTCTGGAGGAATATACATTGATGTCAATAGTAAATTTACCGAAGTATTGGGTTGGGAACGGGATGAAGCTGTAGGCCATACACCCAATGACCTTAACATTTTTGTTTATCCCTCCTCCCGGGATGAAATGCTGGCAATTATCGTTAATGAAGGTCAGGTACAGAATTATGAATCGAAAGTGAAGTCTAAATATGGCGATATCCGAGATGTTCTTTTATCAGCAGAAATAATCGAAATGGAAGGGCAGAAATGTATCCTTTCTCAGGTAACTGACATCACAGACAGGAAAAGGGCCGAAGAGGCTTTACGCCAAAGTCAGAATTTGACTCAAAATATCTTGGATACTACGCCTAACCTGATCTACATTTATGATATTTCGGAGAAACGCAATGTCTATTGCAACTCTGTCATGAACCAGATTTTGGGTTATACCCCAGAATATATATTCAACCAGCGCAACGAGTTTTTTAATAATCTGTTGCATCCTGATGATGTCAACCTTGTGATTGGGCATCACAACCGACTTAGTTTGGCTTCCGATGACGAAATATTTGAGGCTGTTTACCGTATGAAGCACGCCAATGGTTCATGGGTTATTTTTCACAGCAGGGACAAAATCTTTTTAAGGGACGATAAGGGCAAGGCTAAACAGATTATCGGTGCAGCGCGTGACATTACCCGCGAAAAGGCTGCCGAAGAATTGCTCAAGGCAAGTGAAGAAAAATATAGGCATTTGATTGAGAATTCATTTGATATGATTGTTTTAATGGATGCTGATGGGATTACCCGTTTTGTGAGTGACTCTTGCGAAAGAATTCTCGGTTATCGTTCTGAAGAATTGATGAATATAAATTCTATACAATTGATGGTTCATCCGGGAGATCAACAAAGGGTAATAGAAGCCTATCAGAATGGATTGTTAAGGGGATTTGGCGGCTCACAATATAGGCATAGACATAAAAACGGGGGTTGGGTCTATCTTGAATCAATTGGTTCGAATCAATTGAACAATCCATACCTGAAATCCGTGGTCCTCAATGTCCGGGACATTACAGAGCGTAAAAAGGCGGAGGATGCCCTTCGGGAAAGTGAAGCACGCCTGAGTAATGTGATTGAAGGAACGAATGTAGGGACGTGGGAATGGAATGTGCAAACAGGCGAAACCATTTTTAATGAACGATGGGCAGAAATTGTTGGTTATGCCCTTGCGGAACTTGAGCCAATCAGCATCAATACCTGGATTGGGTTGGTCCATCCCGAAGATCTTAAAAAATCAGACGAATGCTTGAAACTCGTTTTCTCAAAACAATTGCCGAACTACGATATAGAATGTCGGATGAAGCACCATAACAATGAATGGGTTTGGGTGCAGGACCGCGGCAAGGTGATCCACTGGACCAAGAATGGTGAGCCTCTTTGGATGGCAGGAACGCATAGTGATATTACCGAGCGGAAACTAGCAGAAGAAAAAATGGTAATGCTAAACCATCAACTCAATGAAACGAATGCAGCAAAAGATAAATTTTTCTCTATAATAGCCCATGACCTGAAAAACCCATTCAATGCGATCATTGGTTTCTGCAACCTTATGGCCGCCCAGATCCTCAAGAAAAACTATGAATCGGTTGAAGAATTTACCGGTATAATCCAGAATTCATCACAGCGGGCTATGTCATTATTGGTCAATTTATTGGAATGGTCCAGGTCGCAAACCGGCAGGATTGGGTTTAATCCTGATTACCTCGAAATGATAGCTGTTGTCAATGAAGTATTGGAAATGGCAAACGATTCGGCCTTGCAAAAACCGGTTACTATTATGAGGAATTTGCCAAACAGTCTTATAGCTTATGCCGATAAAGACATGATTAGCACTATATTACGAAATCTGATTTCCAATGCGATAAAATTTTCCTACCCAGGAGGGCAAATTGAAATATCGGCAGAAAATTCAAAGGAAGAAATTAAATTGATCATTACCGATCATGGTGTCGGTATCCGTCCCGAAGCGATCCCCAAATTATGGCGCATCGACGAAAGTTACTCGACAATGGGTACAAGCAAGGAAAAAGGAACGGGCTTGGGGCTATTGCTCTGTAAAGAATTTGTCGAAAAACATGATGGTAAAATATGGGTTGAAAGCCAACTGGGAAAAGGGAGCTCATTTATTTTCACTATCCCCAAATAAAATGAAGATAAGCACAAAAGTATCCGTCCTGATGATATCGATTTTTACGGTATTGACGATTTTTATTGCCTCATACCAATACATCAAACAGCAGGAGTACAACCTCTATTTTCAATCGAAATTGGCTAGCGACCAACAGATCATTGATAAAGTCCTCGAATTCAAGAATGAAAGTTTCTTGCAGCCTACCGTTGATAATGCCGTTTGGGACGAGTTGGTCGAGTACATGGTCACAAAAGATTCGGTTTGGGTAAACAAAAATCTTGGCCTTACAAACCTGACCTTTGGTTTTACATGTTTGTATATATACGATCAAAACGGGTTGTTGGTTTTTTCGTCAACCCAAGCCGGATCACCCCAACTTAATTTGGAAATGGGAACAACAAAGGATTTCCTTTCAGACCAAAGAAGCCTGCATACTTTCCAATATTCGAACGGGCAACTTTTCGAAATCTTCGGATCGGTAATCGTTCCTTCCAATACAATTGATAAAGATGTTAAGGAAAGAGGTTATTTAATTACTGCCAAACATTGGGATAAAGAATACATTGCTGAAATCGAGGATGCTACGGGTTTTAATCTCATCATAATGCCACCTAACAGCAATACCGGAACATCAGGAGAGATTCAATCAGAAACAATTTTGCACCCTATTAAGGACAATTCCGGTAATGAAATTGCTGTATTCAAATTCTATAAAAAGTATCAACTGTTTTTGGAATTACAAAAGTTAAAATATACCGCAATTGCAGCATTCATTACCCTAATAGTTTTGATATTCTTTATTTTAATCATTATTAACCGATGGCTCACAAATCCATTAAATGAGATAACGGTAAGCTTAAAAGAGAATAAACCTGAAGCAATCGGTCATTTGATAGGATTAAAAAACGAGTTTGGTGAAATTGCGAATCTGATTAAGAAATTCAACCTTCAAAAAAACGAGCTGGAAAAGGAAATTCAGATAAGTTCCGATGCAAAGGAGAGGTTAAACTATGAATATCACCTTTTTAACCTTTTAATGGATCGTATTCCCGATCATATCTATTTTAAAGATAAAGAAAGCAGGTTTATCAGGATCAACAAATCACATGCAGGATCTTTTGGACTTAATGATCCAATTGAGGCGATAGGGAAGAGCGATAGGGATTTTTTTACTGAGGACCATGCACTTAAAGCGTTACAGGACGAACGTGAGATCATGCAAACAGGCTTGTCTATCAAAGACCGTCAGGAAAAGGCCATCAGGCTAGATGGTACATTAATCTGGCTCTCAACTTCAAAAATGCCACTTTTTGATTACAAAGGTCAGATAACAGGAACTTTTGGAGTATCAAAAGACATTACCATCCAAAAGGGTAACGAGGAATTGTTAAAATCAAATGAAATCCGTTTGCGTGAATTGAATGCCACAAAAGATAAATTTTTCTCCATTATTGCCCATGATCTAAAAAACCCCTTCAATGCGATAATCGGCTTTAGTGATATTCTGGCCGATCAGGTCAGAGAAAAAGATTATGAAGGCGTCGAAGAATATGCAGAAATAATTCAAAGCTCATCTCAAAGGGCGATGTCGTTATTATCCAATTTATTGGAATGGTCAAGGGCCCAAACCGGAAGATTGAATTTTGATCCTTTACAGTTTGATCTTGTTTCATTGATAAACGAAATCACCCTTTTTTCGGACGATTCCGCCAGGCAAAAATCAATCACAGTAACAAGGGAGCTACCGCATCATGCGCTTGTTACTGCTGATAAAGCAATGATTGGTACCATATTGCGGAACCTCCTCTCCAATTCTATCAAATTCACAAACTATGGGGGGCAGATCTCTATTAAATTGGATCATTCGCAAAAAGGTTTCACGGTATCTGTATCAGATAATGGCGTTGGGATTGATAAAAAGGATCAGGAAAAACTGTTCCGGATCGACAAAAGCCATACAACAACTGGGACCCAGCAAGAGATGGGTACAGGCTTAGGGTTATTGCTGTGTAAAGAGTTTATCGATTTACACGGTGGTGAAATTGGAGTGGAAAGTGAAAAGGGAAAAGGGAGCAGTTTTTATTTTATAATTCCCCACAAATCATATTGATATGTAAGGAAAATTAGTTGACAATGTAAACCATTTCATATTTCTTGTATCTTTGCAATCTATATGGAAGACGTTACACATGGTTCACTATCGCAACCCTTGGGCAGGATATTTTCGAGGACAGCAAAATTGTTTTTAAAGCTGATTCATGAAAAGCTTGGTAACCTTGATATTGAAAGGTCTTACTATGCCCTGATATTGATTGATAGCGGCCGAGGGCTTCTAACTCAAAAGGAGTTGGCCGATTATCTGGAAATTGATAAGGTGAGCGTGGTTCGGATTGTTGACTACCTTACAGGGAAAGGTTATGTAAAACGGGTCATAAATTCCATTGATCGGAGAAAATATAGTCTCACCTTAACTGATAAAGCTCAGGAAAAACTACCTGAAATTAAAGCAGTAATGGAGGAAGTAACAATTATTGCTTACGAAGGGCTAACTGAAATGCAAAAAACAGCGTTTATTTCCCTTCTTGACATTGTAAAAAATAATTTAAGTAAAGCAAATAACAGCGGCTTATGAAGAGTACAAGATTAATTGGAACGTTATTGGTATTGTCTTTATTCACTTCGTGTGAAACAAAAAAAAGCGGACAGGCAAATGCAGAAAAGCCTGCCGTTATGGTCGATGTGATTGTTGCCGGTTCAGAAGATGTTTCGAGCAGCCTCGAGGTTAATGGTACGGTCCTATCGAATGAAATGGTTGAGTTTCATCCTGAAATCAGTGGGAGGCTCACCTACCTCAATATGCCCGATGGTGGGTTTGTAAAAGAAGGGACTGTTCTTGCCAAAATCAATGATGCTGATTTACAGGCACAAATGGAACAGCAGAAAATCCAACTTGAATTGGCTGTCAAAACCGAAAAACGGCTTAGTAACCTATTAAAAGTAAATGGTGTAAATCAAGCCGATTATGATGCTGCCTTAAGTCAGGTGAATACATTTCAGGCCAACATTAAAGTTTTAAATGCACAACTCGATAAAACAGTGATCAGGGCACCTTTTGCTGGAGAACTTGGGTTGCGTGTCGTGAGCCCTGGAGCCTATGTTACACCCCAAACCATTCTAGGCACTTTACAGCAAACCGATAAAGTCAAAATAGATTTTACTGTTCCAGAAACGTATGCTTCTGATATTCAGAAGGGAAATAAAGTAAGGATACAAACCAACCTCACTTCTGAATTTATGGATGCTATTATAACTGCGATTGAGCCTCAGATCAATGCAGTTACCCGAAATGTCAAGGTGAGGGCGTTACTGACAAGTGGTATTATCCATCCTGGGTCCTTTGTCAAAGTCCTTCTGGATCAAAACCGGAAAGGAATTGTAGTCCCCTCAAATGCAATTATTCCCGATGCGCTTTCCAATCAGGTTGTTGTGGTTAAAAAGCAAAGGGCCGTTTTTGTGAATGTTGAAACGGGCATCAGAAATGCCAACATGGTTGAACTGACCAGTGGGGTAAGTCCAGGCGACAGTATCATCATTAGTGGGATGTTGTTTGTCCGGCCAAATGCACTTACCAAGGTCAAAAAGGTAAGGAAATTAAAGGAAATTTAAATCAAATCAACAAATTCAATGATCCATTAACGTGAATATATCAGAACTTTCGCTTAAAAGGCCAGTACTTGCAACAGTAATGAGTTTGACCCTTATCCTTTTCGGGGTGATCGGGTTTAATTTTTTGGGTATTCGCGAGTATCCAGCCATCGATCCGCCCTTGGTTACAGTAATGACTTCATATGCAGGGGCAAATGCAGATATTATTGAAAGCCAGATCACCGAACCACTTGAGAAATCAATCAATGGGATTCCCGGTATCCGGACAATCACGTCCTCCAGTTCGGTGGGAAGTAGCATGATCTCCGTCGAATTTAACCTGACCACCAACCTTGAAGCTGCCGCCAACGATGTCCGCGATAAGGTCAGCCAGGCTGTGCGGAATTTGCCTCAGGACGTCGATGCGCCTCCTGTTGTGACAAAGGCCGATGCAAATAGCGATTTTATTATTTTGATGGCCGTTCAAAGTCCGAGTAAGGGCTTATTGGAATTGAGCGATTATGCAGAAAATGTGTTGCAGAATAAGTTCCAGACCATTCCTGAAGTGAGCTCAGTCAATATTATTGGTCAAAAACGACCTGCAATGCGTTTGTGGATCGATCCCGATAAATTGAATGCCTATAACATCACTTTCAACGACATAACTTCTGTATTGAGCAAGGAAAATGTCGAAGTCCCTTCAGGGAAAATCTATGGCAATAAAACTGAGCTCACGATCAGGGCACTTGGCAGGTTGACGACCGAAAAGGATTTCAGGGACCTGATTGTACGTGAGGATGTTAACGGGATTGTCCGTTTAAGCGATCTAGCAAAGGTCGAACTTGGTCCCGAACAATATGAAGCCAGTTGGAAGTTAAATGGCGTGAGCGGTATTGGTTTAGCAATCAGTCCGCAGCCGGGGGCGAATTATATCAATATTTCCGACGAGTTCAATAAGAGACTCGACGAAATTAAAAGTTCCCAGAAAAACGATATTCAGTTTACCACCCTGATTGACAACACAAAGAACATCCGAAGGTCGCTTAACGAAGTGAAAGAGACATTGCTGATTTCTTTGATCCTTGTGATTATGGTCATCTTTGTCTTCTTCCGGAATTGGCTAATCGCAGTGAGGCCATTGATCGATATCCCAATTTCGCTGATCGCAACGTTTTTTGTGATGTACCTGGCAGGGTTCTCGATCAATATCCTTTCATTGCTTGGGATTATCCTTGCCACAGGCTTGGTGGTCGATGACGGTATCGTGGTCACGGAGAATATTTTTCGAAAATTTGAGAGCGGGGTTCATATTCGAAAGGCTGCACTCGAAGGGTCAAAAGAGATCTTTTTTGCGGTCATATCCACATCCATTACCCTTGCAATTGTTTTCCTTCCCGTTTTGTTCCTTCAGGGATTTGTTGGTAGCCTTTTCCGCGAATTTGCTGTTGTGGTTGCCAGTGCCGTATTGATTTCGGCTTTTGTCTCTTTGACCATAACACCGGTGTTGAACGTGGTTCTAAATATTAAAAATGCCCAGCACGGAAAGTTTTATACCGCTACCGAACCATTTTTCAGTGGTATGGAAAGTGGGTACAAAACGGTTCTCACGAAATTTATAGGTATTCGTAAGATGGCATGGGGAATCGTGTTGGTTTGTCTATTTCTGATCTATTTTATTGGAAAAAATTTACAAAGCGAGTTGGCTCCCATTGAAGATAAAGGAAGCATCCGTTTTCAGATCACAGGACCTGAAGGTGCAAGTTATGGGTATATGACGAAGTCGGGTGCCGATTTCAACAATTTTTTGATCGATTCTATTCCGGAAGGGGCGTTTTCTTTCCTTGCATTGCCTGGGTTTGGCGGAACTGGTGTTAATGCGGGAAGTGGAAGGGTTGGCTTGGTTCCCGGGTCAGAAAGAAAACGTACGCAAAGCGAAATTGTAAAAGATTTGTCCAAGAAGGTATTACGGTTTAACAACCTTCGGATTTTTCCGGTCGAGGAACAAACAATTTCTGTCGGTTTGGGATCTCGTGGGGCACTTCCGGTTCAATTTGTTGTACAAAACCTCGATTTTGAGAAATTAAAGGAAGCCGTTCCTAAATTTCTGGATGCTGCCCGAAGCGATAAGACTTTCCAAAATGTTGACGTAAACCTCAAATTTAACAAACCGGAGGTGGATATCGTAATCAACAGGTTAAAAGCCAGGCAGATGGGTCTTACGGTTACCGACATTGCCGGTGTGATGCAGAGCGCATTTAGTGGTAGGCGGTTGGCTTATTTCATTATGAATGGCCGGCAATATCAGGTAATCAGCCAGGTAGGATTGGCAGACCGCCAACAACCTACCGATATTTCAAAACTCTACGTCCGCAACAACCTCGGGAACAACATCGCTTTATCTGAAGTTTTAGATATTTCGACAAGTGCAAATCCACCAACGCTTTACCACTTTAACAGGTATAAATCAGCAACAATTTCGGCTTCGTTAGCCGAGGGAAAAACAATTGGGGATGGGGTTAAGGCAATGAAAACCATTGGAGATAAATTGCTTGATGAAAGTTTTCAGACATCTCTTAGCGGTCCATCGCGTGACTTTGCCGAAAGTTCTTCAAATACATCATTTGCATTTATCCTGGCACTCTTATTGATTTATCTAGTCCTCGCAGCTCAGTTCGAGAGCTTCAAGGACCCTTTTATCATTATGATCACGGTGCCATTGGCTATAGCAGGGGCTGTACTTAGTTTGTGGATCTTCAATCAGACCTTGAATATTTTCTCCGAAATCGGGATGATCACTCTTGTTGGGTTGGTAACCAAAAACGGGATTCTAATTGTCGAGTTCGCAAATAAAAAGCGGCAACTCGGCATCAATAAATTTGATGCGGTTATTGAGGCTGCCACACAACGGTTACGTCCAATTTTAATGACCAGCCTTGCAACCTCCCTGGGTGCTTTGCCGATTGCGTTAAGCCTTGGTGAAGCGGCTTCAAGCCGTGTTCCTCTCGGAATTGTTATTGTAGGTGGTATCATATTTTCATTGGTCCTCACATTATTTGTCATCCCAGCAGTTTATACATTTGTTTCGGGAGTTCATAAAACACAGGAGGATATTGATAATCAGTTTAAATGACCAATTAATGAATAAGATTTTTTTATCTGTTGTATTGTTGCTTCCGTTTTTTGCAAATGGCCAAACAACGATTTCGCTGAAGAGTGCCATCGACACAATGCTGAACAATAGTTTTGAAGTTAAGATAGCGACAAACAATATCGGAATCAACAAGATGAACAATACCTATGGGGTTGCTGGCGGATTGCCTTCGGTCAATATCAATTTAACCGACAACCAATCTTCCACAAATGTGAACCAGAAGTTGAACAGTGGCGTTAATATTCAAAAAAGTAGTGCAAGTGGCAATACAATGACTTCGAGCATTGCTGTAGGGATACCCCTTTTCAACGGTTTCAAAATAATGGCTACAAAAGGTCGCTTGGGACACTTGCAAAAAATGTCGGAATTGCAGTTAAACCTCCTGATTCAAAATAGCATTGCAGCGGTGATGGCAAAATACTACGACATCATCCGTCAGCAGGAGTACCTCAAAATTATTATGGTATCCTTGGACGTTTCCCAGAAAAAACTCGATATTGTCACCGACAGGCGAAATGTTGGTTTGGCCAACGATGCTGATTTTCTCCAGGCACAGATTGACGTAAATACGGCAACCCAACTGTTAAAGTCCCAGCAATTGATTGTCGATCAAGCAAAAACAGATTTACTGCAGTTGATGAGCCGGAATAATTTTTACGATTATTCTGTTAATGATACAATCCTGGTTGACAGATCGATCCAGTTAAAGACAATTACAGACTATTTATCACAGAACCCACAATATCTTTCGGCCGGACAGCAGGTTAAAATTAATGAGCAAATTGTAAAAGAGGTTTCCTCTTTGCGTTACCCATCTTTGCGCCTTAACACAGGATATAATTTGAACCGGACCCAAAGTGACGCCGGCCTTACTCTGTTAAACCAAAATTACGGTCCCTTTGCTGGCATAACAATGGCAATACCCATCTACAATGGCAATGCTTATAAAATACAGAAGGAGACCGCCCTTTCAAATGTTGACAATGCAAAATTGCAACAGCAAAGCCTCCTCAATGTTTTGACAGCAGATGCTGTAAAAACATACCATTCTTATAGTAATACTTTGCAACAGATTGATTCGCAAGACAATACGATTATTATGGCTAAAAAGCTGATCAATGTTGTCCTTTTACGGTTTCAGGTAAACCAGGCGACAATTCTTGATGTGAAAGCTGCACAAGCCAGCTTTGAAAATTCAGGATATCAGTTGGTAAACCTCGAATATGCAGCAAAAATTGCTGAAATTGAGTTGAAAAGGCTGATGTACCAGCTGGGAAATTAACACAGAAAAAAAACTTAATATATTTTGCATTTTTAACATTGGTTAGCCATTTACCTCTTGTTTTCACTCATTTTTGAGATTATCTTAGTCACTTATTAATACAGCTATTAAAATGACAGATAATAAATTAGTGATTAATAAATCGGTCAACGGGTTGGATGATCATCGGGAACGTTTTATTCTGGATGGTTTTAATTACCTCAAGGCTTCTGACCAAGAGATTTGGTGGGATACATTCTCAATTGACGATTCCCTCTGTGTTATTCAAAATTTTGAGGAAACTGCAAAACAAAGATTTGATCCTTGTTCGAAAGAGAGAAACAAGCATGAAATGTGGTTTTAAGCATCAATAAAACCGTACCGCTAATTTTTATTATTAAGCTGAATCGTGGTTAATCGTTCTAACCATCTATTTTGATATGGCTTATGAAATAATTTCCCCTGACCATCCTTGATCAAGAAATACTTTCCAAAATCAATTTCAATTTGTGACGTTGTTCGCCAATAACTGATGGGATAATGAAGGTTCGAATAATTGCAATGTGCGTAAATTTCCTGATAATTAAAATACTCTTTAATAATGGGGGAACTTACGCCACATTCGGAGGAAATATTGGTGAAATTGACGATCTCCCCGTTCGAAAAAGCAGCGTATTCAAGAAAACGCGATTCACCTAACGATAAAAATCATAGAAATACGCACTAATACCACCTTTATTGTTTGCAATTGAATGACTGATAATTTGGTGAGATTGACTATTTTTGTCGCCTGTCTTTCCAGTGTCAATGAAAGTGGCTCTTGGGCGAAGGCATGATTAATTTTTGAGAATTCTATTTTTATGGAGCATAGAATAAACCATTTAAGGGAACTGGAAGCTGAATCAATATTTGTGATCCGCGAAGTTGTTGCCCAGTTTGAAAGGCCGGTTATGTTGTTTTCAGGTGGTAAAGACTCGATTGTGATGTTTCACCTTGCCCGGAAAGCCTTTCATCCGTTAAAGGTCCCATTTCCCTTAATGCACATCGATACAGGGCATAATTTTGAGGAAACCCTCAAATACCGTGACGACCTGGCTGAAAGTACAGGTACAAGGCTGATTGTTAAGTATGTACAAGACTCTATAAATCTGGGTCGTGCAGTTGAGGAGAAAGGTGTCAACGCAAGCCGGAATGTTCTCCAGACGGTTACCCTGCTCGATGCCATTGAAGAGATGAAATTTGATTGCGCCATGGGTGGTGGAAGGCGCGACGAGGAAAAAGCCCGGGCAAAAGAACGTTTTTTCTCCCATCGGGATGAATTCGGGCAATGGGACCCTAAGAATCAAAGGCCTGAACTTTGGAATCTTTTTTGCGGAGCCAAACACATGGGTGAACATTTCCGTGTTTTCCCAATCAGCAACTGGACCGAAATGGATGTTTGGCAGTATATCCTGATGGAAAATATTGAGATGCCAAGTTTATATTTTACCCACAAACGTGAAGTGTTTTGCCGCGATGGTGCCTGGTTGGCATGTGCCCCGTTTATGCAGCTGAAACCCAATGAAAAATCGGAGATCCTGGATGTTCGGTGCCGGACAATTGGAGACATTACCTGTACAGGTGTGACCCTTTCGGAAGCCAATACACTTGAGGATATTATTCAGGAAGTGGCTGCAAGCCGTGTTACTGAACGTGGCAGCAGGGCTGATGATAAACGTTCGGAAGCTGCAATGGAAGACCGCAAACGTGAAGGATACTTCTGATTTATTAAAATTTAGTCTTGAAATATTATGTCTGGAAAAGAACACGGATATCTCGATATGGAATTGTTGCGGTTTACAACCGCAGGAAGTGTGGATGATGGAAAGAGCACTTTGATTGGAAGGCTTTTATACGATAGCAAAGCAATCTTTGAGGATCAGATGGAAGCGCTCGAACAGGCGAGCATCAATCGTGGGGGTGAAGAGGTCAATCTGGCTTTATTGACTGACGGACTTCGTGCCGAACGTGAGCAAGGGATCACCATTGATGTGGCTTACAGATATTTTGCTACACCAAAGCGGAAATTTATTATTGCAGATACTCCCGGGCATATCCAATATACCCGCAATATGGTGACAGGGGCCTCCACAGCCAATGCCGCCGTCATTCTTGTTGATGCACGCAACGGTGTGATCGAACAGACCCGCCGCCACGCTTATATTGCTGCTTTGTTGAACATCCCGCATGTCCTGGTTTGTGTAAACAAGATGGACCTTGTCGATTATAGTCAGGAAGTCTTTGAAGCGATCAAAGCCGATTTTATTCAGGTTGCCGGTCGGCTTGGAAACCAGGATATCCATTTTTTGCCGATCAGTGCTAAATTGGGCGACAACGTGGTAGATCCCTCCACCAACATGCCGTGGTACACTGGATCCACTTTTCTTGGATTGCTCGAAGCCTTGCCGGTTGGCCAGGATTGGAACTTAAATGACCCTCGTTTCCCGGTTCAATATGTAATACGACCTATATCAGACGAATACCACGATTATCGTGGATATGCAGGACGTGTGGCAAGTGGTGTTTTCAGGGTAGGACAAGAGGTCGTGGCACTTCCTGGTGGTTTGAAAACGAGGATCGAAGCGATTGATTTTGCAGGCGTAAGTTTGGATTGTGCTTTCCCGCCCCAATCTGTAACGATCAGACTTACAGATGAAATCGATGTTAGCAGGGGATCCATGATCGTTGATGCAATCAATCAACCTCAGCAATCTCAGGAGATCGATTTAATGGTGTGTTGGTTGAGCGATAAACCTTTGGTCGTGCGGGGAAAATACCAGATCAAACACAACTCGAACGAATTGCGTTGTATCGTCACGGAAGTGAAGTACAAAGTGAATATCAATACAATAGAAGAGATCCACAATGATCCGCATGTTGGATTAAATGAAATTGCAAGGATCATGATCAAAACCACGAAACCTTTGTTTTTCGATCCGTACAAGAAAAACCGTGACACAGGAAGCCTTATCCTGATCGATGAGGGAACAAATAATGTGGTGGGAGCAGGGATGATCTTGTAGGGATTTAAATGTTTTTGAACCTTCGGGTCGCGCGATTTCCAATCGCGCAGAAAAAGAAGCGATTGAAAATCACTTGACCCATTCCCATTTTCTGAATCGGTATGTCTTTTACTAAATCAGATTATACCTTCTGAACGCATACAACAAAAAAGGAGGAACTCTTTCCAAGTTCCTCCTTTTTTTATAAGTCTATTTCTCAAAGCTTAATTCCCAATGTAAATATCAGGGAGTTGCTTTTTAGTTCGTATTTGACCGGATCATTTGCATTGCTAACCTGGTAGATATAACTGAAATTTGTCTGGCTTCCATGTGAAAAGGCCACATCCAGATAAACATTATCGATACGGTATCCGACTCCGAGGTTCATCGTCTTGAAGCTATAATCCTTATTGGCTTGGGATTGGTTGAAAGCATATGATTTATAAGGATTTCCAAACAACTCGTAACCTGCCCTAAGACTAACGGCTTCCGTAGGCTTGTATTCCCCACCAAACCTAAGGTTACCCACTGATTGGTAAATTGCTTTTATGTCGGTATTCTCAACAGAAAAATTGTAACCATCTTTACCGTTCCGAATTTTCATTTTTGAATAGTCAACATACTCATAATCACATGAT
>CAIYPA010000103.1 GCA_903927965.1 uncultured Bacteroidia bacterium | reverse complement strand
TTGATGTCGGACCGGAACGAAATCTGACTTGGCATAAAGTTGAGGTTAAAATCCCTTATTAACGATAAGGCAGGCGATTTTAAAAATTTGACATTCTTAAACGGATCAAATGAACCTGGTGAGGATGTCATAAAGTTATAATTCAGCAGTGCGCGTGTATTTTTTGTCTGGTCAAGTACTGTATTGATATCCCCACTTTCATAAAGGTTATAGGCATATGTAAGTGAGAAATTAGAAAGATCATAAAATTTGGGTTTGCTATCACCTTTACTCATTTTTTCAATCATTACATTGGTAAAGTTGATACTTTTCCGTGAAATGAAAGTTTGAGAAATCCGCTTGATCGAATCCCTGGCATGGGCACTTCCTGCATTTGCAAGTGCATCAGAGAGTTTGACATCTTTATCGAGCGGGGAATACTCGGGGGTAGAAACCGATTTTGAAATCCCAAGGTAGAGCGGTATCTTGACTCCTGATTTGGCGTTAAAGAACTTTCCAAGTTCCAGGTTTGTGGAGACATCGTATTCATGGCTGTCGTCAAGGGTTCGCTGCCCCATTTTTGAGTCGATACTCCCGAACCCTGTTGTTGTCATTTTTCCTGCAAAGGAGTATGTACCAAGGTCGGCCAGGTTTCCTGAAATCCGGCCAAGGGCAGCCCATCCGCCTTTCTCTTCAAACTGCGATAACCTAAGCTCGTTAACCCACACTTCTACCGATTTCTGGCCTAGGTTTCTCTCTTTTTTATTCCTTATACCAATCATCACAGTTTCAACATCCGAAAGGTCAGGGTTTCCTTTGACTTTTAATCTATTCTGATTGTTATTTATGCCGGTATGGATCTGTTCATAGATGTCACCCAAAGTAATCAAAGAACCAGCTTTGCGTATTTCGCTGTTCCTCAATTGTTTCAATAGTGGGAGTTGGTCAAGTGGGACGTAAATCCTGTTCTCCTCCGGCCAAACGGCATATCGGTCTGCCTCCTTGTTGTTGTCATAAACACCTGGCAAAGTGAGCTTTAAAGGAATTTCGTATTCGTAGTAATTATACTGAAAATCAGAACCTAACCTGATGAACAAATAAAGATCGTTATCGCGCAGGGCCGTCCCTTCCATCTCTTCGGCATGAACCTCCAGTTTCAGGGTTTTATACCTTCGCATGTCGATTAACATCGTTTTATAGGCCGCACGTGCATCCCCTGGCTGCAGATCAACTGTTCTCAAGACCATGGATTGTTCGTTCAATTGTGTCAACTGGGAATTTGAGGGGTCAATGACACGGCTGACCCCGGGTGGGAGGATGTAATTGATTGGTTTCCTGTTGCTGTTTTCTTCAACATTTACCGCTGCAATTTCAAATTGCGTGCCAGGAGTCGGAAGGCTAAGGTCTTCGGTGAGGGTTTTATCGTACCTTCTCCAGTTCGTCCTGACCAGGTCGAGTGTCGCAAAACGCAATACAACCGGCATTTTCCATCCTTTAAGGAACATACGGATAAACCTTATCGACCTGAAATCACTGATTGTTCCGATTGTTTTGTCGGGAGTACTTACGGGTATCTTAAACTGATACCAGGTAATATCGGATTTAGTACCGCTCTTTAGGGTAACCGATGCTTTTTTGATGTCGGTGATGTAATTCTTCCCAAGGACCATATTGTTCCTGTCGAGCTTAACATGGTACTGATAATATCCCTCACTCTCGTTAAGTGTATTGTCATCATTGATATCCTCAACATCTGGAATTGTTGTAGCCGCTGTTGGGTAACTTTCGGGCGATTGTGCTGACGTTGGCGAATTGCCTTCAGTAAGCGAATAACGTTTGTACCGTTCGAGTACATCCTTTTTCTCCGCATCGTAATCACTCCCACGGAAATAGTGGAAGTCATCGCTCGATGGGTCATTGTTTGCCTGAGTAAAGGCAGTAGGACTCACAAGTGGCTGCAAATTATTTAGATAGCCCGAAAAAAAAGTTTTTTCTTCTGATGATTTAAGTCCATCGAGACCAACGTCCTGATTGACACGGGCAGCAGGCAAATTGTCGAATGCCTTTACAAGCGATTGCTGTTTTGAAACACGGCCCCAATTGGTTACATCGGTCAACGCTGGGTTGCCATCAGCAGGCAACCCATGTTCAAACGATTTCCTGCCGTCACGCAGGATATCTTCGGAAACATTGCCCAGATTAAAATAAAGGTCTCCACCCGGATTCTTGTTTTCAAGATTATCTTCTGCAAAAGGGTCCATCATCCAGAATTCGATGTATTCCACATTGGCAGCTTCAAAATCGCTTGTCTCAATTTTTCGCATGATACCACCCCATCTTGTTTCCGGTGCTTTAAGCGTTCCGTCCAGGTTCACTCCAGAAGAAATGGCTGAAGGGGCTGCATCATAATTATATGGTCCCCTTTCTGATGGATAAAAAGCGAGGTCGAGAGTCGGGATATTGGTTGGCTGGCCAATAGGTGTTTCCCGTTGTGGAAAGATTTCGTACTGGAAGACTTCCCTGACCCGGTGGTCATCGAGCAGTTTCTGCTCGCTTAGGTAAGCAGGTGCAGTTTTTCGCTGCATATAAGGATCAATGATGTACCATGAGAGCAACGACCGGTTATAACCTGCTGAAACATCGTTGATCACATTCGCTTCAGGGAACAGGTCGTTCGATTGTGGTGTACTTGCTGTGTACCATCCTACATAAGTTTTCAGGTTAATGGGCGTTTTTGCCCCTTCAAAATCGTCGAGATATGCAGCACCCTCCTTTGATATGACTTTTGAATGGCCCGGGAACAACCTTGCCCATTCGGCCTCTATTGCCACTTTTGACTCTTCATTGGTTTTGATAAAGGGTAGGGCATTTACCATTTTGGTAACAAATCCGGACTTGGTATTGTAGGCAAGGTTTAAGCCAAGCATAAGATTTGAAATGGGATCCTCGCCATAGTTAACTTTCTGATAAAGCGGCTTTTCATGAAGATACATCAGGGTTGCCCCAAGGTTGAAGTTCTTACTGAACTCATAATTCAGGTGCGTCCCCAGCATGGTTTTCCGCTGCATGCTGAAAAGATCCTCACTTTCAGTTGAAATGGAAATAGGCGTTCCCGATTCAAGCAATCCCTGATTAATCACTTTTAATTTACCCTGTTGATAATCAACTATGAAATCGACATCCTCCTCAAGTTGCCTGCCTCCTGCCATCACCTTGACCGAACCACGCGTAAGATTGATAGCATCAAGACTGAGTTCCGTGCTTGATGATCCTTTAAAACTTCCAATCAGCCTGAATTTATTTTTCTCGGCATCCTGTTCTGCTACTGTCTTGGTGTTGTCGTATAAACTTCGGAATACATATTTTTTAATAGCTGCTGCATCTCCATTCAACTTTCGTTCAAGGTTCGACCCAAAAGGTTCGATGACAGGAAATATGATCCTTCCCTTTTGCGAATAGACTGTAAGACGTTCGAGAAAATCAAAAATCCCATCCGGGTAAGGATCGAGCTGTTTATTCAGACGGTCAAGGTTCATCACCTCAAGGAGTATTTTTTCCTTAAGTGGCCCATCAGGAAGATAATTGAGGTTTGTACCGGAAGCATCATTTTTATATAACACATCCAACTTGAAATCTGTTGATGAAAGTTGGGAACCCTTGATGTTGTATATATTTTTCATCATCAATCGCCAGTTCTTAAAACTTGGGTTCAGGTTTGTACCCTTTAGCATCTTAAGGATCAGCGTTTCGGGAGCGCTTATTCCATCTGTCGAAAACTCCCCAACCTGAAAAGTCTCACCGTTCACAGTATATTGATAAGCGACAGCGAGAACTTCGTCATTATTAATAGCCTGATTCAATGAAAGATATCCCAATTGGCGATTTAGTGTGTATTCGGTAGAATCCAATAAACGGGCATTCTCTATTTTTTCATAATCCCTACTGCTCACAAAATCCCGGGCAGCCAAAGGTCCAAGGACTCCTGTAAGTTTGGCAATATCACGGACCCCGGAATAGGTTGTGGTCATCTCTTTGTAAAGCCCGTTGATCCCATTACCCGGATAGGTATTCATCGGGAATGGGAGTCCCGGTGTATCACCGAATGCAGAAATGGTCTGGTTCTGTCGATTGGCCCCTTTTTCCCCAAGGTCGAGAAGAGCAAGGATATTGCGCGACTCCTGAAAACGATTCGCTTTATTGGTAACCCAAACTTCTATTTTATTGATTGTTACTGAGGACTTTATAATTGGCAATTCTGACATTGCCTTATCGTATGCATCATAAAAAAAGTGCCCAAGTAAAAAGTGCCGGTTGGCATCGTATTCAGATGCGTTGATTTCAAATTTCGACTTTTCGGCACCACCTTCAGTATTGATCACTTTGGTTTCCCCTTTTTGCTGGGAAAAAACTGTTGCAACCGATAATTTTCCAAATTGCATTTCTGTCTTTACACCAAAAAGGTTAGTCCCTCCCCTGATCAGTGTTCCGGTCAATGGCATGGACACATTTCCTGCCTCCACGTTTTTCAGGATATCGTCATCGCTTCCTTTGTAATCAAGTTTAATCTTATTCTCAAAATCAAATGTAGCGTCAGTATTGTAATTGAACCTCATTTTCAGCCGGTCGCCAATTTCACCATCAAGATTTACGTTGATTTTCTGACTGAAATCAAAGGTCGTATTTCTTTGCATGCGCACAGGAATCGATGGATTCTCAATTCTGTTGGTGCGTACCCCCAGGCTCATTTCTACATATCCCTGAGGTTTGATGTTGACCACATTGGTTCCAAAAACCTTGCTGAACGCCTGGCTGCTGATCCTGAACTGAGGGACAAGTTGGGACTTTTGGTCGAGGGTATTTTGAGACATCTTTTGGCGCCAATATTTATCAATGGCTTCACGGAGATCGGTTTTAAGGTATTCTTCCCTGCTGAGGGAAAGTGGGAGGCGGTAATCAACATCGCCCACTTTTTCTGAAATCAGGTAATCACCCGTTATAGGGTCGTATTCGATAACAGTGCGTACATTGGATGGTTTTTTCAGATAAAGTGCCGATGAATCATTTTTCCCGGAATTCGTGAACAAACTTTTATCTTTAAACGGATAAGGCAGAGGTCCGATAGTGTCCCCAAGTATAGAGTCCCTGGCAGTTAAGTAATTATCGAACAAACCATGCCCTAACAACAACTCCCTGTCTGTCATAGCGATGCCTTTCCATGTTAGCATTGAGAGCATCAGGAAGCATAATACTGGCACCGTATATAGAATCGTCTTTCGCAAAATCTCTGTTTAAAAACTTTTTAATGCAATTTTCAGAAGTTGTTCCACTGTAAGTCCAGGCTGGGTTGCAATTATCTGATCCAATGATTTTTCAACAACTTTTCGGTTGAAACCAAGCATTTCAAGTGCCGAAAGTGCCTCATTCCGCACAACTGAATCACCAGATTTAAAGATTTTATCAGAAGCAGACCCTTTGCCTACTTTGTCCTTTAATTCGATAATGACACGAAGTGCTGTTTTGGCACCAATCCCCTTTATGCTCTTCAGCAGGTTTACATTTTCTTTTAGGATTGCTTCACGAAGATCATCAGGCAAATATGAAGAGAGCATCATAATTGCAATGGCAGCACCTATCCCATTAACTGAAATAAGCAACCTAAAGAAATCGCGTTCGTCCTGCTCGGCAAATCCGTAAAGTAAATGTGCATCCTCCCTGACCACCTCATGGATATAGAGCCTGCTGCTTACCTTGCCGTTAAGTCGAGAAAAGGTGTTAACGGAAATATGTAAAAAATAACCTATGCCGCCTGTTTCTATTACAACCCAGGCAGGATTCAATCCGGTAATTGTTCCGTTGATATATTCGTACATTGAACTACTGTAATAGGATCAATAAAAAATTACTCCCCTCCAGTCCGATCAATTTCATGACGCTGTAAAGGATTCTGAGTCAATTCTTTGTATAATTTTCTGTTTTCAAACAGGTCGATAGCCAGATACATTGCATTGCGAAAAGATTCTTCGGATGCAGTTCCTGTACCTGCAAGGCCATAAGCAGTGCCATGTCCCGGCGAAGTGCGGATAACAGGTAGGCCGGCAGTATAATTAACGCCCGATTCAAAAGCAATTGATTTAAAAGGGATCAGCCCCTGATCGTGGTACATGGCCAAAGTCGCATCAAATTTTTTAAACTCCCCAGAACCAAAATATCCATCAGCTGCAAAAGGTCCCAAAGCAATAATGCCCTCATCAAAAGCCTGCCTGATTGCTGGCAAAATAATCCGCTCCTCTTCGTCACCAAGCAATCCTCGGTCACCGGCATGTGGATTTAATCCGAGAACCGCTATGCGAGGTTTATGAACAGAAAAATCTTCAAGCAAGGTTTTGTTCAAAACCCTTAAATTGGAAAGGATTTTTTCTTTTGTTAATGATGCAACTATTTGACTAACAGGAATATGTCCAGTTACAACCCCAATTTTTAAAATATCGCTGACCATTAACATCAGGTAGTTCCTGGTGCCAAAGGCATTTGAGAAATACTCTGTATGACCAGGGAAACTGAATTTTTCGGATTGGATATTTTCTTTATTGATAGGGGCGGTAACAACAAGATCGATAAGACCAGCTTTTAAGTCCCTGACAGCAGCCTCCAACGCAGCCAAAGCGGCTTCACCAGCCTGTTTGGTCGATTTTCCAAGTTCGACCCTAACCTCTTCGCTGACGCAATTAATGATATTGACACGTTTGGGATTGGCTTCCTTTGCAGTGATAATATTGTTAAAAGTAAAGGTTTCGCTGTCGATGGCTTTACGGTAATAGGCCGCAACCTTGGGGGAACCATAAACAATCGGCGTACACATCTCCAAAATCCTGGTATCAGTTAAGGCCTTAATAATCACCTCGTAACCAATACCATTAATATCACCGTGGGTAATTCCCACCCTAACTTTATGTTGCTCCATTCCCAACTTTTTTAGATTTTTAGACACCTGTTTTATCCAAACAGTTCAATTGTCAAATTTATACTTTTATTCGACATTACACAATAATAGCTTTTTTGGCTGTTTATTATTGTGACTGCAGGACCCATCACCCTGATAAAGCTTAATTACCAGTTTCCATTCTCGTAGTTCTTAATAAAATCAATTAATAACCTAACCCCCGAGGCAGTGCCACCTTTGGACCGGTAATGATCCCGCGAATTTAAAAACGATGGACCAGCAATGTCGAGGTGAATCCAGGGATAACTGACAAATTTTTCAAGGAATTTTCCTGCAGAGATGGCACCGGCTTCCCTGGCCCCGATGTTTTTCATATCTGCAATGTCAGATTTGATCGATTCACCATATTCATCCCAAAGTGGAAACTGGACAATACGCTCATAAACATTTTCACCGGCCGTTTTCAGATGACTGAAAATATTTTCACTAGCCGTTCCCATTCCAACAATGCCATACTGACCAATTGCCATAGCTGCCGATCCCGTAAGGGTTGCTACATCGATCACCAGACAAGGGTCGTATATTTTTGCAAAGCTTAATGCATCAGCCAATAACAAACGACCTTCGGCATCTGTATTCAGTACCTCGACTGTTTTTCCGCTATGCATAATAATCACATCTCCAGGTGCATAAGCGTTTCCATCAGGACGGTTATCCGTTGATGGAACAAGTGCGACCAAATGTATGGGCAACTGGCATTTGGCGGCATAATACATCACAGCTGCCACTGTTGCCCCCCCTGCCATATCGCTTTTCATAAAATCCATAGCGTCTTTGGTAGGTTTCAAGCTTAGGCCTCCTGTATCATAAACAACCCCTTTGCCTACCAGTACGATCGGACGGCTGTTTTGACTTTCGGCAGGTTTCCATTCAAGCACTGAAAATGTTGGAGGATCTATACTACCCTGATTCACAGCAAGCAAACCACCCATTTTTAACTCCTCGATTTTCCGTTTATCGAAAATCTCAACAGAAAAACCTGCTTCCTTTCCCATCAATTCAAAATTTTGTGCCAATTTAACAGCATTGAGATGCGATACAGGTTCATTGATCATGTCGCGTGCCAAAAATACGGCTTCAACATTTGCGGACAGTTCAATAAGTTCATTATCCGTTATCCCTGAAAGGGTAAAATCAATGCTTAAAATCCCCTGTTGAGAACCTTTATCAGACTGATATTTATTGAATTGATAACTACCTAATGCACAGCCCTCTGCCATAGCCAGATACCCTTCTTCACCTGCGGTCAGACTAACGACAAAGGTCAGGTAGTCAATTTTTTCTTTGCTCAGGATATCCTGAATTTCGCACCCTCTTTTTCTGCATTGTTCTAAATATGAACTCTTTGATTTTGAACAATCAACATAGGCGATCAGGATCAGTTCAAAATACCGGTTGACAACTGCGATATTGTTGTCTTTCAAATGTTTTTTCACATATTCCGACTCCGGTTCATTGAGGGGTATCCCTTCAAGTGAAGTTTTATCGAAGATCAGATAGGATTTTGCGAAAGAGCCTGCCGGTCCTGTTTTTGTAAATTTGATGTCCATATCAATGATTTGCTGTTAATGATTTATAAAATAAACCTATCCTGTATTTGATTGTAAAATTCATGTACCTATTATTCAATGTATTACAGGTGCTTGTTGATATTCAAAGAAAGAAAAATCCTTGATGGCCGGGAGATTAAGGTTTAAGCACGTCCCTACTATTTCCATTTATTTCCTTGTATTTCCACAAACTTACCACTTTATTAACAATGGTTCAAAAATAGTACCTTTGGCGCAAATTTGTTGTTCATGAATTTAGATCATTTATATAGGCGTGCATTAAACCTTGAGCCTCTCACTTTAGAAGAGGGAGAATTGCTTTATGAGGTTGCCCCGACATCCGAATTAATGTTTGTAGCCTGGCAGGTCCGTCAGAAGTTGCATCCCGGCAATACGGTTACATGGATGATTGATCGAAATATCAATATTACCAATGTCTGTATATCAGGTTGCAAATTCTGTAATTTTCACTGCAAGGTCAATAGTTCCGAACAATATACAACAACTTTCGAAGAATATAAATCGAAAATTGAAGCGATGCAGCAACTGGGTGGCAACCAGCTTCTTATTCAGGGGGGTATGCATCCTCAATATGGGTTGGCTTTTTACACCGACCTTTTTTCAAAATTAAAAGAGGCTTTTCCTGAAGTGAGGCTTCATGCCCTGGGGCCTCCAGAAGTTGTCCACATCGCAAGAAAAGAGCGGATGAGCTACCGCGAAGTTCTTGAAAAGTTGATCGCATCGGGACTGGAGAGCCTACCGGGAGCAGGTGCAGAGATTTTAAGCGACAGGGTGCGAAAACAGATTTCTCCCGGAAAAGCTCGAACAGCGGAATGGCTGGAAGTGATGGCTGAAGCCCATCAGATAGGTATCCTGACTTCTGCGACAATGATGTTCGGACATATCGAAACGATTCGCGAACGGATCGAACATATGGTCTTGCTTCGTGATCTTCAATCAATAAAACCATCCTTTGCACCAGGTTTTATGGCCTTTATACCTTGGCCGATCATGTCGGAAGGGACCGAGTTGGGCAAGATGGTTGCCCTTTCACCTGTTTTACCCGTTGAATATATACGCACTATTGCGATAAGCCGGATCGTCCTTAACAACATTCCAAATATACAAGCATCGTGGCTTACCATCGGGAAGGAAACTGCCCAGGTATGCCTTCATGCGGGTGCGAACGATTTGGGTTCGATCATGATCGAGGAAAATGTTGTTTCATCAGCCGGGGCTTCCTTTAAATTGTCGGCACTCGAAATGCAGCGGATGATCGCCGAGGCCGGGTTTTACCCACAATTGCGCACGCAGGATTACAAATTCATCGATTTACCACCTGTTGTTGAAAAATATGGCGCATAATTCGTATTGCTGTTTAAAAGATTGTATTTTAGTATCCTTAAATAAAAAATTGATTAATGAGAAAATGGCGTATTGATGACTCGGCTGAGCTCTACAACATAAATGGTTGGGGAATAAATTATTTTTCGATCAACGATAAAGGGCACGTGGTTGTTACCCCCAAAAAAAATGGCGTGGAGGTCGATTTGAAAGAATTGGTCGAAGAGCTTCAATTGAGGGATGTATCCGCACCCATGCTCATCAGGTTTCCTGATATTCTGGACAGCCGGATCGAAAAAATGGCCAGTTGTTTCAAAATTGCCTCGGAAGAGTATCTGTACAAGGCCCAAAATTTCATTATCTATCCGATCAAGGTCAACCAGATGCGCCCTGTTGTTGAAGAGATCGTCGGGCACGGGAAGAAATTCAACATTGGCCTTGAGGCTGGTTCCAAACCCGAATTGCATGCAGTAATAGCCATCAATACCGACAACGACTCCCTGATCATCTGCAACGGTTATAAGGACGAGGACTACATTGAACTTGCCCTTCTTGCACAAAAAATGGGCCGCCGGATTTTTCTTGTTGTCGAAAAATTAAGCGAGCTCAAATTAATTATCAAGATTGCCAAGCAGTTTAAGATCAGGCCGAATCTTGGGATTAGGATCAAACTGGCCAGTTCGGGTAGCGGTAAATGGGAAGATTCAGGCGGAGACGTGAGCAAATTTGGGCTCACATCAAGTGAACTTCTTGAAGCACTGGATATCCTTGAGCGGAACAAAATGAAAGATTGCCTGCACCTGGTCCATTTCCACATTGGCAGTCAGGTGAACAAGATCAGGCGCATCAAGATCGCCATTCGCGAGGCATCCCAGTTCTATGTTCAACTTCACCGGAATGGTTACAACATCAGCTTTGTCGATATTGGTGGAGGCCTAGGTGTCGATTACGATGGCACCCGTTCGTCAAACAGCGAAAGCAGCGTCAATTACAGTATTCAGGAATATGTGAACGATGTCATTTCCACAATGGTGGATGTTAGCGACAAAAACAACATTCCTCACCCCAATGTGATTACCGAATCGGGAAGGTCGCTTACTGCCCACCATTCGGTTTTGATCTTTGAAGTCCTTGAGGCCACAAACTTACCTATTTGGGAAGAAGAAGAGGAGATCGATCCCAACGACCATGAGTTGTTGAAGGAACTTTACTCTTTGTGGAACACCCTCAATCAGACCAGGATGCACGAAACCTGGCACGATGCCCAGCAAATCAGGGAGGAAGCCCTTGACCGTTTCAGCCTGGGCCTTTTGGATTTACAGACAAGGGCGAAAATTGAGCGTCTGTTCTGGTCGATCGCGAAAGAGGTCCAGCAAATGACCAATGGGATGAAACATGTTTCTGAGGAGTTGATAAATTTACCCAAGCTATTGTCCGACAAATATTTCTGTAATTTTTCCCTGTTTCAGTCACTTCCCGATTCGTGGGCAATAGACCAGATTTTCCCAATCATCCCGATTCAGCGGCTTGACGAAAAACCAGACCGTTCAGCGACCCTTCAGGACATCACCTGCGATTCGGACGGGAAGATCGACAACTTTATCTCCACGAGAAACCTTTCCTATTATCTGCCTGTCCACTCCCTGAAACAGAAGGAGCCCTACTATATTGGTGTATTCTTGGTTGGTGCTTATCAGGAAATTCTGGGCGACCTGCACAATTTATTTGGCGACACAAATGCCGTGCACGTCTCTGTCGATGACAAAGGTTATAGCATCGACCAGATCATTGACGGCGAGACAGTGGCAGAAGTGCTTGAATATGTGCAATATAATCCAAAAAAATTGGTTCGCACGGTAGAAACATGGGTAACATCTTCGGTAAAATCGGGGATTATTACAGCCGAAGAGGGCAAAGAGTTCCTTTCCAACTACCGCTCGGGATTGTATGGATACACTTACCTTGAATAATTCATTCCCGATCTGAATTCATCATTCTTTTCAATTTGCAATATCTCCAATTCAATGGAGACATTGGCATTGTAATATTTCTTTCTATCCGGATATTTTTTTTATCCAGGTAACAATTTATTGCTAAAACCGATAAAGAATATTACATCGTGACTTAAACTGCCTTGAAAAATGTTTCCATTTTATCTGATTACCCGTTTGGTTGAAAAAATCCGATAAGTAGAAAGGGGTATAAAATGCGTGCCATCTTATTAATAATCACTGGTTTAACACTGTTCGGTTACAATCGTTTGTTTGGATCATCTATATTATTGGATGACTGCGTTCAACCAATACCTTCAACATTTTGGGACTCGAATGCAATAAATCTGGTGATCCATAGTCCTGCACCCGTATGTTTTCCGTCTACAATTAATCTCGAAGATCCCCAAATCACAAGAGGAAGCAATCTTGATGGAGTAGAACTAACCTACTGGGAGGATTCCCAGGCATCTTCCAGTCTGGCAAATCATACATCTGTTACATTATCCGGAACCTATTACATCAAGGCAACCAACCAGGATCATGAATCAATGGTCCTGCCGGTTGTGGTGGTAATTAATCCGATCCCTTCCATGACTTCTGTACCAGATCAGGCAATTTGCATTGGGAATACCCAGCCAGCGATCCCATTGTTAAGTTCTGTTGCAAACACATCTTTTTTATGGAGCAACAGCAACACTTCAATTGGGTTGGCTGGCAGTGGTATTACAAACCTTACAGTTCCATCATTTGTCGCTTCGGGCAGTAGTATGAACTCACAGACAACTTCAATAATAACTGTCCAACCAACGGCAAATGGCTGTACCGGGAGTTCAAAAAGCTATAGGATAACAGTTAATCCGCTCCCAGCAGCCACAATTACCGGTACTACTTCCACTTGTCAGGGAAGTGATCCTCCAATAGTTACTTTTATAGGTTCCAATTCCATACCCCCATATACTTTTATCTATCAAATCAATGGAGGCTTTGAACAAACAATTTCTACAATTTCGGGGAATAGTGTTTCCTTGCATGTCCCGACCGGAAGTCCCGGAAATTTTAATTATACACTCGTAAATGTCACCAGTTCAATAGGGTGTTCCCAGTTGCAGACCGGGTCTGCTGTGGTAACTGTAAATCCAAACCCCACAGTAACCACTCCCGGAGATCAAAACTTTTGTAAAGGTTTGATGACGCCACGAATTGGTTTATCTGGCACCCCTTCGGGTGTTGTATTCGATATTACAGGTGGCTCATCAATAGGATTGACCAATAAAGTCGGTATTTCTGAGATTCCTTCTTTCCTAACGATCCGGGGCAATGCCACAATAACCATAACACCCAAGGCCAATGGTTGTGTTGGGCAGCCGGAGACTTTTGGAACCACAGTAAATCCAATACCAACCATATCAAGTTCTCCTGCCTGCCAAACAATCTGTTCCGGTGGAACCACCAATATTGGCCTATCCAGTTCTACCCCGGAAGCGACTTTTTCATGGACAGTTGGGGCCATTGTACCTTCAGGTGCGATTGCAAATGCAGCAAATGGTACTGGTACAATTATAAATCAGATACTTACAAATGCCACGTCCGGAAATGCAACGGTCACCTATCAGGTTACACCCACCGTCAATGGTTGCAATGGAACAGTGCTCAATATATTAGTGACAGTAAAACCTGCTCCCAATCTTGTGGTTACCAATCCTTCCTTGTTATGTTCACCGGCTACTGCCGATCTGACAGCTTCAGCTATTACTGTGGGTTCAACATCAGGGTTGAGCCTGAGCTACTGGACCAATGCAACTGCTACAAATTCCCTCTTGTCCCCTTCAATTGCAGGAAATGGAACCTATTATATAAAAGGTACCGACCCAGGTACCGGTTGTACATCAATCAAGCCCGTTTATGTTACCATTGGCATAACCCCTGATTTGGTGATTACAAATCCAGCAATTCTTTGTTCCCCATCAAAAGGCAACCTGACTTTGCCGGCAATCACAACTGGCTCCACTGCCGGACTACTGTTTACCTATTGGACAAATGCAGCAGCCACCAATGCTTATGCTACGCCAACAACCGCAGATAACGGCACCTATTATATAAAAGGAAGTACTTCTTTAGGATGTAACAACATAAAACCTGTAACAGTCACCATCTATTCGTCCCCGGGAACCCCGATCTTTACTTTGGGGGCAAATTCAGCTACCTGCAAAGGTTCAGCCCCTATAACCTATACTGCAACTGCGACCACTGCCGGAAGCCTCACTTATGCCCTTGATGCGGCTAGTATAACCGCCGGAAATTCGATCAATTCCAACACAGGTCTGGTAACGTTTGCACCAAATTGGACCGGTACAATCGTTATAACTGCAACAGCAACAAGCTGTGGTGTTTCAAGAACCGCAACCCACACTGTCAAGGTAAACGCCATTCCCACAGTTACATTGGCAGTCTCACCCTCAACGTCCGTTTGCGAAGGTGTCCCGATGACTTTAACATCCACAAGTACAATGAGTCCTATTACCGGAACATCCGGAAATATCAATAAGGTTATACCGAACAATACAAATGCTTCCTATTCCTATTCAACGATTACATTGTCAGGAAGTGGTTTAAGCCTTACTGCGACCGATGTGATTGAAGTCACGATAAACATCAATCACCGTTACGATTCCGATCTGGATATCTTCCTGGTCGATCCGTCCGGAACCAAAGCAATGCTTTTATCGTCTGATTATGGGGGGAGTGGCAATGATTATGTCAACACTGTTTTTCGTACCGATGCGGTTAATCCAATTTCCGGCGGTTCTGCCCCTTTTACCGGAACCTATTTACCAGAAGGATCCATTAACACAGCACCCGACCGAACCGGGGCAGTATCAGGTGGAAATTACAATCTGGTTGTTCCAGCTACTGCGTTAACCGGCGCCTTAATAGACGGTGCATGGTCACTTCGTGTTTTTGACGACAATGCAAATGATTCCGGAACCCTTGTAAACTGGTCATTATCCATTACCAAGCAACCATCCGGGAATTTTACATCAGTTGTTAATGGCCCACAGTCGATAGGACCAATCGCTTATTCAGGAGCTTTGAACAGCATTTCAAAATCAGTTGTCATGCCACCAGCAGGAACAAACATCTATACTGTTACCACCACCGATGCAACCGGGTGTTCTGCCACTTCCAATCAGGTTGCGGTAGTGGCTAATCCTGTTCCGGTTTCTACAATCATTGCCGATTACTGTTCAATTCAACCTAAAATTAAACTCACAACATCGGGTATAGGGTCTTATTTATGGAGTACCGATGAAACAACAAATACAATCAGCGTTGATGTTGTTGGTATTTACACAGTTACGGTTACCGGGTCAAATGGTTGCACAGCAACAGCTTCCATCAATGTCTCCAATGAACTGGTCACTAACGGCGATTTCTCATTGGGAAACACAGGTTTTACCACTCCCTTAAGTGGAACCAATAAATATACTTACAAAGCCGATGTTTCCGGAAATTCGGAACTAACCCCTGAAGGGCTATATGGCATAGGCGCAAACGCCAACAACTACCACACCAATTTCTGGGGTGTGGATCATACAACTGGTGCTGGTAATTTTATGATTGTAAATGGCTTCCCTGGAACACCACAACCCGTGATCTGGCAGGAGGTAAAAACAGTTGTGCCCAACACCGACTATTATTTTTCTGCTTACGCCATGAGTTTGAACACAGCGGGAAACTATGCCCATTTGCAATTCAGCATCAATGGCAGTCTATTTGGAACCGATGTACAATTGACTACCGGGACCGGAAGCAATAGTAATCCATGGAAACCCCAGGATAGATTTTATGGCATGTGGAATTCCGGTCCTGCTACGTCTGCTACGATCCAAATCGTTGATTTACAGACAGCCATGGCTGGCAACGACTTTGGCCTCGATGATATATCGTTTGGAACCCTGGCTCCCCTACCGGGGAATATCAACCCGACTACAGCCAGTTCTGTTTGCGAAGGGACTACGATCAATCTTGCTGCGAACCTTTCGGGAGGGAAATCCCCTTTTTCGTTTCTTTGGACTGGGCCAAATAACTTTTCCTCGACACTCGAAAATCCCAGTATTCCAAACGCAACAACTTTAAATTCAGGTGAATATTCCTTGACTTTCCACGATGGATATGGATGTACTCCTATTACCAAAACTGTTTCGCTAAATGTTGGTCTAGTGGCAACTGTAAATGCAGGTGCAGATCAATCATTTTGTGCCAACGGTTCATCGGTTCAGTTAGTCGGGACTTTTGGAGGTTCTGCTACTTCGGCTTCCTGGTTTGGAGGCACGGGAACCTTTAATACAAACCGTTCCAGCTTAAATGCAGTTTACACACCAGGTGCTGACGAGGTTTCAAATGGTTCTGTTACATTAACACTTACAACCGTTCCTGTCGGTGCCTGTCCTGCAGTTTCCGATCAGGTCACGATCACAATCTTTCCATTGGTAAAGGCAACTATTCCTTTTAGTTCTAACCCCTTATGTAACGGTGGTTCTGATGGATCTGCCAGAGCCGCAGTTGAAAATGGTACCGCCCCTTATAATTTTTCATGGAATACCGAACCACCACAAACTACTCCCACAGCCCTGAACCTGAAAGCCGGAACATACACGGTTACAGTCAATGATTCTCATGGCTGTACGGATTCGAAATCAATCACCCTGACTGAACCCCAGCCCCTGGTTGTAGATGAAAATTTACAGGTAACACAACCCAACTGTATTGGTGGAACGAACGGAAGTGCAACGGTTGTTGTTAGTGGCAATTCCCCCACCTACTTATGGAGCGACGGACAGACCACTAGTACTGCAAGTAATTTATTACCAGGAATTCATACAGTTACAGTTACTTCAGCCCATGGTTGTTCCCAAATGGCATTACAGGTCTTAATCCTTCCTCCCGACAATCAGCCGCCAACTTTCACATTACCGTCCCCCTTTATCCAATGTGTTGAAAGTCTTAACAATGCGATCTTTAATCCGTCAACAATGGATATCAATCCAAACAGGCCTGAATACTATGTTCTTCAGGCGGGCAATAAGTCTCTGGATCTTGACGCTCTTACCTTTACCGACAATTGTCCATTTTCATGCATTGCTGAAATTCGGTGGAAAATCGAGATGAAGGATGGGACAAGGATTCCAACACTTCCTACTGCTTACAAGACCGGACAGCCTTCCACATACGGCTACCCAATCCAGTTTTCCGGGGACGGAATTGGTTTTTCTGATACATCCCATTCGATAACTTATTGGATTGTAGATTGTGCCGGAAATGTTTCCGATCCAAAATCTCAAACTATTTTAATCAAACCCCGACCCAACATTATCAAAGGATTTTAAAATACAATTCAGTTTAAATCTAAATTAAAAATACTCAGATCATTTAATCGCCTATATTTTATTGATTTACATTTTGAACACTCAATTTTAAGTCAAAACTCCTTTTTTTTAGGGTAACAATTCCCCGCTTATTCCGATTAAAATCTGATTAATGGATTCTTTTGTAGAAGTGAAAGAAAGTACGTGCAGGTGTTTTGACTAACCTAATATTTAACATTATATTCTATTCGATAATTCCCAAAAGCTATTTGGCAAAGACCTATTGTCATAATTGGACATTAATGGACAAGAATTTATTTTACGCACTCTAAGCGTCTGTATTATAATTGTTTATACCGCAAATAAACAATTTTTTCATAGCAATAGTAAAATATACTTACAATTAGCATGCATTTATTTACGTATTTACTAGGAAACGTAAATTTATTTGCATATCTTTGCCTCATATTTGAAATGGTCAAATTTCAAATGAGTCAGCAGCTCTTGTTTTCGTACTAATAAATGCACCTACTGACAGAAAACCTTTCCCTTCTACTTAAAATCAATTAATCAGCTTGTTTTTTTGAATTTAGTTTTTGAAAATCGAGAAGGAATGGTGCAAAAAAGAAGCTCATTCCGGATTATAAAAGTTGTGTAATTATTTAGGTCAAAAAGGAGGGTTTCAAAGTGCGGGTCTTAACTGTCATATTGTTCAATTTTCTGCTGTTAGCTTCAGTGTTCCTTTCAGGATCAAAGGCAGCATATTGCATTGTTGCCGTAGGATCCTCGACATCCTCCTTTGCTAATTCATGCATTCCAATTCCAATTTTTACTATAAAATCTGACTACATCCAACTTGCCCATTCTGATTCAACTTACACAACTCAAAATGGTGCGGCCAACTATTCAGAAAGCAGAGTTCAGGAAACCCTATTCGGAAATGTTTCAAATACCCATGTGACCTCCATTAGCGTAAAGCAACGTCCCCCAATAATTAAAATCAATCGATAATTAACAGTAAAATACTCACCAGATGAAAAAGGTCAAACAAAAACAAAACGAGGCTTTCAACAATAATAATCTAATTTTTAACACGTTGAATTCCTCCTTTTTCCACTTTGCTTCACAAACACGGCACAGTATGGGCAAGAATCCGATCTTGCTATCACAAAATAAGGGGAAAAGTCCGCCTGGCTGCTGGCGAAGTCCCGGAACAGGCTGATCTTTTTCGGGACACTATGGCAACCCCACCTTTATCGGAGCATAAACCCAAAATTTCAAATCATTAAATTTCAATTATTTACATATAATATTTAAAGTCATGAAAAAGCAAATTTTTATTTCAATTTTTATTCTGGCAATTTTCGCCACAACAGCTGTCTTCGGACAACCTTTCGCAGTAACGGGAACCAAATCGGTACCATTGACCTGTCCCGCTGTCGATCCATTGAACCCAATTGCAGGTAGGCCTTATGATTATTCAGCAGTTCTTGCCCCCGCAAATGGGACCGCTTTTTGGTATGCAACAAAATCAACGACCTTTACAACAGCCGGTGCAAGGGTTGCAACGATTATTCCTGCCGATGGGGTCGCGATTTTAGCAGGTGCAACAAATTACAACACTTCAATTCCCAATGCCACTTCTCCAAATAAAACAACTGTTACATGGACATCTGCCGGACTTGATGGTGTAAATGCAACGACGAATCCATTGTTTATGGTTGTTGAATATGCCGGGCCATCGGCTTGTGCAGACAATCTTAAAGTCATGCAGATTGTTCCAAAAATTGCATTTACTGTTGACATCACCAACATGGCACATGGAGCAACGCCTACATCATTGGCTTATGGTGTTGCTGAAAGTCAATGCTTTGATAAAGTCCAATCGGCAAAGTGGAATGTGGCCACCGGTAAAGTTGAAACGGATTATGGAACCAACGTACTTTATTTCGAAGTTGTTGCAGCGAATTTTACAGATTCCTATAAACCAACCCTAAAACTTTCTGGATTGCAGGGAACTCAAACAGCTACAATTGCGTGGGGCTATACTGCTGCTACCATCGCAACCAATCTGGTAACAGATGCAGCAGCTCCAAGTGTAACAACGTCTCAGTTTACAGTTCAAACCTCACAGCCTTTAACAAACGAGGGCGTTTCAATTTATGTCAAGGTTACCATAAAAAACAATGGATTTGAAGGTCTGGTCGATGTGCCTGTTACCTTAGCAGTTGAAGCCGTTGATGGAACTGCAACTGCCAATAAGGATGTGGATCCTGACTGTTCAACCTTTACAGATTTTGGTGACCTTGCAGTCCAGACACTTAGTTTAAGGCCAACGGTTACAACAACTCCGGTATCATTGCCACAGGTTCCATAAGGGCTTAAAATTCAACATTTGTTTTTTCATGAACCTCCTCCTGATCCGGCCAGGCAATTGCCTGACCGGAGGCAGGGAATGGTTAACAGCTTAGTTCTGACCTAACTGTCACAACAGTATGTGTCGGGATTTTCTGTTTTTAGGGGAAAACAGACTGAAATGTTGTGTACTTTCTTATGGACCTGTTGATTAACATCGATTCGGATTTGCCCGATTAAGAAAACCATTTTGCAGGTTTTCGAGGTCCACCTCATTTTAAAACAAAGTATCATGATTGGGAATTATTACGGATCTCTAATCGTTATCCATGGTCATTTCTTGCCTTTCATGGCAAGGAGCGATCCGTCATTACCATTTATGTCAATTGACACAACAGAAAACTGGTGTCATTCCTATTGCAGATTTAGTTGCAAACACTTAAATATTAACAATATAATCTGTTAAATAAACGGAGGTGGAAGGGTACGTCCCTTTTCGAAAGCTTGAAATACCAGGAAGAAAATATAAAATTTAGGACACAATAAAATTTTTGGGCATGAAATAATAAATGGACAGTCATAAAACCACAATAAAAGAACAAGGGCAGCAAGGATGATCCAATGAAGTTCCAAGCTATTTTCTTGTTCCAAATTGTCATAAGGGTAATTGTCCATATTTGAAAATAGAAGGAATTTGAACAATGTCATTAAAATGCAGCCAATGAAGGAGAAAAGCATAAAAATGACAAAAAGGGTAAGGTGTGCCTGTACAGATCAGTTAAAAAAACGGATTTACAGGGCAAATGGAGGAGGTATATCATGACTAAAAATAGTTATATGATTGATTTATTGCACGATACATTTCGTAAAGCAATGGTAGTTTCCTTACTGTTGCTTTTGGCCTTGGTTTCTGCCAGGGCTGCGAATACCGTGTACCAGAATAAAGTCACAACCTTATCCGTGAACCCTTATCCGGGACATACTTATGAATGGGAATTGTACAACGATGGAACCGTTGACTTTGCAAAAGTTAGTGGAAATTGTCCAAAAACATCTGCGAAATTCGTTGCAAGCAATTATGGGGCTAAAGTCGATGTATTGTGGTTAGAACCAGGAATATACTTTTATAAAGTAACAGCCAGAGATGGATTGGGTTGCGCCATGAACCTCAAAATTGGCATGATGAATGTAATCTCATTCGATCCCCAGGCAATCATAACG
>CAIYPA010000102.1 GCA_903927965.1 uncultured Bacteroidia bacterium | reverse complement strand
GCCTGCTGCCACCAATGTTTGTTGGTTTTGACATGGCTGCCAAACCGAGTTGATTCAAGAAACAAACCACCATCCTTATCGACAGCGATCCTTTCGATATTGTTGACCATTTGTACCGACATCAAGCACATTCGTCCAAGAATCTCTTCATTGCCAAGTATTTCCGCAGCTTCCCACAACAACCATGAACCTTCGATTTCGTGGCCAAATGAGCAAATCCCTTTGGATGCCTCAACTTCATTGAAGGCATTGTCGAAGAATATCCCAAAATGGCCATCCTTACGGATGATCTTATCGAGAAAAAGGTCCATCAGTTCGGTAAGACGAAGTTCAACTTTTGGATCTTTCCAGACTTTATAGAGTGCTGCCCATGCTTCCAGAATGTGCAAATGTGTATTCATCGATTTTGGCTCGTTGTTGTCGGACATGCGGTTTTCGCCATAGATTTTCCAGTCGCGCGTAAACGATTCGCGATAGCCAATATTTTCGGGGTCTTTGGTTTTTTCTTCCAAAAGGGCAAAAAGGGACTGAATCTTTTGCATTACCGAATCCAATGGACGAAACTCGTAATATTTACAAAGGGCATAAATCACAAATGCCTGTGCATAAGTATGTTTGATGTCATTGGCAACTTTATTGTCGGACGATAGTTCCATGTAATAACCACCAAATTCCTTATCTTCAAAATCCTCCGTAACAACGCGATAGGCTTTATCGGCAATTGCCCCATATTCCAGGTTGCCATCGAGCATTGCCGCAGCCGAGAAAGTCCATAATATCCTGGCATTCAGGACACTCGTCTTGTTGGCTGTCAGAACGGGGTTTCCATCCAGGTCAACAGCCCCATAAAATCCATGTCCCTCTTTTTCGATGGCATATTTCATCCAGTACGGGAGGATGTCTTCGTGCAATTCGTTACTGAAAAAGTTTCGGTACTCTTTTAATTCGTCAATTTTGGTTTTCATATCGGTTTAATTAAATATTGTTGACCATTTATTTTGCGATTTCATTTCCAAATCATCCCATTTTCCAAATCGGTAATAATTAATACCGATTTAGCCCAAAATTAGTAACTATTATTACCACTTCTGAATTTATTCCCATATTTATCAGCCTTTCAATACCTCACAAGTTGTTTGTTCATTTCAATTCGATTATATTGGCAACAAAAAACTGAACGTGCTCCCTTTCCCCTCTTCGCTTTCTACCCATATTTTTCCACCATGCTTTTCTACAAACTCTTTGCAAAGCAGTAGCCCCAAACCGGTGCTGGGTTCGCCATTTGTCCCTTTTCTTCCGTTACGAACATCTGCATGGAACAAGTTATCGACCAATTCCTTGTTCATTCCAATGCCATTGTCCTTTATGGATATTTCCACAGTCTTGCCATCCTTTGCTTCGACAGAAAGGATTATTTTACCGCCCTTTTCTGTGAACTTGATCGAATTTGATACAAGATTCCTAATGACCATCTGCAGGATGTTTTTATCGGCAAAAACCATAAGGCCTTCAGGAATTTGGATGCCAATTTCGATCTCTTTGATTTTGGCTGGCTCCCGTATCATTTCGACACTTTCGTTTACCAAAAGGTGCAATTCCCAGATTTTCGGATCGTAGGAGATAGACCCCCGCTGCATCCGTGCCCAATTGAGCAGGTTTTCGAGTAAACCGAATAGGTTCGTTGCTGAGTGGTTCATGCTAAGTGCAAGTTCTTGCACCTCTTCGATTGTTAAACTTGATAATTCTTCGGCCATAATTTGTGACAATCCCATCAACCCTCCTATTGGGCCGCGAAGGTCATGAGCGATAATGGAAAAAAACTTGTCTTTGGTGGCATTGAGCTTTGAAAGCTCTTCGTTTTGGTTTAGAATGATTTGATTTTTACTGTTCAGCTCCTCGTTCAGAATATTTTTCCTTTTGTTCTTCTTTAACAGGATAATAATAAAGAATGTCGTGATAATGAGTATTGTCAAAAATGAAATAAAAAGAAACCATAATTGAGAATTTCTGTAGCTGATTTCTTTTTGTTTGCTTGCAATTTCAAAATCATGTTGCATGTCCTTCAGCTTAACATTAATATCTTTCTGGTAATATTCTATCCTTCCCAAATAAGCAAGCCGCATATACTTATTTGCCTCTTTGTAATTCTCCTTTGCCTGATAAATCATATTTAAAAGACCAGACGATATCACGATATATGTTTTAGGATATGATACAAATTAAACTTTACATTCTTGGTGCAATTGAATAGTTCCATTCACCATGAAAATTGTTTTTTTCAATATTTATTTTGCTCATTTCTTCATCTGTAATTTTAATTCCTTTCTCATATATTGCTTCGTC
>CAIYPA010000101.1 GCA_903927965.1 uncultured Bacteroidia bacterium | reverse complement strand
CTCTACCCCATCGCGATATGCCTTATTGACAGGCGAATACGCATGGCGGAAACAGGGAACCGGTATTGCAGCCGGTAATGCCGGTTCGATTATCCGTCCCGAAAGGTTCACATTTGCCGATGTCTTCAAGAGTGCAGGTTACACGACTGGTGCTGTTGGGAAATGGCACCTTGGCCTCGGGGATAAAACCGGTACACAAGATTGGAATGGGCACATTACACCCGGTCCATCCGATATTGGTTTCGATTACTCCTTTATCCTCGCGGCCACTGGTGACCGTGTTCCATGTGTCTATGTTGAAAATGAGCGCATTGTGAACCTTGATCCAAAAGATCCGATTTCGGTCGATTATGAGAAAAATTTTGAGGGCGAACCTACCGGGAAGTTGAACCCTGAGTTGTTGAAAATGCACCCCAGTCATGGCCACGATATGTCTATCGTGAATGGCATTTCGAGGATCGGCTTTATGAAAGGTGGAAAATCGGCGTTGTGGATAGATGAGGAGATTGGCGACAGGATTACAGAAAAAGCTGTTTCCTTTATCAAAACAAACAAGGACAAGCCATTTTTCCTCTATTTTGCAACCCAGGATGCCCATGTTCCGCGTGTTCCGGCACCAAGGTTTGTAGGCAAAAGCGGTATGGGGGCTCGTGGCGATGCGATCCTCGAATTTGACTGGTCGGTAGGCGAAGTGATGAAGACCCTAAAAACTTTGGGTCTCGATAAAAGTACAATTGTGATCCTTTCAAGCGACAATGGTCCTGTTGTTGACGACAGTTACAAAGACCGCGCAGTCGAGTTGCTTGGCAGCCATAAACCTGCCGGTGAATTCAGGGGCGGCAAATACAGCAGTTTTGAAGGTGGCACACGCGTTTCGGGGATCGTAACCTGGCCGGCAAAAGTTAAACCGGGTGTTTCCGATCATTTGGTCTGTCAGGTCGATATGCTGGCCACGTTTGCTGCACTTTTAAAGGTTAAACTTCCGGCAGGTGCAGCACCCGACAGTCAGGACCAACTTTCGACATGGCTCAACACAGGAGGGAAAGGAAGGGAATATCTTGTATTACAAAATGTTAACAACAATCTATCGATTGAAAACGGGATTTGGAAGTACATCGCACCTGGTGCAGGACCAGCTTACGGAAAAGAGACCAATACCGAATATGGAAACTCGCAACAGAACCAGTTGTACAATTTAACGGTTGACCGTGGCGAAAAAACAAACGTTGCTACCTCTAATCCAAAAATAGTGGCCAAATTAAAAGCAAAATTAGAGGAGATCAAAGTAGCAAAGTAGTGAAAAACTGAATTAAAGATGATCAAGCTGGGAGCGTCCTGTCTGTTTTTAATTCCATTTGCCGGATTGGGTGCTAAACCCGACAAGGTTCAGCACCCCAATATCCTGTTTTGCATAGCCGATGATCAATCGTTTCCCCATGCCGGGGCCTACGGCTGTCCGTGGGTAAAAACGCCGTCATTTGACCGGGTAGCCAAACAGGGGGTGCTTTTTACCAATGCGTTTACGCCGAATGCCAAATGTGCCCCTTCGCGCTCCTGCATCCTCACTGGAAGAACCTCCTGGCAACTGGAAGCGGCTGCCAACCATGTACCTTTTTTCCCCTTAAAGTTTAAGACCTATGCCGAAAGCCTGATTGAAAACGGCTACCATGTTGGTTATACGGCAAAAGGTTGGGCTCCCGGTGATCCGGGAATGATCGATGGAAAAAAACGCGAACTCCTTGGACCGGCATATAGCACCAAAAAATTGATCCCTCCAGCAAAGTTCATTTCGGAGATTGATTATGTCGCCAATTTTGAAACTTTCCTGAAAGACAATCCAAAAGGAAAACCGTTTTGCTTCTGGTTTGGAAGTACCGAGCCACACCGTCCCTATGAATTTAAGGTGGGTGTGAACAAAGGTGGAAAGTCGCTTTCGGAAGTTGATAAGGTTTTTGGTTTCTGGCCCGACAACGACACTGTGCGGAACGATCTACTCGACTATGCATTTGAAATTGAATATTTTGATACGCAGGTCGGCAAAATGTTGAAGATCCTTGAAGATCGTGGCGAGCTTGAAAATACAATTGTTGTCGTAACCGCCGATAACGGAATGCCGTTCCCACGCATCAAGGGCAACGCCAATGTACTGGCCAATCACCTACCTTTGGCAATTATGTGGCCAAAAGGGATTAAAAATCCCGGAAGAACAATCACTGATTATGTGAGCTTTACCGATTTTGCGCCCACATTTCTTGAAGTGGCAGGTGCAAACCCTAAGAAAAGTGGGATGCAGAAAATGGAAGGAAAAAGCCTTGTCCCCTTGTTCAAAGAAACGCAAAAGGCTGAATTCAGAGAATTTATGGTCATCGGCAAAGAACGTACCGATTTGGGACGCCCCGACGACCAAGGGTATCCGATCCGTGGAATTGTCAACAAGGAATTCATCTATCTGAGGAACTACAATCCGGAACGGTGGCCGGCCGGCAACCCCGAAACCGGCTATATGGATTGTGACGGATCGCCTACCAAATCGTTGATCCTGAACGACCGCCGGACTAAGGACAAAAGCAAATATTGGGACCTGAGTTTCGGGAAGCTTCCGGCAGAAGAGTTGTACAAGGTTTCAGTTGATCCCGCATTCCTGGATAACCTTGCCGAGAAACCAGAATACAAAGCCATTAAAATCTGACTGATCAGGCAGTTGACCCATCAACTAAAAAAAGACAAAGACCCACGTATTTTAGGTCGCGGTGACATTTTTGATACCTATCCCTATTCCGAAGACACCCGCAATTTTTACAACCGCTTTATGTCAGGCGAAAAGCTAAAAGCTGGCTGGATAAATCCAACTGACATTGAGAAATCCAAGATTGAAGAGTGAGGTTGGGGTTAATAATTCAGTTTTATTCCATTACTCCTTCACAATTATAAACAGAAATTTAATCGCCGGAAATAATTTTCAACACTTATTATGCAGAAATTATTTAAAGACTATACTTCAACCAAAAATCACCGATTCTGAACCTGATGAGGAATCGGAACCAGTGATTGTTTTATGGATGAATACATTAACGGAGCGGTCAGAAAGAAACGGATCTGGTGATCATCATTGATTAAATTGAAGAAGTCATCCTAAATGCCGGAAATATATGCAACGTCCAACATGGAAGGGTCGATAAAATGATGGAAAACGTCCTAATGTTTGCATTGATACTCCATTCAGATATTTTTAAATCACCTTTTATGTCAAATTCGCTTATTTAAAACTGTATGAAACTGATATAAATGAACCAATTCTCAAATGCTTTTCATTGATTCCGGTTGTTGATGTTGAAATAGTAGGAGTGTATTTTTTACCCTCATTATAGTTACTATTTAAACCATTCACACTACCTCCAGAAATACCTGCAGATAATACAAATTTATCATCATGACCAATTATCAAGCTAGGTCCAAACAAGAACCTTAAATCAAAAAGTTTTGTTACATTTGAAGATACACCTAATGAAAACCCGGGATTTACCATCTTTTCGCTCGTAAAGTAGAAATTGCTCATTAAAGTAATGAAGGGAGTAAATTGATTAACTTTTTTCCCTGATTTAATAATTGAATCTGTGTCAAAATAGTAGTTTTTATCAATACTATTGCTGCCCAGAATCAAAGACAAACCTGTAGTAGTAAACATCTTGAATTTGCCTTTTGCTCTAACAGTAAAACTAACAGAGTCTTTTTTGGCTCCAGTAATTTTAGAATCAATTGGCTCGGCAAAATAAGTTAAAACTGTTTTATCATCTTCAATTGTCAAGTTATTTGAAAATTGATTTAAATTATCCGTAGTAACAACATCTAAAATATCGCCAAGTTTATTTGCCAACGTCTCTGCCTCAGAAGGTTTGTAGGAGCTGAATTTATTCTGCAATGAAGAAAATTCATTTGCTAAAGAATCCTTTTCAGCTAATTGTTCTCTTGAAAATACTTTTAATTCTTTAAATTTATTAATT
>CAIYPA010000100.1 GCA_903927965.1 uncultured Bacteroidia bacterium | reverse complement strand
TTTTTTTTAGAATAAGTATTTGAAAGTCTTTACAATGGAAGTTTAGAATTAAAAAAGATGCCATGTTATTTGAAATAAAATGGCATCTCTATCACGACAAGTGCAAAAAAAAATATTGAAGACCAATAGAACGGATCTGTATTAATTTCCCATTTCAGCAAGGAATTTTATCCTCACCATCCTGATCTCTTCTACTTCGTAATCGTCCCCGAATTCTGCAAGGGCCTCTTCCATCGAGTCGGATGTGGCATCTTCCCTGAAGTAGGTGAAAATCTCATCAACTGGTTCCTCGTCCATCACATCATAAATATAATAGTCGATATTTATTTTGGTGCCCGAGTTGACAATGGCTTCAAGTTCGGTCAGCAATTCATCCATGCTCATCCCCTTGGCATCTGCAATTTCGTTGAGGGCCAGCTTCCTATCGATGCTTTGAATGATATAAACTTTGTTTTTCGATTTATTGGCCACAGAACGGACCACCATATCCTGGGCACGTTCAATCCCCTTTTCTTCGACATATTTCTTGATCACTTCGACAAAGGGTTTGCCATACCGCTGGGCTTTTCCCTGACCCACACCGATAATCCCTTGCAACTCTTCAAGTGTTGTGGGGTACTGGATCGACATATCCGATAAGGATGGATCCTGAAAGATCACAAAAGGTGGAAGTTTCTGCTTAGTAGCTACCTTTTTACGCAGGTCTTTGAGAATAGCGAACAATTCCGGGTCACCGGCAGCACTTCCTCCTTGTGGTACCTCATCTGCCTCCTCTTCCGATTCGTAGTCGTGGTTTTTAACGATCATAAAGGAGTGGGGTTTGGCCAGAAATTCCCTTCCCAGGTCGGTGAGTTTTAAGACCCCGTAATTTTCAATATCCTTGTGCAGGAATCCCGCAATAATACTTTGCCTGTAAACGGCATTCCATAATTTGTCGTCATACTCATCGCCTTCCCCGAAAATATCAAGAAGATCGTGTGAAAACGATTTAACAGTGGCATTTTCAACTCCCATCAGGATATTGACAAGATTTTCACCCTTACATTGCTCTTTAACTTCAATGACAGCTTTTAGTGCAGTGACAACCATATCACGGCCTTCAATTAATTCTTTAGGGTTCAAACAGTTGTCGCAGAATCCACAATTGTCGGTTTCGTACTTTTCCCCAAAATAATGAAGCAGGATCGTCCGGCGGCATAGGGAAGATTCCGCAAAAGCAACTGTGTCAAGCAGCAATTGCTGCCCGATTTCCTGTTCGGCAACAGGTTTGCCCTGCATGAACTTTTCGAGTTTCTGTATGTCTTTGTAGCTGTAAAAAGTGTAACATTTTCCTTCGCCGCCATCACGTCCGGCCCGGCCTGTTTCCTGGTAATAACCTTCAAGCGATTTGGGTATATCATAATGGATCACAAACCTTACATCGGGTTTATCGATTCCCATTCCAAAAGCAATGGTTGCAACGATAACATCCGATTCTTCCATAAGGAATTTATCCTGGTTACCGGAACGGGTGGCAGAATCCATACCTGCATGGTAAGCAAGTGCTTTGATCCCGTTGACCTGGAGCAATTCGGCAATCTCTTCAACTTTTTTCCGACTAAGGCAGTAAATAATCCCAGATTTACCAGGATTGCTCTTTATCATCCTGATTATTTGATCCTTGGCTTTAACCTTGGGCCGTATTTCGTAATAAAGGTTGGGTCTGTTAAACGATGACTTAAACACTTTCGCATTCTGCATTCCTAGGTTTTTCTGGATGTCGTGCTGAACCTTAGGTGTTGCGGTAGCAGTCAGTGCCATAATTGGGGCTTGTCCGATCTCATTGACTATTGGACGGATCCTTCTGTACTCAGGGCGGAAATCATGACCCCACTCTGATATACAGTGCGCTTCATCAATGGCGTAAAAAGAGATCTTAATCCCTTTAAGGAAATCGATGTTTTCCAGTTTGGTCAGCGATTCGGGCGCAACATACAAAAGCTTGGTTTGGCCGCGCCCAATATCTTCTTTTACCTTCTGAATTGCCGTCTTTGTAAGTGAAGAGTTGAGAAAGTGGGCTACACCATCATCAGTACTGAAACTCCTGATGGCGTCAACCTGATTTTTCATCAGGGCAATCAGCGGAGAAATGACGATTGCCGTACCCTCCTGCATAAGAGCCGGAAGCTGGTAGCAAAGTGACTTTCCACCACCTGTAGGCATCAATACAAAAGTATCGTTTCTATCTAATATGCTGTTAATTACCTCTTCCTGTTGTCCCTTGAACCTGTCAAAGCCAAAGTATTTTTGAAGCTGGGCATTTAATAAGTTTCTATCCCTCATAATCGTTCGTCAAAGTACATTCAAATAAATTTGTTTTGCTACCACTAAGTTATTAAATATATTCACCCATCCAAAAAATAATGTCAATATCTCGAAAATTTAACATTGGGCAATTTTAACGGTATATTTTTAAGAAATAGTTGGGTCAAAGAATTGTATATTTGCCGCTGAATTTTGAGATAATACTATTTTTGAATATCTATTAAAATATCAATAAATGTCCATCAGGGGAATACTTACAGGAAAGGTAAAAAAAGTCGTAAAGCAGCCAAAAAGTGGTGAAGAGATGTCATTTCTTGAGCATCTTGAGGAATTGCGCTGGCATTTGGTCCGTGCCTCTTTTGCAGTTGTCGTAGCGGCTGTCTTTTGCTTTATTTATGCGGAATTTATTATGGACCATATTCTTTTCGCTCCCAAAAAAGCCGATTTTATTACAAATAGGGCATTTGCCTGGGTTGCACAATATCTGAACTCCCCTGACCTGGCAATCAATACTCAGCCATTTACAATCATTAATTATGACATGGCAGGCCAGTTTACCACCAATCTGAATATCGCTTTTATTGGAGGTATTGTGATTTCAATTCCATATATTTTCTGGGAATTTTGGCGCTTTATTAAACCTGCACTTTATGAAAAAGAGCGGAAACATGCCACGGGAGCCGTTTTTTACACCACATCCTTGTTTTTGACCGGGGTATGTTTTGGATATTTTCTGATCGTTCCCCTATCGACCCATTTCTTTGGTTCCTATCGGATCAGTGCAGAGGTAGTGAACCAGATCAACCTGAATTCGTACATAAGTGCTGTAACATCTGTTATACTTGGAAGCGGTGTTGTGTTTGAACTTCCTATCATTATCTATTTTTTGAGCAAGGTTGGTTTGATCAGCTCAGGATTTCTGATCAATTACCGCAAACATGCTTATGTGGTTTTGTTATTACTTGCCGCAATTATTACCCCTCCCGACGTTTTTAGTATGTTGATCGTCTCAGGCCCATTGGTTTTGCTCTATGAATTGGGTGTTTTTCTCTCGAAACGGATCGAAAAGAAGAGGGATGATGTCGAAGTTCTCGAAGCCTGATGGTAAGTTAAATCAGTTTTTCAATCATTTTTGTAATCATTGCTTTAGTATCTGAAAAAAATATCACAATGAAATTAAGGGCAGAGGAAATCGTAAAAAAATACAAAAGTCGGACAGTTGTTAAGGGGGTCTCACTTGAGTTGAACCAGGGCGAAATTGTTGGTCTGTTGGGTCCTAACGGTGCCGGTAAAACAACCTCCTTTTATATGATTGTGGGTCTGATCAAAGCCAATGGTGGGAAGATATTCCTTGATGATACGGATATTACCTCTTTCCCTGTTTACAAAAGGGCAAAGCTCGGAATAGGCTATCTTGCCCAGGAAGCTTCGGTTTTCAGGCAGATGAGTGTTGAGGACAATGTCCGTTCAATTTTGGAAATGACCGATTTTTCCAAGGAATTCCAACGTGAAAAGTTGGAATCGTTGCTTGATGAATTTGGACTTCAGCGTGTTCGGAAAAGTAAAGGGATCCAATTATCAGGTGGCGAACGTCGGCGGACCGAAATTGCCCGTTGTCTTGCAATCAATCCCGCATTTATTTTGCTCGATGAACCCTTTGCCGGTGTTGACCCAATCGCTGTTGAGGATATTCAGCAGATCGTTTTTCGCTTGAAAGACAAGAATATTGGTATTTTGATTACGGACCATAATGTACACGAGACATTGTCGATCACCGACCGCTCCTATTTGTTGTATGATGGACGGATACTTAACAGTGGAACTGCAGAGGAACTCGCTGCAGATGATGAAGTTAGAAGATTATATTTGGGGCAGAATTTCGAACTTCGGCGTCCTGTTTTGAAAAGAGCCGATGTTGATACTGAGGGCGCTGAAGAATAATTCTGGATAATTTTTGGCACATAGTTCCAAATTGAAAAAATAACTATATTTGCAGCGCTAAAAAATGCGGACATGGCGTAATTGGTAGCCGCGCCAGACTTAGGATCTGGTGCCGAGAGGCGTGGGGGTTCGAGTCCCTTTGTCCGCACAGATTACCTTTTTTTACCGCCTTTTCCCCTTTAAGGGCAAAGGCGGTTTTTTTAATTTTAGGAAGGTAATGCTTTCGCCACCCGAAGGTTTATAAGATTATAAAAGAGTAAATTATGAAAATTACAAAAACAAGTATTGATGATTTGAATGTCGTTGTCGCAATTACAATTGAAAAACAGGACTATGAAGCAACGATCAATGAAACATTAAAAGATTACCGTAAAAAGGCCAATATGCCTGGGTTCAGAAAAGGGATGGTTCCTGCTGGCCTGATCAGGAAAATGTACGGAAAAGCCGCCCTGGGTGAGGAGGTCAATAAAATTCTTAGCCGCGAATTGAATAGATATATTTCAGAACAAAACCTCAACATTTTGGGTGAGCCACTTCCATCCAAATCCTTTGAAACAAAGTTTGATTTTGACAATTGGGGGGATTTTGAATTTGCCTTCGATCTTGGACTTAGTCCTGAAATCAATGTCGATTTTGAAAAGATAGGTAAATTGCCTTATTATGAAATAACTGCTGATGAAGATTTAATCGACAAACAAGTTGATAGCTATGCCACCAGGTTTGGCGAAAACATACCTGCTGAAGAGGTTGGCGAAAAAGAAACCACAATTGGAGATTTCGTTCAGATTGACGTTGATGGAGCAGTTGTGGAAGGTGGTATTTCCGCATTGGGTGTCCAGGTGGGTGTCCAATTGGTTAAGGAGGAAAATATTAAACAGCTATTTATCGGGGCAAAGGTTGGGGATGTTCTCAAATTCAACCCAAGGGTTGCCTATGCCAACGATCATGAAGTGACCCATCTTTTAAAGGTTAAGGATGACGAAATTGAGAAAGTTGATACGGATTTCAATTTTACAATCAATAAAATCAACACGTTCGTGCCTGCCGAAATCAATGAAGCCCTGATCAAAAAGGTGAATGGTGAGGACACTGAGTTGAAAACTGTAGAAGATTTCAGGAATAAAATAGCAGACGATCTGAAGGCAAATCATGTTTATTCAAGCAATTACAGGTTTATGTTCGATGCAAAAGGTGCCATAACAAAGGAACTGGCTTTGCAACTTCCTGTTGAATTTCTGAAAAGATGGCTGACAGAAACCAATGAAAAAGTTACTGCAGAACAAATTGAGGATGAGTTTGACCATTTCAGGACCGATCTTGAATGGACACTGATCAAGAGCCATCTGGCAAAAGCGAATGGAATGAGGGTTGAGGAAGCCGATGTAACAGCCATGGCACGTGAAATGGCCAAAATGCAATTCCATCAATATGGCATGTTTAACCTGCCGGAAGAATACCTTGATAATTATGCCAAATCAATTCTCGAAAACAAGGAGCAAAAACAAAAGATGGCTGAAAAAATAATTGAAGACAAAGTTCTTGAATTGATTAAAGTGAATTCAGATATTGATATCAAGCAAGTTACCCAAAAGGAATTTGACGATCTCTTTGAAAAATAAAGTTCTGATTTGAGTTATCGGAGTATTTTAATAACTTTGTGGGACAATTTGTTGATTTCGGATCTCCTATAGAACCGAAAATCGGATTGTCTTACAAAGTTTTTTATTTAATCTTATTGTGTTATGAACTCGAATAATGAGGATTTCCGCAAATATGCGACAAAGCATTTAGGGATTAGTAGCCTTAGCCTGCACAAGTACGAATCAGTTTATGCGAACAGTTATATCTCCCCTACGATTATCGAAGAACGACAGTTGAACATAGCCCAGATGGATGTCTTTTCACGTTTGATGATGGACAGGATTATTTTCCTGGGCATTCCAATTGATGATTATGTTGCGAACATTATCCAGGCTCAGCTTTTATTTCTCGAATCTTCCGATCCGGGGAAAGATATTCAGATTTACTTCAACTCACCAGGTGGTTCGGTCCATGCCGGATTGGGGATTTATGACACGATGCAGTACATCAATTGCGATGTTGCCACGATTTGTACCGGGATGGCAGCTTCAATGGCCGCGGTGCTTATGACTGCCGGAACAACTGGGAAGAGGTCTGCATTGAAACATTCCCGGATTATGATTCACCAGCCAATGGGAGGAGCCCAGGGACAAGCCTCTGATATACAAATTGTTGCTAAAGAAATTGCAAAATTAAAGACTGAATTGTATCAGATTATTGCCTCCCATTCAGGTCAACCAATCGAAAAGGTTGAACAGGATTCGGATCGTGACTACTGGATGACTTCCCAGGAAGCCAAGGATTATGGTATGATCGACGATATCCT
>CAIYPA010000099.1 GCA_903927965.1 uncultured Bacteroidia bacterium | reverse complement strand
CGAAAGGATCAACATGGCTGGTGCTACCTTATACGGCGCAGTTGCAGGAATTATTGTCGAAAACGATGCCGACAAGTATGCGTACAAACATGGCTTGTTTGTTTTGCGGCAAAAAGGGAGCATCGTACAGATCATGAACGACAAAGAGTTCGTGCCAAAAGAATGGAAAGTCAATTACTGAAAGATTTGCCCGATGCTCCTTGCTCTTTGTCTTAGTCTCTCCCTCTCCATATCACACCATCACTCCCTTTCGCCTTCCTACTTTTTCCCTGCCGCAATCTCCTCGTACATTACCTGCAGAATCCCGGTCCTTACATTCAAATCACTTATTTGGTTATTTGCGCGGGTGGGATAAACCCTGTTCGACAAGAAGATATAGATCAAACCATTGGTCGGGTCAGCCCAGAAAAATGTGCCGGTAAAACCCGAATGTCCAAAGCTTTCGGGGGTAGCACTCTGGCACGGATAAGCTTTTTCCTTATCGTATTTCTGGTTGTCGATCAACGGTTTATCAAACCCAAGTGCCCTGCGGTTGGTTGGCGGATACTGGACCTTGTTGAACGTTTCGAGCGTCGATCGTTTGAGGTATTGTTTGCCTCCATAGGTGCCATATTGGACGTACATCTGTACCAATTTGGCAAGATCGTTCGCGGAAGCAAACAACCCCGCATTACCGGCAACCCCTCCAAACACAGCAGCCGATTCGTCATGTACGGTGCCATGAACTAACCTCTTGCGGTACAATGAATCGTATTCGGTCGGGACAATCTGATCGTATTGGAATTTCTGCAATGGCTGATAGGTAACTGTGGTTGCGCCTAATGGACGGTAGAAATTCTGGTCAAGGTAATCGGTGAATTTCATTCCCGACAGTTTGGTGACAATCTGGGGCGTCAGAATTATGGAAAGGTCACTGTAAACGTATTTCCCCCTTGTTTTCAATGGCGACTTTCTGATCGACTTGTAAACCTGCTTCTCATAATTGGATTTGAGAAAAAGGCCGGGTGCAATTTCCAAATTGTACCTGTCGTTTAAAACGGTGCTGTACAATTTGGTATTCAAGTTTTTACCGATCATTGTATTTCTGTAGAACCCAATAAAAGGGACAAGGCCCGACTGATGTGAAAGCAATTCACGAAGTGTAATGTCGCTTTTATTCGATGGCCGGAGGAACCTTTTTTTCCAGTCGGTCCAGTAGGTCGAAAACGGTTCATCGAGCAAATATTTGCCCTCTTCGTTCAACTTCATAATTGCGGGAAGTGCTCCAGAGACCTTGGTCACTGATGCCAGGTCATATATATCGTCCAGCGAAGCAGGAATCCTGTTGTCGAACGTATGAAAACCATATGCCTTTTGAAAAATGATCTTTCTGTTTTTGGCCACAAGGACATTGCAACCAGGGAAAGCCTTAAGGGACAGTGCGTTGTTCACGATCGAATCAATGCGGTAATTCAGTCTGGCGGAGTTCAACCCAACCTCTTCAGGTACTGTGTATTTCAAACGTATTGATTCATTGATCATTATTCCTTCGCCTGATTTATAGCGGTTTCCGATCGAAACCGGAAGTTTACCATTGGCAGCGATTCCTCCAAACAACAATTGTGCTGCGAGTTCCTGGAATATTGCCGAATTCTGGTAGGCAACCATCAGTGCGGAAGGATGGCCAAAGTCTTTGATTTCGTTGATCGCATAAGGATTTGAGAAGAAAACGATTACCGAGTTGTTCATCGCGGTTAAATAGGGAAGGAGCTTTTCAAGGCTTTCGGTCACGTTGTAAGGACGTTGAGGCGCAATGTGGACAATATTCCCAACCTTTACGGTACGGCGTGTTGGGCCTTCGTACAAAGAATGGATCCCCGCGATTACCAGGTTATAAGCCGATAATTTTTTGAGAATTGCCTGTTGTTCTTTTTCAGTAAAATTCTCGGGCAAGTTGAAGAAATCAACTTTTGTATAATTGCCCAGCATTTTCTGGAATGTGGTAACTGATTGGGATCCTACAGAAAGGGCAGCAATTTTCAACGTATCTAACCCCTGGAACGGGACCAGCTTGTTTTTGTTTTCCAAAAGTGTCAGTGAGGCTTCTACAAGCTGGCGTTGGGCAAACTGAGCCTCCGGGGTGTTCAGGTCAGCAACAAGTCCCTCGGTTTTTACAGGCTTAAGATGGTTCAGGCCGGCAAAGAGTTTGGCTGCCAATACCCTTCTACATTTCAGGTCAATTTCCTCCATGGAAATTTCCTTTTTGGCAATGGCTTCTTTGATAGCTGCAACAGCCAATTCACCATCGACAGGAAATTCAACTACGTCATTCCCAGCTTTAATTGCCTGAACATCAATATTTCCATGTTGATTGTCGAGGGTTGCGCCACCCATGTTCATCGCATCGGTAATAATCAGCCCCTTAAAATTCAACTCTTTCCGTAGGACGCCTTCAATGACCTTATTGGATAGACTCGCAGGACCGGTGCCAGAAGGGTCGAGTGCCGGGACACGCATATGGGCCGTCATGATCCCACCAATGCCTGCCTCGGACAATTTCTTAAACGGGAAAAGTTCCATGTTGTCAAGACGTTGCCTGTCATATGGTAGTAACGGGAGCGATGAATGTGAATCGGCTTTTGTATCACCGTGCCCGGGAAAGTGTTTGGCCACTGCAATGATCCCGTTTTCTTGCAAACCCTTCATGTAAGCGAGGCATTTGCTTGTTACCAGATCCCGTGATTCGCCAAATGAGCGCATCCCGATGATGGGGTTTTGTGGCTGCGTATTGATGTCAGAAACCGGCCCGAAACTCACTTGCACACCAAGGCGTTTCAACTGTGCAGCCATCATTGTGGCACCTTTCCGGATAAGTTCATCATTCTGGACTGCGCCCATTGTCATGTTGTAGGGGAAAGGTGCAGCTTCGTCAAGGCGCATACCCGGTCCCCATTCGGCATCCATCGCGATCATCAATGGAGTTTTTGCCAATGATTGATAATAGTTTGTCAGTTGCACCTGCTTCAGGGCGGTCCCTTCAAAAAAGACCAATCCGCCGAAATTGTTTTTTTTGATCAGTTCGGCAACACGGGTCTGTTTTGCCACATCCTGGTCGCTGCTTACGTCGATCCAGATCAGTTGGGCAATCCGTTGGTCGGGAGTCAGCGAATTGAAAACAGAGTCGACCCATGGATGGTTAAGGTATTTGTCAAGGTTGATCTGTGCCTGGGATTTTTGTGAGAAAAGCACGGTCAGCAGGAGCAGCAGACCAAAGAATTGTTTTTTCAGCATTGTGGATATTTTAATGGGGTCTTGATGTAATCGTTTGGATTTATTTGGATTTAAAATTTGTTTTTACCTGGGTTGAAATTGATTCGCAAATTTAACAATTTTGTGAATCAGCTGCAAATCCATCCAAACAGCAATTGAGGAATCAGGAATTAAAAATAAAATTTCAAATATCCGAGAAATCAACCTACCAAATAGATTTCGGTTGTGGAGTCATAAACCAGATTTTGAGCAGGATCAAAGCTCCGTTAAGAGCGAAATATTGGTAGAAGGATGAAGCAAACCAGCAGGAGGCGCAATCAGAAAGATTGTTGGGAAATCGGTTGTTCCCTGCGCCGCAAAGCAAATGCTGTTAGAGGTTATTCATTATAAAGCACTATAACAATATTTTACGATACCAACTGTATTTTGATGTTACCCATTGCCTGTAAACCGAATACCCAAATTACACCTTTAACATCTGCTACTTTGCGGCGCATAGAACCGTTGATCTTTTAGGGACTTTCTGATTGCGCCGCCGTACCGGGAGGGAATCCTTAATTCTACCAATATTATGCACCTACGGTGCTTTGAACGTATGAAGAATGAAATTTGTCATCAGGATATTATAGCGGTTATGGGATGTTTAACTTTGTCTGTTTTCAAAAACATTTAGTTTTGTAACATTTTCCTGATATCGCTGATCACTTTACCCATCCCTGTTTCAAAATTATCATCACTTATATTCACACAAAAAGAGTTCTTCAATTTACCCACAATGGTAGGCAGTTCGTTCTTTAACCGGTTGATCCTTGTCAGCTCCTCGGTGAGGTCTTCGATGCCACGACCTTTCTGCAAGCGTACTTTTATCGTATTTTTAATCTCGGTCGTTTGTACGTCCAATGCATCCAATGCCTCGTCGGTAAACGAGTAATTGAAAAAGGAGTTGTCGATTGTGCAAGGCATAAAATACCTGCCCCGCAATGTCTCGTCGTAAGTGCTCCATATCGTTTCCATCGCCACCCAGGCACTCATCAGGCTATTGGGTGAAACCAGCGAAAGGGTGATTCCCGATTGCTGGATGCATTTTTTAATAAAACCGGCATTGCTTTCACCAGTGTTCATGGCATCCACATCGATGATCACTTCCAATCCTGCATCGGTCAGTTTCTGTTTGATTTTAAAGGCAACCTGATGATCCTTAAAGCTATAGGAAATGAATATTTTCGGTAGTCGGCTTGTTGATTTGGCTGTTTCCTTTTCGGTTACAGTTGTTTGAAGAGACCTTTCATTTGGAACTCCATCAAAATTGCATTTGTCAAGGACAGACTGGAGTGCATAGGTAATCTGGTTCCTGGTCTGTTGGTAATCCTGATGACTCAGGATCCCCAAAATGTTGCCGTTTTCGTTTTGGTTGTACCGCGCCGATTGAAGGATTGTCATGTTGTACAGATCCTTTTGGCCATTTTCGTTGGTTGCTTTCAGCAATTGGGAAATCGCACCGGACAGGTTCCCTTCCAGAATCAGTTGTTCGATTTGGTGTTTGGAATTCATCTTTTGAAAAAGTTTTATAGTTCAATAGTTTAACCACTACGTGGTAACCAATTCCAGATTATATTTTTTTCAACAATACTTTAACCACTACGTGGTAGGGCAAGGAAACCATTTTTTCTGCGTCTCTACCTTAATAAAGTGTTTCAAAAATATCTTATCTGCTATTGTAGATTAATCATTGAACTACAAGTCACAATTAGTTTGACTCATTGCAAAACATTTCAAAGTATTTCGGTATATTTCAACAACTTACCTATATTTCAATTATTTCTATATATTTCAATTATTTCTATATATTTCAGTTATTTCTATATATTTCGGTCATTTCTATGTATTTCAATTTTTCCCCTATACCTTTATGAAAATCTTCTTCTTATAAAGTACCAAACCGATCAGCCAGTACATTACAATATGGGAAAGGGCAAATAGAAGCGATGAAATTTTGGGATCGGAGCTTAGGGGTGTAAATACATGTTGGTACAACCAGTTGTAGCCGTTCTGGACTGTCCCATCGGCTTCGGTAACCTTTATAAAACGAGAAATTGACCTGACATATATACCCGATAATGCAAAGATAAACAAGGGGTTCATCCCAAAAACCACAAAGAAGCTGGTCCAGTTTTTATAACCTTTCAGGTCAATGATCCAGATCAACAATGCAAGAACGACCAAAGCCCAACCAGCAGCATAAATGACATAGGAGCTTGTCCAAAGTGGTTTATTTAGCGGGAGAAGCAAACTCCACGCATAACCAAAGAAAATCCCACCCCAGCCATAGATTGCCAAAGTTTTGGGAACCTTAATTTTGGGCGTCTCCCTGATCAGGTTTCCGGTCATATAGCCTATGATTACGGTTACAATTGCCGGGATTGTGCTTAATAGTCCCTCGGGATCGAATGTTGTTCCGAACCCGTGGTATAAATGGCTATCGCCCAATATTGCCTTATCAAAAGGGGCTGCTGCATTTCCCATCAGTGAATATGGGTCATCACCTCCAAAATAATAGAGGATTCCCCAATATATCAGTAGTATAGCAGCACCCACGAATTTCAGGTATTTCTGCTGAACGGCCAATACGATCAATGAACCTATTCCGTAGGCAATTGCAATCCGCTGAAGGACACCCATGACCCTAAGTTTTGAATAATCAGTCATCCATTGCGGGAAGGAGTTCAGGAACAACCCAATCGCAAAAATCAGCAATGTCCGCTGCCCGATCTTCAGGAGCGATTCCTTGTTCAATGAATTTTTGTATTTCGAAAAGGAGAAAAACATCGAAACTCCCACTACAAAAAGGAAGAACGGAAAAACCAGGTCGGTAGGTGTGCAACCGTGCCATTTCGAGTGTTCAAGGGGAGCATAAATACTTGCCCAGGTTCCGGGGGTGTTCACGGTGATCATTGCGGCTATCGTCATCCCCCGAAGGACGTCAAGTGCCAGGTAACGTTGTGATGAGTTCATAGATAATTAGTTAAAAGGTTGAAATATTTTGAAATACAATAGAAATAAGTTGAAATGCTAATTGAAATAAGTTGAAATACAATTGAAATAAGTTGAAATACAATTGAAATAAGTTGAAATTGGATCATCCAATTGCCTTTGTTTACTTTCATTGGATTCAGTCACAAAGGCTCAAAGATTCACAAAGAAACAACATCAATAAAATTTGTCATTTTCTTCATTCATAATTAGTTAATTGAACATCCTACCTATTCCTTCACCTTAAAACCAACTGGTTCACTTTCAAGATTTGTTTTGCTTATTGCAGTTACCACATATTTGAATTTTGAAGGATCTGTACCAGGGTCTATATTGTAAGTGATTGAATTATTGGATGTTGTCAAAAATATATTTGCCGGCTTTTTGATATTGACCCGTTGATGTTTCCTGAACTGATAAACGACGAACGATTTCGTATCTTTCCCTTTTTCCCACGAAAGGTTGAATTGCACGTTTGACGTATTTATTTGTGCATTAGTTGGTTGCTGGGGAGGAACTGGGCTTATCCTTTGATTGGAAGGGGCAAGTGCCTGATAACGGTAATTCTTTTTCAGCAATTTTTCTTGAAGTTCGAGTGGATTTTTTCGCATAAACTTGGCACTGAAGAACATACTTCCTGAAATTTCAGGATATCTCCGGTTCAGTTTAATCTGAGAAACAATTTCGTCAGCAGTCTGCCATGGTTTATCTTTGGAGGCAGGATCGATCCGGTAGGGTGCCTGACCAATATAAAGCTGTGTACCAAATGAATTCTTGCTCCACCATTTCGCAAGGATCGTATAATCGGCCACTTCTTTTCCCCGTTCCCAATAGATTTGGGGGGTAATATAATCGATCCATTTTTCCTGTTGCCATTTCAGGACATCGGCAAAAAGATCGTCATAATTGGTCTGCCCAGCTTTGGTTTTAGAGCCATTCGGATCTTTTGCAACATTCCGCCATACCCCAAACGGTGAAATCCCAAGTTCAACCCAAGGTTTAATGCTTTTGATGCTATCGTGTATCTGTTTGATAATCAAATCGACGTTGTTCCGTCGCCAATCGTCTTTTTGATTTGGGTTGAAATTTCCATGATAAGCCTGGAAAGACAGGTCATCCGGAAATTCTGACCCTGCGATCCTATAAGGATAAAAATAGTCGTCCATGTGGATGGCATCAATATCATACCTCCTGACAATATCGCTTACCACAGATGCCACAAAATCGCGGGTTGCAGGTAATGCAGGATCGAAATATTTGGTTTTTCCATAGGTGATAAACCAATCAGGGTGGATGTTGGTAATATGATCCGGTGCAGTCTGGTTGTTGCTGACATCTGTAACAGCGCGGTAAGGATTGATCCAGACATGCAGGTCCAAGCCTCGCTTGCGGCATTCCGCACTTGCGAATGTTAGCGGATCGTAATAGGGATCAGGCATTTTGCCTTGTTTGCCTGTCAACCACTGCGACCAGGGTTCGTATTTCGAGGCGTAAAAAGCATCGGCTGCTGGTCTAATCTGAAAAACCACTGTGTTCATGTGGTATGCCTTGCTCAGGTCAAGCAATTCGATAAACTCCTTTTGCTGCTGTTCAACAGTCAGGTTCGCACTCGATGGCCAGTCGATGTTGGCAACAGTCGCAATCCAGACTGCCCGCATTTCCCGTTTTGGGTATTTTGCAGCAAACAGGTTGATTGCCACCAACAATATTGTAATTAATCCTAAGGTTCGTTTCATTTTTAATTTATTGATCGTTTTTAAATAATAGCAGCTTGCGACTTGCGGTGGCTGCTGGCGGTTCGTGTCGGAACAATTTTTATTCTTCCTTAGCCTGATCCAAGTTCCAATTTTGACCCGCTCCACGCCCCCTGCTCCATGCCCTTTGCCCCATGCTCCTTGCCCCATGCTCCTTGCCATCAGGCCTCTTTTTTCTTGATCCCAAACGTCGGGTCGATTTTCAGAAATTTGATGGCGATCAAACCCGGAATCGAGCAAATGATCACATAAATAAAGAAATGCTGATAACCCAACAACTCCTTCATATAGCCCGAAACCATGCCAGGGATCATCATCCCCAGAGCCATTAACGAAGTACCAATGGCGAATTCAGCCGTTTTAAACTTGCTTTCACCGACAAACGAGAGCATGTACAACATATATGCGGTAAAACCAAAACCATAACCCATTTGTTCAGTTGCAATTGCGATGTAGATTGTGACGTCACCAGGCAAAGGCTGAAAGGTCGAGAGGTAAATATAGACACTGATCGGGATATTCATCGCAAAAGCCATCACCCAGATCATCTTTTTCAATCCGTATTTTGAAGCGACAACTCCACCAAGGATACCACCTATCGTTAAACAGATCATGCCCAAAGTGCCATAGGCAATCCCATATTGTGCCGAGGTTAACCCAATACCACCGCTGTTACGAGAATCGACAAGGAAAGGGGTTGCCACTTTTACGAGCTGCGCCTCTCCAAGCCGGTACAAAAGAAAGAAAATCAGTGCGGGAATAATCCCCGGTTTCGAGAAGAAGGAAGCAAATACCTCTCCATAAACTTTCAGGTCAACAACGGTCTTCTCTTTCGCGTCGAATGGTCTTGGAAGCATAATACGATGATAAACAGCCAATAAAAGTAAAAGAAGACCCAAAACGCTCAGAGATACTGTCCAACTGAAAGCAATATTTCCGGCAGTTGCTTTGAATAAGGAACTGGTGGCTGAAGTCAGGTTGTGATCGACACGGAGGGTTGCGGCGATGGGTTTGTTCCAGTTTTCGGAAGTGAACTCAAAACGTCCGGTATGTGTTTTGGGTAAGTCAATGTCCTTGCTTCCCGATTTGCGCCCCAGATTGACGACGATGGTTTCGCCGGTCATAGGTGGAGCAGAAAGTGCCAGGTAGATCACAGCTGAATCAACTTTTGAAATGCCCTTTTCAAATATGGGGATTTGTACTTTTTCGGGATATATTAAAATTTTGGGGATTCCTTCCTGTTTTGTGATCTGAAAACCAGAGAGTTCAGCAGATTTGAACTGCGATGCAGGAACAGAATTCACCTCGAAGGAGACAGGTTGGAGCCCTGTATTTTCCTGGATTAATCCGGCAATCAGGGGAAGCAGTCCCAATGCGGTCAGCATTGCAAAACGGTAAAAAGTGCTGCGGATCCCCACAAAAAAGGCCTGTTTGTGCTGGTCTAAGGAAAGCATATAAAAACCATCGGCAGCAATATCATGACTTGCGGATGAGATGGCAATGATCCCGAAAATGGCAATGGAAGCCGGAAAATAAAACGGGAGCTGCATTGCAAAACCCACTGCAATAAAGGCACATCCGAGCAACATTTGTGTCCAAAGGATCCAGTTCCTTTTGGTCGAAACCACATCAATGTAAGGGCTCCACAACGGTTTGATCGTCCAGGGCAGGTAAAGCAGGCTTGTCCAGAAGGCGAAAGCAGCAATCGACACACCCATGGTCTTGTAGATCAACCCGGAGGTGATCATCACGATGCTGTATGGGATTCCCTGATAGAAATACAAACTAGGCACCCAGGCCCAGGGGTTTCGCACTTTTTCCAATGGATTAAATTTAGTCATAAATCATTGTTATTTAATATCTTGAATACTTTTCTTTCTTCTTTGAACAATAATTTGGTAATCCAGGGCCCTTCTTCTATCACAGCTTTCAAATCTTTGGACTCTTTTGGCACATCAAACACCATTTGAGTTTTCAATGTTTGATGCAGCTCAAGCTTGCTGTCAAGTGCTATTTGATTCCCTGAATGTCTTTCCAATGCATTTTGTCCCTCTTCAGAAAATGACCATGATTTTCCGGACTCATCTATCAAATGAATCCTTGGTTCAGATGGTTTTTGGGCAATTCCCCGTGCATGGTTGGACATTGAAATGGATAATATAATAAATTGTCCCTTGGGTTTTACGACTAAACCATCAAATCCCAATGTTTGAGACTGTTCAGCGTTTGTTATTGTTGCACACCAATCATCAAAACAGATATCCGTCCCCAAAGAAACCATTTTGTCGCCACTTAACAAATAGGAGATGAACCACATTATTGAATAGGTTGAAACAATAATTGCCAAAATCCGAAGTTCAGAAAATATTCGCTTCCGTTTTAATATATTGATTGTTAACGTTATAAAATAATATATTAATGCAATTATGGTTGAAATAAAAATTATGGATGTCATATTTCAATTTAGTTACTTATGATTTTCGCCATAAATTAAGGCAATACATTAAAGGAATACCCTTTTTTTAAAAGAGTTGTAATGATGAGATTGAGTGAATCATAAAATTTATCCGTCCGGTCGGGATGGGTGCCAAGATGGATCAGGACAATCGCCCCGTTCAAATGGTTTGGATTCATTGATTCAAATTGCATCAATCTGTCCATCAGTTGTTTGGATGATCTGTAATTCTTCAAATCGGGGGTCGTATAATCGGCATTTGTCCCAACCCCAGGGGTAAAATTGACCATCTGCAATTTCCGTTCAAAGGCCCAACCCACGATTGAACGGTTACACCATTCATATGGAGGCAGAAAATACTTAACAACCTCAGGTGCTATTCCGAATTTGTTGAGTTCACGAAGATTGGCCGTCATATCATCGTCAAATTGCTTCCTTGTAACCAACAATGAATCACGCTTTTCCCATGAAGCATACAGCAGGTGCCGGTCCGAATGTGGCCCAACATAGTGATTACCAGTAACCATCCGATGAATTGCAGGTTCAAATTTAGGATTTCTGAGGAAATTGCCTGTAAGGAAAAACGACCCTTTGACCTTCTTCCTGGCTAAAACATCCAATATCTTATCTGCCCCTTCCCCAAATTCATCGGCCGAAAAAATCAGATAAATGGTTTTAGGATTCGTATTCATTCTGACAATCGATCCCGTCACATCTTTCTCACTTTTTGCCATCTTGACCTGTCTAATTCCTTCTTTTTCAAGTGATGAGAGGTAATAAGTCAGACTGGCAGTCCCATCCATCGTAGGTTCATTGGAACTGTAATCGCCCATGTCGTCGTGGTAAACAGCGATCCCATTCTGAAAAGGGAGGTAGCTGTCTTCTTTCATCAATTTAATGCCGATCAATCCGGTATAGATCGTCTTATAAACCGGGCCATCGACCATTCCTCCCCATGTCGGCTCTCCTTTGAGAAATGTGAGCGAAGAATGGGGGATTTTGGGATAATCACCATTTGCAGGCAATCCGCAGATCATGCTGGTTCCCCAGGGATTGCAGCCGAAAAGCCAGTCGCGCAAGGCTGCTTCCATTTCAATGTAGGTCGAATCGGAAGTGGCTTCAAAATAAAGCCTGGCTTGTGTTATTGCCGCGACTGTCAGGTTGTTCGAGCACCAGATGTAGGGAATCCCGTTCAGGAATGGATCTGTTTTTCCCCTGTCGTAAATTGCTTTCAATCCATTGTTCATAAAACCAGAAAAAGTTTTTGATGCCAGGATGTTCATGTTGGCCTGGTTTGCATGACCCATGTTTATAAACGGATAGAATTGATAATGGCGAGCCTTGCCCAACTCCATCCATGGAGTAACTTGCTCCAATTGTCCCCAGTACGCAGCCTGTTTTTCAAAATAGTCATCCCCGGTCAGTTTAAACAGTTCTATGGCAGCAAGTTCCAGATCATCCACGTAATTGTCCTCCTCATAGAAATAGGGCGAAACCACGCTGGTTGTCTGTGCCACACCAAGGTCGGTCAATCCAAACCGGTAAGCTTCTTTCGCTTTGATGGCCAAACGCTTGCTTAAATCAGGGTCTGTTTTTTGCAGGACACGGGCAGCCAAAGCAAAAGCTGAACTGAATTTCCCGGCAGTTGAAGAAACCCCTGTTGAACGGTTCTTGTATTTGGAAATGCCCTGAACTTTCCCGGTCACAAAATAAACCGGACGGTAAGGGCCGTTTCCATAAGAGGCCGGATCGTTTGTCGGTAAACGGAGCCCGACATGGTCGCGGTCGTCAGCAATCTGATTGTACATTTCGCCGCTATCGGGATTCATTTTCATGAGCCAATCCAATCCCCATCTGATCTCGTTGAGGATATCGGGTGTTCCGTCTGCACCAGGAAGACCGGAAGCGTTGTATTGGTCACCAAAGATTTCCGGGTTTTGGGAATAGGCAAACAGCATCTGATAAACCGCATTCGCAGAAGTTGTGACATATTGAAGGTAATCGCTTGCGTCGTGCCATCCGCCTTTGACATCGATGATCTGACCCGATTTTGTGGGATGGTCAACGATAAAACCGTCGTGGGTATGACAGGAATCCTTCAGGTAGGGATTGTACCCACAGCGTTGCTGGCGCATGTACTTCAGGGTATAATCGGCAGTCCCTTTGTAAACTTCGGGTGAAATGGGAAATTCGGGTGACCGGGCCATACCTAATTTTATGTAATAACGCCCTTCTTTTTCAAGGGATGTAAAACTGAGCCTTGCGGCCGATTTCATTCCCCACTTTTCACCGCTGTATTCCACAGGTTTTCCCTCAAAAACCACTTTGCCGGTTCCGGCATCAATCAATTGAAATGGTGAAAAGGAAATGGTTTCGTCAGAGATAAAAACAGCAACTTTCACTGATTGGGGCAGATATCCAAGTTGGTTGATCCGAATCCATGAGGATGCGGATGCCGTAAGGGCGGTCAGGAACAAAACCAATCCCGGAATTAAGTTGCGTAATATATTATATTTGTGCATGTTATGTAATTTTGTCTATTGTCTTCTAAATATTGACCCATTTCATTGCATTCCATGATATCAATGTCCCCTGTTTTGCGGCGCAGAGAACATCGAATCTTTCAACAACTTTCTGATTGCGCCTTACCATTCGGGATAATCTGCAATTCTACAATAGTTTAACACCTACGGTGTAAAGAACTGTACTAAAATATTATTTTCAAATCCAGTTTCCGGATGCTGAGCGGAGCCGAAGTACCGGATGTTGAAGGATGACACTTTAAAGACTTTTGACCGAAGCCGAAGTTCTGGTATCTGAGCGAAGCCGAAGCACCGGGTTTCGGTTTCCTTTCTCTTCAGGCCGAGCTCCACGCCCCATGCTCCACGCTCCACGCCCCATGCTCTACGCCTAATGCACCTGCCCCATGCCCCATGCCCCATGCTCTCCGCTCAATACCTCAGTTCCAATCCAGCTTCCCTGAAATAATGGAGAAGGATCTGTTGGTATGTATATCCTTTGTCGCCCATGACTGCAGCACCGATCTGGCAAAGTCCGACACCATGGCCCCAGCCGGCACCACGAAGGACAAAATGAATTGATCCGTCAACTTCCTGTTTTTCAACCACAAATGCAGAACTGTAAAGATGTGATTTCGACAGCCACTTTCTGATTTGCAGTTCCTTTCCTACGATCATTGTTTTGAGTGTCCCGACAATTTTAAGCTGTGTCAATCGTCCTGAGGTTCCGCGTGCGATCGGGACAAGCTCTGTGATTGTTCCAAAATTGATTCCTGAACGGAAATTGACGAGATGGCTAAGCTCTTCCTGAGTATAGATAACTTTCCAGCGAAAAAAATCGTTTGTTTCCTGATCATAGTCGTTCAATACCTGTTTCAGAACTTTTTTATCTGACGAATTGCAAAAAGCGATTGGGTTGCCCAATATCCATTTTGTAGCAGCACTCTCTTCTTCAAGGTTTAACGAGAAACCATCAGGATACTGATCGCTATCGACAAGTTTTTGAAGATAGGGATGATTAACGGGTTCCCATGCATTTTCAAAGATTTCGGTGACCCCTCCACAACATTTTGAAAAACGCGCATCACAGATCGACCCATCGTAAGCCAAAATTTCGCCCCATGTTTCTTTGACCGCCCTCTCGACCAAAGGGGTTGTTGTCCTTGTAATTCCTTGATATCTCTGACAATGATCATCGGCGCAGACGTCAAAATGGGTATGGTCTTCGCGGTCGTACCATTTCACCAATTCATCATCGGTGCTAAAAGTTGTCTGATACTTCTTCTGATTGGATTGCAAGCTCCTGTTTTTCTGAACCTGAGCCAGCAACCAGCTTCTCGAAATAACTGCATGGGCTTTTAACAATTCCAGAGAAGAGGTGGCGCTCATCTCAGACGAGATCACGCTGATCAGATAATCCTCAATACTCAGTGTGTTGATCGCATAGAGTATTTCCCCATCCGAAATTACATGCAACGATCCCTTAAAAATTTGATTTTCTTTTCGTTCCCAATGAAAATTGATGCCGATTGTCACATCATGCAACTCAAATTTATCTTTTTCGGGATCCACAGGATCCAACAACAATTCATCCAATTCAAAAAAACCCTCGCCAGTCCATTTGAGGCAAATACCCAATTCTGATTTAATGGCTTTGCATTTGCCGGTAAGTATGGCATTGGTTTTTTCCAATTTAAAGTTTCCTTCAAGGGTAAAGAAGATCTCCTGCCCTTCCATGATGCCAACTTTTATTAATGGCGTATCCATCAGTTATACAGTTATTTATAAATTATTAAAGCTAAAATGAAAAATCATCTTTAAAATAGTCTTGGGGTCCAAACAAACCTGATCAAAAATGCTTCTGACATCCATTTCCGTAATTTTGTCAAAATCCTCTTCACGAGGTGTAATAAGTACCCCACCCATGTCAACCGAAGCCGGACTAAGCAGGATTTGTTTTTCACCGGTTTCAAAATACTCTTTTGGACGGTGCAAGGTTCTTGGAATAATGTGCATGACCCATTCATCGTGATCAAATGTTAAAAGAATATTGAGCATAGGTTCAGCTTCATTGGGCTGCAATAACTGCAATTGTTTGTATATATTTGTAAAACAACCTATTAAAGCCCATTTAAACTTGCTTGAAAGTGTGAGTATCCCCCTTTGGTAATCGGGCCAGTGCCAAAAAGTAACCCACCCGATAGTGCATATTTTATTGCAGCATTTTTCGTTCAGGAAATCCTTTTCAATTGGTAAAAACCCTTTGATCCCAGCTTGAAAATGCATATGATCGGGAGCAGACGCCCCGCACTTTGGCCCATTATAGAAAATCGTAAATTCGTTTAAACTGGCAGCGAGGTCCAGCATCTCTCCAATATTTCCTGTAATTCGCTGGTCTGTATGGTGCAAGTTGGGAATGGTCAAATGTTCCGGAAAAATAGGGAACGGATTGACCAAAAGCATAGAATGGCCATCAATCAACAACCCTTTTTGTTGAGCGGGTAGGTTATTCTGGCAAAGAAAACAAGGACGGGCTTTAATTGAATGGGCATCAATTTTAGCCGCAGAAGATACAATTCTTTCCGGATTAAATTGAATATCAATATGATAATCACCAAAATCAAATGATTTGGTTTTTACTTTCTTTAAACCCTCATAATTCCTATGGGCCAGGTCCCAATGCTTGATCTGTTCATTGATCAGTTGTCTCGCCCTATTTGAAAGATCCATTTTTACACCGTTTTATTTGGTTAAATTTTTATGGTTCACTAAGTTTTTATTCATTTCATAAGCCTAAGATACAATTTTATAATTCGTAAATATTTTCTCAATGTAGCTTCTTCTGTCGATTCCCATGACAATTTTAACATTTTTGATTTTTCCATTATCAATTTCTAATTCAAGTAATTTGGAAAATTTGGGATCAATGTCATATCCATAGGATAATTGAACTATATAATACATTTTTATTACCACACCTGATTTGGCAGTGTCAACCCATTCCGGCTTACCCAATAAATCAGTAACTTGAGATATCTCCTTATTATCCAATATTTTATTATGAAGGATGTCATTCACCATACTTCTTCGGTTACTGTAATCCACCGGGTCATCATTGATCCAACCATCCCGATCAAATTTTCGTTCGTCACATGAACAAAGAGTTACCACTAAAATAAAGAAGATGAATGTGTTTGTCATTTTGTTCATGGCGAATTCTTACAAGAATTCCAATCAATCTTTAACTAAATTGACCCTTTGCCTTGCCCAAAATTCGAGTGTCCTGATCTTATCCTTATAAAAATTGTGGGCGTTCATTTTAACGATATCGAGCGAGGAGTCTGAATTTTCGTCCCAACGGCGACAAAGGTACAAAGGGTTATAAATCCGGCCAATCTGGTAATGGCGGCTGATGGCCAACCCTAATGCATAGTCCTCGCCATAACTTACGTTAGGAACCTGAATTTCGCGCAGGACAGGTGTGTAAAATGCACGTGGCGCACCTAAGCCATTAATCCTCAAAGCATTGTTCCTGCCATTATCTGGAGTCCACTCTTTGTGGTCGATCAAACCTGGCGGGATCTCTTCCAACTTGAAATTGACCATCTGGTACGACCCAACAACCATGGCGCAGTTCTGTGCGTAAAATGAATCGACAACCTGCTGAACAACTGTATTGTCAATGTAAAGATCGTCGCTGTCGAGCTGAATGGCAAACTTCCCACATTTTGGATGGTTGATGGCTTCATTCCAGCAACCGCCGATCCCCAAATCCTTTCTTTGGGGAATGACATGAACAATGCGATTGTCAGGATCAGGATATGAAGAGATCAGCTCTGTCGTTCCATCAGTGGAGAAATTGTCAACGATGATCAGGTTAAACTTAAAACCAACTTTCTGGCTCAATACCGATTTGATCGCATCACCTATCGTTTTGGCGCGGTTGCGGACAGGGATAATCACGGAAGCTTCGTATTCGAACTGACCCTCCGAAAAGGCAATCTGCAGAAATTTTGGGGCAAGCCACGCACCTACGACTTTTAAGTGGGCGGTACAAGCCTTTTCCATCTCGATCTGTTTGAAGCGGTTACGGGGATCGACATAATCGAACATCTTCTCACCTGATTTGCGCGTATCCAATTCCATCTCGGTGTAGAGCAGTTCCGGTAAATGGACCAGTTTGTAGTTTTGCGATACCTTTAACCTTAAGTCATATAAACCGGCAAGCTCAAATTCTTCATCCATTCGGGCAACTGCTTCAACGAAAGCTTCTGAGCGATAGAGCAACAACGAACCAAAATCAAAATCGTCGCGCAAACTGCCATCCTGGTATTCGATTACAGGATGAGGTTTCAGGACACCCTCCTTCTGTTCATAGTAATCGGAATAAACCAATCCGGCATTACAACTTTCACTAGCCAGCATCAATCGGTGCAAAGCATTTTGCCCCAAACCCAACGGAAGTGATTTTGTATAAAGCAATGTGTATGGGGTAGTTATATATCCAAAAAATTCCCTAAGGGTTTTGGTTGAACTGTAACCGCCGGGATTAATGAGCTCTATCATTGGATTGTCAAAATCAAGGTCCGTTTCACCCACAAGGATGATTTTCCCGACAACACCCGAATCTTTTAAATTTTGGATTGTCGCATCAAGATCCAATCCCTTCTGAACGGGTAAAAAGCATGTAACCAGATTCTTCATATTCTTATTCTTAAGATTATTTGAGTTTAAAAAATTCCATTATTTGTTGCATCAGGAGATTCCTTCCAGCGTCAGTAGTAACCGTCTCAAATGGCAATCCCATAGCAACGACTTTATAATCACCATTGTAAACTATTCCTGCGCTTACATTGTTCTCGCCATAACGGAACGCGGTAACAGCATTATTACCAAAAGGTTCAATTCCATCTGGAGCCTCGGCACCATAAATTTTAGGGTCATATCCGGTGGTAAAATTCCAGTTTCCTTTGAGCCATTTTGTAGCGTAATCGGTCGCATAAAACTTTCCACCTTTCGTGGCATGGCCTGTCCTCCAGGTGAAATGGAGCTTTTCCTTGACAAAACCGGCAGTAATTGTATCGTTGACCTCCCCAAATTCAGATCCAATGTAAGAACCCGACAGAAACAACTTCCCGTTGTTTTTGATGATTGATTCAAGTTTTGACATCATACCTGGGGTATATATTTTATAATCAACGCTACTATTGTCCCTTAAACCAAGTGTTGCACGTTCCTCCCCCAAAATCAGGTCTGTAGCAAAATAGCCCGAAACATCAAAACCGGGTTGGCAAAACACTTCATTACTGGTTGAAACAAACGAGTATCCTGCCGCCATAATGGCTTTGCCATGGATCAACGGATAATCAAAGGTATTTCCCTGGATGACTTTTCCCTCCATATCGCCATAACTAGCGCCCCAACCAGGACTGTCATCGTCGAGCCATTGCGATTTTCGGTCAAAATCGTATTGGAATCCAATAAAACTTATGTCCTGCCTATCGGCAACACCCTGGTCCTTCCACCAGGCTACACCTGCAGTCGTACCATTATCGAAAATGGAAGGACCACAAATCCTGTCAAATCCATTGACAACCAATACATTGCCTTTACTTTTGCTCTTTAATCCCACAGAAAGGATTTCGGATGGAAAACCTTCCCCGCCATCATTCATGGCTGTAACCTTAAAACTATAAATGTGGTCTGCCTGATCAAGTTGAAGTGTCAAAACCGTATCCGATACGAGCGTCCCATTGTCGAAACCATTTTCGTCCAGCCGTTGGTAAACCTTGTATTTTGAAGGTTTGGCAGTTGGTTCCAACGGATCTGTAACCGGACGCCAACTCAATTTTACTGAAAGGTCACCTACTCTTTCAAGCGAAAAATGATCAACTGGCAAAGGCTGGACCATGTAAGGACGGTTATTCTGATAAGCCAGAAACTTCAGCATACCCTTGTAAATGGAACGGCTGACGTCGAACCTGAACCTAGGATCCAACCCAAATCTGATATCGGCAAGGTTCTGGTGCGAAAACAATTCAAGCAACATGGCTGGCACATTGGGGCGATAAGCTTCTGAATATTGTTTATCCCACAATCCGCGCCGGGTCCACAAAGGGTTGTAGCGAAGCCGTATTTCGTCAACAATTTGTGTTTGGATCAGATCGGATAAATCGCGGCTTGACATTCTCGATTTCCCGTTGGGAAACAATGCTTTATCGGCTGTCGAACTATAAATCCCCAGAGTACCAATGATCGAATCGTTCGGGGTAACACCGGCATCGGTGTGAAATGCAAAGGAGAGATCGACCGGGATTTTTAGCCCAACAACGCTGCGGTTATTTACAAGGCCGGAAGGTTTACCAATCAGGTAATTGACCCAAAGTCCCCTTGACTGGTAATCATCGTTGTAATCGTTTTTATCCTTGTTCGGATTGTAAACCAGAGAGTCGGGGAAACCTGCGCCTTGAAGGTAATACCGTGATCCCTCAAGATAACTTGCTTTGCCACTTAATTTATAATTATAGAGTTGTGGATTATTTGTAATAACCTGATTATCGACATTTAACTGGCTTGACTTCTTATTTAGCACCATTTCCCCGGATGGACGACGGGCTACATGCCCCATCCCACCGCCAAATTTCACGGCATCCAATGAGACCGTTCCTTGCGAACCTCCCGGGCAACTCACGGTCACCATTCCCATCTCCGGGTGTTTTCCTGAATTAAAATCAAAAGTCCCAAGGTATATCCATGTTCCTCCGCCAATCTTTTGATTGACAAGGAAATCGGTTTTTCCTCCCGCATGATAGACAGAATACTTAACATCGGTTAAATTGGTTTCGTTGTCCTGGTAGGTAACATAAACAGCATACCGCCCTTTTTCGTTAAAGGATGGGATATACGAAATGACCTGTTCGTTGGGACTCATGTTCTTTATTCTCAAAGCAGTTCCCAAGCGGAATGGATTCTCGGCTGAATACAGGGTATCTTTCAATAAAAACCCACTTTGTATTTTTTCAACCGCAACTCCCTGGGTGATGGTCAATTCGGAACCAATTGAAGAACGATCGTTATCAACAATCACTTCATTGGGTTGCCAGTCGCGTTCGCGGGGCAAAAATACAGAAGCCCCGCTGTTTTCGAGCATGGGGACAATATAGGGCAACACATAGCTCATTGTATAGATGTCTTCAACGGTACCAAACAGCCGTGCACGTTGCCATTCCCAACGGTCGAGTTTCGATTCGTAATACCACCCATGGCTATTCCAGATCGCAATGTTTTGATTGTAAAGTCCTGACTTGGGAGGTTCCTTGCCGGCTTGCCAAACAATGGGTGTCCTTCCGTTTGTTCCGCCTGAAATCCTGCTGCTGTCTATGGCTATTGTTTTCCTGTACGGATTTGGGATCAGCTCTTTCAGCGGATGATGGTCGGAGAAAAGATCAAATTTGTATTTCCTGAATTTGCGCCCCAGTACATTTTTGACCGATTTTTCCACCAGGACGACTTCCTGTTCCCTGATTGGAAGATAGGAGAGCGGCATGGAGAAAAAAACTTCCATCCGGTTTTGATCGGCATGTATTGAAAACGAATCGACCTTTGTACGTCCCACATGGCTCCAGCCAGGAATTGGATTGTGTAGTTTATTGAGTTGATTTTTAGCTTTTAAACTCAGTCTTGACATTTTTGCAGACTGTGGAAAACCAATCAATGTTACAATTGAAAAGATCAAAATCAAGGTGCTTTTTAAAACCTGCGCTATTTTCATGATTAATAAGTTTATGATTCAGCCAGAAATTGCAATCCAAAATTAAAATTAATTTTGGAAAATTTGTACTTTTGTCATACAAGTTTAAAAACCATTGAAGAAAAATGATCTTAATTGCTGATAGCGGAACAACCAAGACAGAATGGTGCCTGATCGACGGATCGGGAAAATGTGAAAAAATGATCACATCAGGTATTAACCCATTCTATCAGGACAGTGAAAACATCGCTTCGATTTTGCGAAGTGAGATTTCTGTCCCACAACAACTTGATGCCGTATATTTTTATGGAACGGGATGCATCAATGAGGAAAAGCAAAATGTAGTAAAGGCCGGATTGTCGCAAGTACTTGATGCGGAAAAGTATTTTTTGGGAAGTGATCTTTTGGGTGCTGCCTATTCGTTGTGCCAGGATCAGCCTGGGATTGCATGTATATTGGGAACAGGCTCAAATTCATGTTATTACAATGGAGTTGAAATTGTGGCAAATGTATCGCCTCTTGGTTTTATCCTAGGTGATGAAGGAAGCGGGGGTGTTCTGGGTAAAAAATTGGTCAGTGATGTCCTTAAAAAACAACTGCCCCAGCCATTGATCGATGATTTTTTTGCGACCTATCAAACTACTTATGCAGAAATACTCGAAAACGTTTACAAAAAACCATTCCCAAGCCGTTATTTGGCAAACTTCACTAAATTTCTTTCCAAACACATTGGAGAACCTGAAATTCAAAACCTTGTAATCAATGGTTTCAATGATTTCGTCACCCGGAATTTGTTACAATATCCTGACATAGAAAAATTACCCATTCATTTTACCGGCAGTATCGCTTTTCATTTTGAGGCGCAACTGCGGAAAGTAATCGAAGTGCAGAACCTTAAATTGGGAAGAATTGAACGCGCACCAATGGAAGGACTGATACAATATCACAAAACTAAAATTACCAAAAAATAACAGGCGTTATGAGATCAACTGCAAAAACCAAGATCAGTGTTACAGAATCCCCATCGAATTTTGAGAACCTTGACAAAATGTCGATCGAGGAGTTGCTTACCCACATCAACGAAGAGGACTCAAAAGTACATATTGCTGTAAAACAAGCACTTCCACAAATCAAGAATTTGGTGGAGCAAATTGAAGTAAGGATGAAAAAAGGGGGGCGGGTTTTTTATCTTGGTGCCGGAACCAGCGGCAGGCTCGGGGTACTTGATGCTTCGGAGATCCCCCCTACATTTGGTGTGCCGGAAAGTATGGTCATCGGTTTGATCGCCGGTGGGGATGTGGCTTTGCGGAAAGCGGTAGAAGCCGCTGAAGACGATCCAGATAAGGCATGGGCATCGCTTCAAGGTTTCAATATCAACAAAAATGATTCAGTGATCGGCATAGCAGCATCAGGTACAACACCTTATGTGATTGGTGGGATCGTTCATGCCCGCGAAAACGGGATCCTTACAGGATGCATTACCTGTAATCCTGGAAGCAGGATTGCCGAAGTGACCGAATATCCGATAGAAGCCATCGTTGGTCCCGAATTTGTAACAGGCAGCACACGTTTGAAAGCAGGCACTGCCCAGAAAATGATCCTAAACATGATCACCACGACCATCATGATCAAATTGGGGCGGGTAAAAGGGAACAAGATGGTCAATATGATGCTATCCAATAAAAAACTGGTCGAGCGTGGCACCCAGATGATTGTGGAAGAGCTGAATATCCAGGCAGATGAAGCACGTAGGTTGCTACTGTTGCATGGCTCGGTAAAGAAGGCTATAGAGGCTTTCAATCAATAATTTTATGAATTCCCCATGGCTTCAGCCATGGGGAATTCATAAAATTATTCAATATTTAAAACCTTATCCTTAGGGTATTTAACTTTATATTTGAGTACCAGATCTTTTTTGGCCGCTGGTTCAAGGTCGAAATTCCATTTCACTTCACCTTTTTCCTTATTCAAAGCAGCACCCGAAATATTTTCCGTGGTCACTTCAATGTCTTCATTTGTTGAAACCGGGACCTGATCAAATAAGACCATATGGATCGGAAGTTTTTTATTGTTTTTGACACTGATCTGCCAGGCCCTGGATTCCTCTTTTTTATTTCCAAGGAATTGCCTGGTAATCAAATCTTTAATCTTTTCCCTTTTGACATTGACACTCCGATCCCTTCCCAACGACAGGCTCAATGTGTCGGTAACGTACCTCACATCTAAAATTGATTTCCCGACATAGGTATTCTCAAAAAAGATATTGGCCTCCCCTTCAAGCAGGTTCAGCTTTTCCCAATCTTTAATGTTTGCCAACAAAAAGGCATCTTTGTCAACTTTGGGAACACAATAATATTCATAATCGACATCGAGGTTGTAATGGTCAATATCGACCGAAATGTTCTTGTTGTCGGAATTGATTGTATAAGGTGTTTTGATTTCAAATTCGACAGAGGTTTGGTTTTCAACCTGAACAACAGGGACCGCAATGCTGGTAGCACCCGTGGTTTTCATTCCAGAAACCTTGCTTTTCAGCGCTTTATCCATTGAACCGGATTTGCTTTGTACTCCATAACCTACTACAACAACCTCATCTAAACTTAGAGTAGAGGGTTGAAGTGAAACATTGATGACTTCACTGTTGGCAGGTATGGTTTGGGATTCAAATCCAATAAAAGAGATGACCATTTCGCTGTTGCTGTTTGGGACCGCCAATGAATAATTTCCACCTGCATCCGTGACAGTTCCCAAAGATGACCCACGAATGGTAATTGTCGCGCCCGGCAAAGGCTCGTTGGTCGTACCATCCATCACCCGCCCTGTAACCTGGTTGCTTAAGTTACTGTACCTGGGTGGCCTTGAGTTGTAGTTGAGGAAATAGGTCTGCAATTGGGGAGCGACACTTCCTGAGTTTGGGTTGGCAGAGGATAACCTGAGTTTCACATTCTTCCATTCCTCTTTTGTATTTTGGTGAATATTCGCTTTGTAGATCAGTTCGATTGGTTCATCGATGCTCTTTGCCCTGATGTCGTAGGAAGGGTTCCACCCCACATTGTTCACGAAATAGGAAAGTTCAAAGTCGCATTTTGTCGTAACTTTTGAATCAATTTTTATAATTACCTCACTCACAGGTATTTGTTTGATTGATCCAATTTGTTTGATCTGGTTTTCGATTGCGGCAATTTCGGTATTTAAATTTTGAAGTGTCTTGTTGATCTCAATTTCCTTCATTTTCAGGGCAGTAGTCCTTTCGCGGTAGAAATTGCCTGTCTCTTTCAGGCTGTTCAGGCTGACTTCCTGATTTTTGCCGCCTATGACCCTGTTTTCTTTGAGAAATGACAACTCTTCGTTGATTATTTCAAGGTTGGCGTGCTCAATTTTCTGTTTGTCATCGAGGATCGTTAAGCGCTTTCCAAGCTCTACCAACTCCCTGGAACGCGATGTGCTGTCCTGATAATTAAACTGATGGTTAACCGACAAGACCATCACATCGCCGTTGGCCTTTACCTGAACACTTTTTGAATCCATATAGGGGGAACAACCAACAAATTTCAATACCGATTTACCCGTGCCCACTTCCACTGTCTTTTTACGGGTCACCTGGGCACCATGGATAAATACAGTTGCCTCGCCGACATTGGTTTCCACTATGATTTCCTTTTTTTCCTGTGCAAACACTTCAAGAAATAGGAAAAAAAAGATCAAACTGAACGGGATTTTCATGTGTTTATATTTATTAACAGCAAGTTATATTGAGTATCAAAGATTCAAAAGCCGCCCCAAATATCATCATAATCATCTTCCGGTTCACAATAATCCTTGCAGAACTTTACGATTGATTTTTTTGCGTCAGGTCTCTTAAAAAACAAAATGTGTTCATTGAGGGTATCCAATATTAATTTCAACTCTTTTCCATCTTTCGAAATCTTGTTGACCGCATAATTTTCCGAAAGGCGTACATAATCGAGAATCGGTTCATAGCGTGGATGATAAACCAATTGCATCCGCTCATTCTGAAGCTCCATTACCTGCTGCTTAAGGTGCGAAATGTAGATTCTTAGTTTGTCTTCGGTCAGTTTTTCAAGGTGTTCCGAGGTTTTGTGCACCCATTCCATTTCCAACTTCAGCAAAGTGGTCAGGTCCTTCTGGTCGTAGGCAACGGTCACTTTTTTCATCAGCTCTTCCTTTTCAAGCTTTTTTTCAGCATCTGTTTCTGTATCAGGGTGCAAAATTTTGGCGAGGGTGATATAAATACTCCGGATGCTTTTCGTTTTCAGCTCTTCCTCTGCTTTGAGGGCATCTTCCTTTTCCTGTTGTTTTTTCGTTTTTTTCCGTGGCCGTTGCTGTTGCTGTTGTTGGTTTTGCCGCGCCTCGTCCATCTGTGCCCTGATTTTTTCCTCAAGGTCCTGGAAACTCTCTGAGCCTGGTTCAAACCCTTCCAGGTTAATATCCACCCCAAAAAGGTCATTGATCAAATTCGAGAACATGTCCTTCGTTTCAGAGATATCCATCTCCAATTCATCCTTATACGGAATATCAGCCCATTTGTCGTACATCGCTTCCTGTTCGGGGGTCGGTTCCAGTTCCGCAAAAGAATCATCGCACAACTCGACGATGGTATCGCCGATATTGGACAACTGATTTTTGGTAAATTTATGGGTCAATGTCGCTTTGTCGATGGTCATGGCCAGATCCAATCTTGTTTGGGCTATAATCATTTGGAATGGCTGGACCTTTTTACTATAAACCTGTAAAAGTCTTGTCAACCTTTTCTCTTCAAGGACAATATCCTTTTCAAGGAATTCGATCCGATTGGTCAGGTTATTGAACAACTGTTGGTTTTTCGACAAAACCTTTTGTCCGGTCGCCTTGATTTTCAAAACCTTATCTTTTTTCTCCTCCATTTCGCCGAATAAAGTCTGCATTGCATCTATTTTTAACGTCGTTCAACAATTTGTGAATCACCCAGAATGCAAAAGTAAACAAAGGAGCAAAAGAGGAAACTTTTTGGAGAAATATAAACAACAAAAATACAAATGGCCAATGAACCAAAACCATGTTGTCGATTAATCTCTCTCAACATTATATTTTATTACCTTCTGTTTACATCCATCGATGCAATTTCCGCAAAGGATACATTCATGATCCTGCATATTTCCCGACTTCACTTTGGCCATCACATCGATATCCATCGGGCATCCAATATTGCAGTTGCCACAGTTAGTGCAATTCTCTTTTACCACTTTCAACCGCAATCCGCGAAGGTGAAAATAATCACGGATTGCAGTGCCCAGGATCATAAACGGTGCTTGCCAGCAAATGTACTTGCAGGAAGCAAACCGACCAAAAATAGCTGTAAGGGGGACAATGATCAAGAATGCGCCCACCGTAAGGATGATTTTCCGCATGACAGTAATATTGGCTATCCCAAAAGCAAGATCGACCTGATGGATCCCATTGATCAGGTAACCCACCACAATGAACCCCATCCATATTGTGAAAATGAAGTATTTGATGTAATTGGCTTTGCCCGATTTAGCTTTTCGTTTGACAAAAATTGAAACGACTTCCTGGATACCGCAGCCCGGGCAAAACCATGAACAATATGCCCTTCCAAAAAAAAGCAATAAACAGAATATGACAAGGAAGGCAACAAAACTTGCATTGATGATCCCATTTTGGGAGGCGACCACGATAATAACCGGTGAAAAAAGCAAATGAAAAATGAGCAGCACATGAAACAATAGTGCTGTAAGGATAACGATGGGCTTCCTAATTATTTGATAATGAGTCATAAATCGGAAAGATCTTTCTGTCGGTTAAAATTAAATAAATCTACAAATTGTAATCGGTTTAAAAAAATGAGGATTTTTGAGGTTAGTTAACAGAATGATTTCTTACTTTTGAAATTGAATTCCGCTGATTTCAAACATGCGGTCAAAGTAAACTATAATACCTTATGATATGAACCATCAATCGCTCTTTAACACAAAGACCCCAATCTTAAACGAAGGTAAACCTGAAGAAAAAAGGATCGAAATCCTTGACTACTTTCACAAGACATTTGACCTTGACGAACAGTTGTTCGAAGCGTTTGCCGATCAGTCGGCGATGTACCGTAAAGCTGACCCCTTACGCCATCCGATGATTTTCTATTATGGGCATACTGCGACATTCTTTATCAACAAACTAATTGTTAGCAAGATAATTAATGAGAGGATCGATCCCCGGTTTGAGTCGATGTTTGCCATTGGTGTTGACGAGATGTCGTGGGACGATTTGAACACAAGCCATTACGACTGGCCAACAGTTGCAGAAGTCAAGGAATACCGTGACAAAGCCAGGGAAGCCATTGACCAGTTGATCAGGAATATGCCACTTTACCTCCCCATTGGTTGGGACAACCCTTTCTGGATCATCCTGATGGGGATCGAGCACGAACGGATCCATATTGAAACCTCTTCTGTTTTGATGCGCCAGGTTCCCCTGGAATATTTGAAACCCATCGACTGCTGGAATATTTGTTCCGAAGCAGCACCTGCCCCCGAAAATTTGTTGATACCCGTTGCCGGACAACTTTTAAAGATCGGGAAACTTTTCAACGACCCACTTTATGGCTGGGACAATGAATATGGCGTTCACGAAGCGGATGTACAACCTTTTGAAGCCTCAAAATACCTTTGTTCCAATGGTGAATTTCTTCAGTTTGTCGAAGCCGGGGGATATAACCATCAGGGTTACTGGACAGAAGAGGGATGGAATTGGAAAACTTATAAAGAGGCGCAACATCCCTTGTTCTGGAGCAAAGAGGGTGACGAATGGAAGTTGAGGTTGGTTTTCAATGAGATCGGGATGCCTTGGAACTGGCCAGTCGAAATCAACTACCTCGAAGCGAAGGCATTTTGCAACTGGAAATCGGAACAGACAGGATTGCCGATCCGGCTCCCTTCCGAAGATGAATGGTTTATATTGTACCGGAATGCGAATATCCCAGATCAACCTTTTTGGGACAAAGCTCCGGGGAACATCAATATGGAACATTTCCAAAGTCCCTGCCCGGTTGACATGTTCCAATTTGGTGATTTTTACGACCTTGTTGGGAATGTCTGGCAATGGACCGAAACACCCATAAACGGATTTGAAGGGTTTAAGATCCATCCGGTTTACGACGACTTTTCGACGCCAACTTTCGATACCAAGCACAACCTGATCAAGGGAGGGTCGTGGATCTCGACAGGCAACGAAGCCATTGCCGATGCTCGTTACGCCTTTCGCCGCCATTTTTACCAACATGCAGGATTCCGGTATGTCAAATCGCCCAATGAGGTGGTGATTCCTAAAGATGTTTATGAGACCGATCCTGAAGTGATCCGTCATTGTGAATCGCAATACGGCTCCGATTTTCTGGGTGTCAGCAACTATTACAAGCAAATCGCCGAACTGGCGATCCAATATTCGGGCAAAAACAGAAAAAATGCTTTGGACCTTGGTTGCCGCACTGGCCGTACCACATGGGAAATGGCCAAAGGGTTCGATCAAGTGACAGGTCTGGATTTCACAGCCAGGAACATCAGGGTACCGATCCAGTTGCAGGAGAATGGAAGTTTCAATTATGTATTTCCTGAAGAAGGGGAACTCTATTCGTACAACCAAATAAATATCAACAAACTGGGATTTGATCAACTGGTCGGAAAGGTTACTTTCCTACAATCGGATGCCTCGAATATGAAGACCATTTTTGTGGGCTATGACCTTGTATTGATCAACGATATCCTCGATCAGATGTACGATCCCCGCCATTTTCTGAAGGGTGTCCATAAACGGATCAACCATGGTGGCAGGTTGATCATTGCCACTGGTTACGACTGGAGCGAAACATGCACGAAGAAGGGAAACTGGGTGGGTGGCCACCGCGATGCCGGTGAACAGATCTGGGGCGAAGACGACCTTGCGTTGCTACTTTTCGAAACTTTCACAAAGATAGGCGATACAATTACATTGCCCCTTGTCAGGCGCATCAACAAGCGGAAATATAATTACCATACTATTGAAGTGTCGGTGTGGCAGAAGAAGGGATGGTAATATTTTTTGAAGTTCCATGAAGCATGGTGGATTTAAGGTTGTGAAAATCCGATATAGCGAAGTCACAACGACCAAAGAGAAAACAAAGTGGTAAAATTAATTGAGAAATCATGTATATTAAAAAAGTAATAATTGATGATATTAGATCACTTTCTGAGTTCAGAATGGAATTTGAATCTCCAATTGGATGGCATGTACTTATCGGAGATAATGGTGCAGGTAAATCAACAGTAATAAAGGCAATTGCACTGGCCTTAGTTGGCCCGGAGGAAGCGTTGGGTTTAAGAATTGACTGGAGCGATTGGCTAAGGCACAATAAAAAGGTTGGCCGAATCAGACTTGATATTTTGAAACATGATTGTGATAAGCATACTGGCAGACAGGCAAAATTGAAAAAATGGCTGGTAGCTAATATTATTCTACTTAAACGTATCGATAAGATTGTCGAATTATCTTCTATTAAAACTCCTGAGGTAGATCCATTCAAATGTAATTGGGGCAGAGGACAAGGGTGGTTTTCTGCAGCATATGGACCTTACCGCAGATTTGCTGGAGGCAACCCGGAATGGACAAAAGTTTTCTATTCCCAGCCCAAATTAGGTTCCCATTTATCGGCCTTCGGTGAGGATGTGGCTTTGACGGAGACAATTGAATGGCTTGTAAAATTGAACTACAAGTTATTGGAAAGGAAGGAATCGGGAGAAATTTTAAATGATTTAAAGAGCCTGATTAATTCTCAAGATTTTTTACCCCACAATACAAAGCTGCTTAGTGTTAGTTCTGATGGGGTAATATTTGAAGATGGAAATGGAATGAAAATATCTGTTAATCAGCTAAGTGATGGCTATAGGTCTATTTTAAGTATGACATTCGAATTAATTAGACAATTAATCAGGGTTTATGATGAAGATAAAGTATTCGAAAATATAAGAAAAGGGGAAATGATTATCGATCTCCCAGGTGTTGTTTTAATTGATGAAATTGATGCGCATTTGCACCCAACCTGGCAAACAAGGATCGGACAATGGTTTACAAAGTATTTTCCAAAAATTCAGTTTATAGTCACTACACACAGTCCATTGGTTTGCAGGGCTTGTGAGAACGGCAGTATATGGAGATTAGCAGCTCCAGGTATTGAATTACCTTCTGGCAAAATTGTAGGTGCTGATAGAAATTCATTGATTAACGGAGATGTATTGGATGCTTATGGTACAACTATTTTTGGCAAAGGAATAACGATAGCTATTGAGGCAGTTAGAAAAAAAGAAAGGCTTGTGGTACTGGGCAATAAAAAAAGAGTTGTTGAGCTAAATACTGATGAAAAGGACGAATTAACCCATTTACAAACTTTATTCCCTCCAGATGATACAATTGAACTCTAAGAATCTCAAGTCTGCATCATTGGCTCATTTAGCAACTGCTCAAACCGAAATCGACAGCGAGTTAACTTATGAAGCAAAAACAAAAAAAGCAAAAACCAAATGGGCCGGCAAAACAGGCAGTGTTGCAGCGAAATTAGCTTTTGCAGATGTAAAATCAGTTTTAACCGATATGTGTTCTGGCGTCCAGATATGTGTTTACTGTGAACACAATGAAGCCACAGATATAGAACACATTTATCCCAAGCGACTATATCCTGAAAAGGCATTTGTCTGGACAAACTATGTGTTTGCATGTGGAAGATGTAATACACATTACAAAGGTGAAAATTTTATGATTTTTAATCCTAGTGGGTCCGCAACAGTTCAAGATATAACCCCTCAAGCAAACGTTTATATTATTCCTTCCAATGATGATGCAGTCTTTATCAATCAGCGTCTAGAAGACCCGATGTCATTTTTGGAATTGGACATTCTTAATCAACAGTATATATTTATAGAAAGGAACACTTCTGGTCGGGATTATGAAAAAGCCAAATATACGAAAGAATTGCTTGGGCTAAATGAACGGGCAGATTTGGTAAGGCAACGAAAAGCCGCACATAGGTGGTACTTTTCTGAACTTACCAAGTATGTGGCTTTAAAGAACGCTCCTGACTTTAATACTTTGATATTTAATGCTAGAGGCGAGATTAATATTAATTTAACATCTTCGTTTGAAATTGAAAAACAAAAAGCTCTTGATACATTAAAGCTCGAAATATTAAGTCATTCTCATCCTACTGTCTGGAAAGAATTAATCCGTCAAAGAGCCTTTCTACCCCAAACGAATATACTTATTAATCAAGCTACTGAAATCTTAACCTGGTAATTTTGAATGGAAAACTCAGTAAAAAATCCAAAACTATATGATTATCTGATCGTTGGGGCCGGAATTATGGGCTTGGCGATCGGTTATGAGCTTCGGAAGAAATATCCGGGAAAGAGAATTGCCATCCTCGAAAAGGAATCGGATGTCGCCCAACATGCAAGTGGCCGCAATAGCGGTGTCCTTCATGCGGGGTTTTACTATACCTCCAATTCCTTAAAAGCAAAATTTACTGTCGAGGGGAACAGGTTGATGAAGGAATTCTGCGTGGTGAACGGGATCTATGTCAATCCATGTCAGAAAGTTGTGGTCACGGGAAACGAAGCTGAACTTGAAAGTTTGTACGAACTTGAACGGAGGGGCAAGCAAAACGGAGTCGATCTCCGGTTGATCGACGAACAGGAATTGGACCTTATTGAACCAAATTCAAGGACTTTCAAAAAAGCATTGCACTCCCCAACCACTGCAAGTGTTGACCCGATCGAGGTCTGCCAAAAGCTCAAGGAGATATTGATCAACGAAAACGTTGATTTCTATTTTGATACAAAGTACATTAGGACGAAGGACGGATTGATCATAACCAACAAGCAACTATTCAAAGCTTTGTTTCTGGTCAATGCTGCGGGACTTTATGCCGATGTCATTGCCCGCGATTATGGCTATTCAAAAGACTTTACGATCATCCCGTTTAAAGGGATCTACCTGAAATACAATGGGAAAGACATTCCTTTCAAAACCAATATCTATCCGGTACCCAATTTGCTGAATCCCTTTTTAGGGGTACATTATACTGTAACTTCGCACAACCATTTTAAAATCGGGCCAACTTCGATTCCTGCTTTCTGGAGGGAAAACTACAAGGGCTTCAGGAATTTCAACCTTAAAGAATTTGTTGAAATCCTCTATTATGAAGCCAAATTATTCATTACCAATTCTTTTAATTTCAGGAGGCTTGTCTTTTTCGAAATCAGGAAGTACAACCGGAAATATTTTGTGAGCCTGGCTGAAAAATTATCAAAGGAATGTAAATCAGAACTATACAACGAATGGCTGGCACCTGGCATCAGGGCTCAGTTGCTCAACAATAAAACGTTAAAACTGGAAATGGATTTTATCGTCGAGGGGGATGACAAATCATTGCATATTTTGAATGCGGTCTCCCCGGCTTTTACATGCAGTTTTTCTATGGCAAAGTATCTGGTAAACGAAAGGATCACCTAGGTTTTCCAGGTGTCCTATTATCCATGAAAATGGATCAAAACATCGGTTTGCGGCTATTTTTATCATAAAGTGGTTTTTCGTGCCTGAAATTATTGCAATGCACCTATTTTTAATTTAATTTGCGCTAATAATCCTTTAAAATTTACAATTATGGCAACTTTGACTCCCGAAATGAAAGAGATGATCGCTACGCAGCAATGTTTTATTGCAACTGTCGATGCAGCAGGGAACCCGAATGTGGCACCCAAGCGGTCAACAAGGGTACTCAGCGACAACGCATTGATCTTTACCGAAGGCACAGGTGGGGCGACCTATAAAAATGTCCTGAATGGCTCAAGGGTGGCAGTCGGGATCGTCAACAGGGAAATTTTGGATGGCTACCGCTTTCTTGGGAAACCCGAAGTTTTGGCAGAAGGTGAACTTTATGAAAGGGCAGCCGAAATGTCGCAAAAGATGGGCATGCCCAAACCCAAGGCTGTGGTTGTGATCCACATTGACGAGATACAATCATTGAAACCGGGGCCAATGGCAGGTAAAACAATTTCCAAAGATTAAAGTAATTCTATAATTGATTAATAATCAAACTTCTATGTCCTTTATCCGATTCGCGTTTCGCCTTCCGGTTCTGTTTTTTTTGTTATTGACTTTTGGGGCCTATTCACAAAATGATTCGATCACCCTTGTCAATACCAAATGGAACGCCAAAAAAATAGCCAAAGGGTTCGTTTGGAAACAGTTTTCTTTCAGGGGCAACCTGTTTGGTTCCAACCAAAACATCAATATCCTCGAAGTCAGACAAGGCAGGAAGCTCCAATTTGAGGTTGTCGATAATGGAAAAATTCTTAAAACGACCAGTGAAATCGGAAAGGAAACCAGTGCTTTGGCCGCTTTGAACGGCACATTTTTCAATGTCAAGGAAGGTGGGTCGGTGGATTATATCAAAACCGATGGGAACGTTGTCCACCAGAACCAGTTGCAAAACGGCGCAAGGTTTACCCACCAGAAAGCCGCAATTTCAATTTCGGACAAAGACTTGAAAATCGAAAAATGGAATGGAACAGAAGATTGGGAAACACATCTGAATGGTGAGGATATCATGGAGTCGGGCCCTCTCCTTGTTTTTGAGACAAAACCAGAACAACTTGATTCAAATGCATTTAACGTCACACGACATCCCAGGAGTGCAGTTGCATTGACCTCCAAACATCGGGTGCTGCTGGTTACTGTTGATGGTAGACATGAAAATGCCGCCGGAATGAGTTTATTTGAATTGCGGAATGTCCTGAGATGGTTAAAGTCAACCGATGGGATCAACCTCGACGGTGGCGGTTCCACAACATTGTGGATTGCAAACCATCCCGATAACGGTGTGGTCAACTACCCATGCGACAACAAAAAATGGGACCATGCCGGCGAGCGGAAAGTGGCCAACGCGATTACGTTAAGAACAAGACAAAGACATTAAATAATTAATTTATAATACATTAAAAAATTAACCCTATGTTACTGAAAGACAAAGTTGCCCTTGTTACGGGTGCCAGCCGTGGGATTGGTGCCGAAACCGCCAAACTTTTTGCGCTCGAAGGTGCGAAAGTTGTTGTCAATTATTGCAATAATGCGGGTGCTGCCCAAAGCGTTGTGGACGAGATCAGATCCCAAAATGGCGAAGCCTTTGCAGTACAGGCCGATGTCACCGAAGTTGAACAGGTGGAAAGAATGATGGAAGTGATTAAAAGTACGTTTGGCGATGTTGACATACTTGTGATCAATGCAGGGCTCCATTTCAAGGTAGCCCCATTTATGCAACTCACATGGGAGGAGTTTTCCTACAAATATTATGGTGAGATGAAATCGTTTTACAACTCTTCCAAAGCTGTGATCCCAGGAATGCTGGCTAAAAAGAGTGGTGTAATCGTTGCAGTATCCAGTGGTTTGTCGAGGCATCCCGGGTTTGGGTTCTCGTCGCACAGTGCGTCCAAATCGGCTGTCGATGCGCTTGTGAAATCGTTGGCTTTGGAGTTAGGTGGTGCCGGTATCCGTGTAAACACTGTTGCCCCCGGTTTGACGATCACAGATGCAACCAGTTGGATGCCAAAGGAACACCAGGAAATGGCGGCAAACCGTACCGCTTTGAAGCGCAACGGTATGCCCGACGACATCGCCAAAGCGATCCTTTTTATGGCAAGCGGCCTTTCAAGCCATGTCACGGGAACCTATCTATCGGTTGATGGTGGGTCTGCAATGATCTGATTATGAGCCACAGTCTTAGGAAAACGCCTATTGTGGGGATTGCAAATTGCCAAAGCGAGAAAAAAGACAAGCAATTGGCAAACCGTAGGTTCAGGAGGATTGTCCGTTACCTAATAAAATCAAAAAAAACATCTTTGCCACAAATAAGGGAACTATCAAATGTCTGGAATTTTGGCAAAGACGGGAAGGCATATATTAAGGGATTGGACGATATTTTTTTAAGAAAATAAGAAAAAGAAGGGGCTACTAAATGTTGATGATTGCTATATTGTTTATTTCGGTTGCTTGTGTTTTATATACTATTGGTGTTTGGGCCGAGAAAATCCAAAAACGGTTAAAAGCCTGGCACCTTCCGGTTTTCTGGGCCGGTTTTACGTGCGATACGATCGGGACCGGAGCCATGGGGATCATGTCGGGTTCGTTGATCCAGTTCAATTTCCATGGCCTGACCGGTCTGCTGGCCATTGTCCTGATGTTGTTCCATGCCATTTGGGCAACCATGGTCATTGTCAGGAAAAATGAGTCGATGATCCTGCAATTTCACAAATTCAGCCTTGTTGTTTGGCTGATTTGGCTTGTGCCCATGATAACGGGGATGATATTGGGATCGCATGTTTAATTCATAATTATTAAATCCGGCAGAGCGTGCTTTTTTTGGCTGCCCGTCTCATTTTTTTGGTCACCTAATCGGAGGTTTGAACCTGTTCGTCCGCAGAAAAGTGGATTCCATCTGTCGGTTTTTAAGTTCGATCCCATAGGGACCTTAATGTTATAAAGTATGGTCTGAAGGTTCAGATTTGAAATCTCAAATAAGATTCATGAATAAAGTATCCAGCATTTCAATCATAATAAGTATGAAATTCTTAAACCATCCCCAAAGTACCCGTTTTGTTTTAGCTCTCCTTTTCCTATTTTGTTTCGAATTTTCATTTTGCTCAATATCAATCTGTTCATGGAATTTGAAGGACTTTGGGATCTCAAAAAGTGATACTGAAATTGATTTTATTGCCTCTATCCTCAATAAATATGATGTGATTGCCATTCAGGAAGTTACCACAAGTCCGGGTGGGGCGCAAGCTATTGCACGGTTGGTTGACAACATGAACCGAAAGGGAAAAAGCTGGGATTATGCGATCAGTGACCCTACAAGCAGCGAAACAGGCCATTCATCTGAACGATATGCTTTTATTTGGAATAAGAAATCCATTGTCCGGATTGGGAAAAGTTGGCTGGATGGTCATTACGCATCAGAAATTGATAGGGAACCCTATTTTACAACCTTTAAAAAAGATGGAAAGGAGTTTACAATAGCCTGTTTTCATGCCAAACCAAAAGCCAAGATCCCCGAAACCGATATCAAATGGTTTAAGTTTTTGCCAGTAGCTTACCCTTCTTTAAACCTTGTTTTTTGTGGCGATTTTAACTGTCCCCAAACCAATACTGTCTTTAATCCTTTAAAGAAACTGGGTTATACTACAGCTTTTACGGGGCAGAAAACTTCGCTAAAGATGAAGTGTTTAAACAATGATTGCCTGGCTTCAGAATACGACCACTTCTTTTTTGATCCAAAAAAGATAAAGCTCGTTAAATCGGGTGTTGAGCATTTCTATAAGCTCTTTGCATCTATCGATAAAGCCAGGGATATTTCGGACCATCTGCCCATTTATATGGAATTTGAGTAAGGTTTTTCTATCGAAGAACTTTAACGGATGTTGATTCGGTGAGGATATCAGTTCCATCATTGGTGCTGAAATTGATGATCACAAAACCCTTGTGTTTCGGGTCAATTTCAACAGGTTTAATCCCTTTTTCCCATTGGTTGCAGTGTGTTGGGAATGGTTTAAGGGCAAGGACCCATTCCCCCTTAATCAAAGTCCAGACATGGTAATCGTTCCAGCAACTTGTAAACAATCCGGGCAAGAGACCAACTTCGTCAGTCCTGTTGTAGTTAAGGTCACCTTCGTTTTTCAGGTCGCCATTGATACAATTTTTAACCTCAATGGAGGGTATTTTAGGGTCTGAAAACCGGATGTAGCTGGTACAATCCCCAACACAGTCCATTTCAGGTCCATCGACTTGAGGGGTTTCGAGCCACATTAACTCTGTTTTGCCATCCCCATTGTAATCACCGGCAATCGAATCAGTTTGAAGTTCCATCAAATCTTGTCCTTCAAATGTCAAAGTTGGGATTGTTTCGCTGTCCGGAATCTCCAGCGTTTTCTGAGGTGAAGCGGTTTTTACAGGCTGCTGTGAAAAAACGGATTGCCCGGTTAAAAACAAAAGGGCAACTATATATGTGATTTTCATTCTTAAACAATTCATTTTCTTGTTCTTGTGATTTCCATAACCATCGGGTGAATTTACAAAAAGAAATGACGCTACAACGATCAAATTTGGATATTTTTTAAATCATGCGGCTGGCTACTGGCAACTGGCGGCTGGCAACCTTCACGAAGTGAATTCCTGTTTCAATATATTTCTAATTATTTCAATGTATTTCCCGTGCCGCCCCTATCATAGCAAGATAGTTTTCTGTTGGGACAAATGCAGGAATGCTATTGCCAGATCCCAGGGCATAACTTTTGAAATTCGTCATATTTAAGAGATTAACAGCACGTTGGTGGATTTCATCGGGTGTGCTTCGGACAAGAAAATCCATATCTATGCCACCTAAAATTGCAATCCTATCTCCCCACCTTTGCCATGCAGTTTCAACAGGGCAAATTTCATCTTCCCACGAATGTTTGGCATCGTATCCGAGTCCGTCGATCAGGTAATCCATTACCGATTCAAGGTTTCCACAGGAGTGGAGGATGGCAGGTTTTCCGTTGGAATGGATAGCCGTCACAATTTTTTTGTGCCATGGAAAAACATAACGGTACATCGATCCGGGATCGAGCATGGTTTGGGTCTTAAAACCCCAATCGTCGTTAACGATCAATGCACCAACAGGTTCAAACGCGGAGACAATTTCATAAAACCGTAACAACCTGGAACCCACAGCATCAAAAATATCCTGTGTCAATTGCTCGTCATCGAACAGGAGGTAACACAACCTTTCGAAGCCCACTAGGTCGATCACATTTTCGAGCACACCACCAGGTCCTGGAGCTATAAATTTCATGTTTGTTTTCAGAAAGGGGGCTACCCGGTTTATCAGGTCAAAATCACCCTGTTCAGGATCAGGCCAGGGATAGGCATCAAATGTGGCACGGTCAGTAATCAGAAAGGATTCATTTTGTGAAACGGTTGACTTTTGGGCATGTGCAGCAGTGGTAAATCGCATCGCGCCATAATACCGTGATGGCAGTGAAACATAATCGTATCCGGCATTGGTAAATGCATCCATAATCAGTCTGACAGTCTCTTCCAGGTTTGAAGGATTATTTAAGACGCGTCCCGCCAGGAATTCGTTCAAAGGGCCGTTTGTAAAATACTCGAACAAGACAGGTCGGTCGGCCTTTTCACGGTGGAGTACCTTAAGCAATTGGTTAAAATCGGGTTCATATTTACGGTTGATCATTTCTATCGTATTATATTACCGTAAAATTAGCAAATCTATCCAGATTTTTAGGTCCGTTTTGTCCAAGTGCCACCCGGTTCGGTTGTTGGAGCTGCCGGACTAGGCGATGCATGTGCCGCTTTGGGAACGCTCAGCAACAATAGGGTTTTGGCTGTTGAAATAGCCATAAACCCTGCCTTGCCAATCGTTTGTTAACGGGTCAACTTTTCTCCTGGCCTAACTTTTCCTTTATATTGACATCCTCTTTCAGGTTCATATCTTATTAATTTTTCT